>NZ_QJHD01000014.1:0-110367 GCF_003184505.1 Blautia sp. BCRC 81119 | reverse complement strand
CCATAAGCCTGCTCCTTAGATTAGATTTAGAGTTTTTAGAGTCAACTCCCAAAACTCTAATCAATAGTTTACATGCAACAGCCAGAAATTTCGATACACCCTCTTATTGGACGCTTACGTTGGATTGATATGCTCCCCATATGGTAGACAATGGAAATATCCAAAAATCTATCATATGAGGAGCATATTTTTATGTCTAGGAAACAGTATAGTAAGGAGTTGAAACTTGAGCTCGTAAAGAAACACCTTCCAATAAAAGAGCATAAAGGGCTAAAGGCGGAAATTAGTTTTTCATTTTACGGTTGCAAAAAAATAACACAAAAATTAGCACTCACCTCTTGACAGTGCTAACAAATAGTGTTATATTTCTCCTAGAACAAGAAAAAAGCACAGCATTTCCGGTATGCGAATATTGGAAATGCTTTTCATAGAATAGGAGGAAAGCCTATGAATATCAGTAAATTTACACAGAAATCCGTACAGGCTGTCCAGGATCTTGAAAAGATTGCTTATGAATATGGCAATCAGGAGATCGAAGAGGAACACCTTCTGTATGCTTTGCTGACACAGGAGGACAGCCTGATCCTCAAGCTGATCGAGAAGATGGAGATCCAGAAGGAATATTTTATTGACACAGTAAAGAAAGCACTGGATGCCAAAGTTAAAGTTTCCGGTGGACAGCTTCATTTTGGCCAGTATCTGAACAAGGCACTGGTCAGTGCTGAGGATGAAGCGAAGGCTATGGGAGATGAGTATGTCTCTGTTGAACATCTGTTTCTTTCCATGTTGAAGAATCCGAGCCTGAGCATGAAGAAGATCTTCAATGAGTTTGGAATCACCAGAGAGCGTTTTCTTCAGGCACTTTCTACAGTCAGAGGAAATCAGAGAGTTGTCAGTGACAACCCGGAGGCAACCTATGATACTTTGAATAAATACGGTGAGGATCTTGTGGAGAAGGCGAAGAACCAGAAGCTTGATCCGGTGATCGGCCGTGATGCGGAGATCCGGAATATTATCCGTATTCTTTCCCGTAAGACCAAGAACAACCCGGTTCTCATCGGTGAGCCTGGCGTTGGTAAAACAGCAGCCATCGAGGGACTGGCACAGCGTATTGTGGCAGGAGATGTACCGGAAGGTCTTAAGAATAAGAAGATTTTTGCCCTGGATATGGGTGCGCTGGTTGCAGGTGCCAAGTATCGTGGTGAGTTTGAGGAACGTCTGAAAGCGGTACTTGAGGAAGTGAAGAAGAGCGAAGGACAGATCATTCTGTTTATCGATGAGCTTCATCTGATCGTGGGTGCAGGTAAAACAGATGGCGTCATGGACGCAGGAAACATGCTGAAGCCTATGCTTGCCAGAGGTGAGCTGCACTGTATCGGTGCAACAACTCTGGATGAGTACCGACAGTACATTGAGAAGGATGCTGCACTTGCCCGTCGTTTCCAGCCGGTTATGGTAAATGAGCCGACAGTGGAAGATACCATTTCCATTCTCCGTGGCCTGAAGGAAAGATATGAGGTATTCCACGGTGTTAAGATCACAGACAGTGCATTGGTTGCAGCTGCCACACTTTCACACAGATACATTACAGACCGTTTTCTCCCGGATAAGGCAATCGACCTTGTTGATGAGGCCTGTGCGCTGATCAAGACGGAGCTGGATTCCATGCCTACAGAGCTGGATGAGCAGAGACGTAAGATCATGCAGCTGGAGATTGAAGAGTCTGCCCTGAAAAAAGAAACTGACAACTTAAGTAAAGAGCGTCTGGCTGATCTGCAGAAAGAACTTGCAGAGCTGAGAGATACTTTTAATACCCAGAAAGCTCAGTGGGATAATGAGAAGCATTCCGTAGAGAAGCTTCAGAAATTACGTGAGCAGATCGAGGATATCAATAAACAGATCCAGAAAGCAAAACAGAATTACGATCTGGAGAAAGCAGCAGAGCTGCAGTACGGCGAGCTGCCGAAGCTTCAGCAGCAGCTGGAAGTTGAGGAGAAGCAGGTTAAAGAGAGTGACAGAAGCCTGGTACATGAGGCTGTCACAGATGATGAGATTGCTCGTATCATTTCCAGATGGACCGGTATTCCGGTAACCAAGCTGACAGAAGGTGAGAGAACCAAGCTGCTGGGCCTTGAGGATGAGCTGCACAAACGTGTAGTAGGACAGGATGAGGGTGTCCGTCTTGTAACAGATGCGATCCTTCGTTCCAAAGCCGGAATCAAGGATCCCACAAAGCCGATCGGTTCCTTCCTGTTCCTTGGACCAACCGGTGTTGGTAAAACAGAGCTTGCCAAGACTCTGGCTGCAACACTGTTTGATGATGAGCAGAATATGGTACGTATCGATATGAGTGAGTACATGGAGAAATATTCCGTGTCCCGTCTGATCGGAGCGCCTCCAGGATATGTCGGATATGAGGAAGGCGGTCAGCTGACAGAGGCTGTTCGAAGAAAACCGTACAGCGTTGTTCTTTTCGATGAGATCGAGAAGGCTCACCCGGATGTATTCAATGTGCTTCTGCAGGTGCTGGATGATGGTCGTATCACAGATTCCCAGGGACGTACCATTGACTTCAAGAATACGATCCTGATTATGACTTCCAACATTGGTTCTCCGTATCTTCTTGACGGTATCGACGAGAAGGGAGATATCAAACCGGAGGCACAGGAGCAGGTTATGGGAGATCTCCGTGGACACTTCCGTCCGGAGTTTCTGAACCGTCTGGATGAGATCATCATGTTCAAGCCGCTGACCAAGGATAACATTGGCAAGATCATAGATCTGATGGTAAAAGAACTCAGTGACCGTCTGGCTGACCAGGAACTTTCCCTGGAGCTTACAGATGCTGCCAAACAGATGGTAGTGGACAACGGATATGATCCGGTTTACGGTGCACGTCCGCTGAAGCGTTATCTCCAGAATTACGTGGAAACACTGACAGCCAAGAAGATCCTTTCCGGTGATGTACATGCGGGAGATACCATTGTGCTGGATGTGAAGGACGGAGCGTTTACCGTCAGCACGAAGTAAAAAATAACTCCATAAAGTTATGATAGATTGACAAGGAAAAGAACTGTCGGTTCTGATAGAAATTCATTTCAGGATGAAAATCGGAACTAGGCAGTTCTTTTTTGGGACAAGGAATGGAATATTTTTATCAGATACTGAAGAAATAAAAAATCCTGAAAAATTTTTTTATTGTCTCTTGACAAAAAATAAAATTGGTAAGATAGTAAATCTGATATTTCAGATCAGACAGCTATCCAGCAGCATCTGGAATATTGGATAAATATCAGATAAAAGGATGGAAACAGATTATGATACCAAAGGACCCGGTAATGCTTTTAAGTTACGTAAATACACAGCTGCGGGATTTTTACAGATCCCTGGATGCCTTCTGTGAGGACAGAGGACTTAACAGGAAAGAACTGGAGGATAAGCTTGACATGATCGATTATGCTTATGATCCGGCTGTGAATCAGTTTGTATAAGAAAATCAGGAACAGAAAGAAGTACCCGTTTCGAATAAAAAAACGAAGCGGGTATTTTTTTGTGGAAAAATAGGAAAAACAGCAGAAAATAAATTAGTTTAACAAATTAATTAATAGATTTCAGGTGGAAATTAAAGAAGCTGTAAATCTTAAAAAAGTGTAAAATTCACAAAAACCAGTTGCATTTTTTGTGCAGATGTATATTATATATAGTTAGCCGACTAATTAAAAAAGAAGATCACTGCTTCGTATATCATTAACAAAGAGCAGGTGTCTGATCGGATGAGAGAGGAGTGACAGCGTGTTTTGTAAGGAGGAAGATGAGAAAGAAAGGCAGAGCAGCTTTTTATCTCTGTTTATGAAGGTAGACCGTTATTTTATGACGAAATGCTTTGGTCAGATGCAGGAGCTTGGGATTTATCCGGGACAGATACCGGTTCTGGGGCTTGTGTCCGGAAGGGATGGCCTGAGTCAGCGGGAAATTGCAAAGATCCTGCATATCAAGCCGCCTACGGTAAATGTATCGATACAGAGACTGGAGAAAGCAGGCTTTCTTTATAAGAAACCGGATGAAAAGGACCAGCGTGTGACCAGGATCTACATGACAGAAAAGGGAAAGGAAATCAAGGCAAAAGCACTGGAACGGATCCATAAAAATGAGGCTGTGATGATGGAAGGCTTCAGTGAGGCGGAACAGTGCCTGCTTCGGAGATTTCTGGAGCAGATCCTTGTAAATATCGAAAAGATCCAGCCGGAGGAAGCCATAGAAAAGCTTCATCCGGATGAAATGACAGAAAGGAAGGAACAGAAACGTGATTAAACTGATGAAATATCTGAAACGATCTGCAGGTTACATCGTACTCATCATTGCGCTTCTTTTTCTTCAGGCATACTGTGATCTGTCTCTGCCGAATTACACATCAAATATCATTAATGTGGGAATTCAGCAGAACGGTATTGAAGACAGTGTTCCTGAGAAGATCAGAAAGACGTCTATGGACAGTCTGAAGCTGTTTATGGAAGAGGATGATGCGAAAACTGTGGATGGATTTTATGAGGAAGAGGGAGATGATCTGGTATTAAAGGATAAAATCTCCAAAGAAGACAGAGAAGAACTCAACGATATCTTCGGCAAACCGATGGTGATCGTTTCTACTCTGACGTCCGACAGTGAGGAATCAAAGGCAGCTCTTGCAAAAATGGGAATCCCGGAAGGGACGGATCCACTGGCGGCTCTTTCTCAGATGCCGGCAGAGGCTTTGGCTGCTATGAAGGACCAGGTCGGAGAAAAGATCGACAAGATGCAGGAATCCATCATCACACAGGCAGGTGTTTCCTATGTTCGTGCAGAATATGAAGCTATGGGTGAAGATGTGGATGCCATACAGATGGATTACATGAAAGCAACAGGTATCCGCATGGTGCTGATGGCACTGGTCACCATGATGGCTGCAGTATGTGTGGTATTTCTTTCATCCAGAGTTGCTGCATCTATGGGACATGATCTCCGTGGGCTGGTTTATAACAAAGTCATAGGTTTTTCCAGCAGAGAGTACCATAAGTTTTCAACAGCATCCCTGATTACACGATGCACGAACGATATCCAGCAGATCCAGCAGGTAATGGCTATGATGTTCCGTATCGTGCTTTACGCGCCGATCCTTGGAATCGGTGGTGTGATCCGCGTGCTTCAGAGAGATTCCTCCATGACATGGATCCTTGGGGTGGCCATTGTACTGATCATGGCATTTATGGCAATGCTGTTCAGGATCGCAATGCCGAAATTTACAGCCCTGCAGACCATGGTAGATAAGCTGAACCTGGTAACAAGAGAAATCCTTACCGGTATTCCGGTTATCCGTGCATTCAGCCGGGAGAAACACGAGGAGGAGCGTTTTGAGGATGCAAATATCACTCTGACGAAGACAAACCTCTTTGTAAACCGTTGTATGACATTTATGATGCCGGTGATGATGCTGATCATGAACGCAGTTTCCGTACTGACCATCTACAGCGGTTCTTATGCAGTAGACAGCGGAAGCATGCAGGTTGGTGATGTTATGGCGTTTATCCAGTATGCAATGCAGATCATCATGTCATTTTTGATGATCACAGCAATGTCTATCATGCTGCCGAGAGCAAATGTATCTGCACGCCGTATCAACGAGGTGCTTGAGACAGAAGTCAGTGTCCAGGATCCGGAGGATCCGGTACAGCCTTCCCAGGATGTGAAGGGGACTGTAGAATTTGATCATGTAAGCTTCGCATATCCGGAGGCAGGAGAGAATGTTATCACAGACATTTCCTTCAAGGCAGAAAAAGGTGAGACAGTAGCGATCATCGGAAGTACAGGAAGTGGTAAGAGTACACTGATCAATCTGATCCCGCGTTTCTATGATGCAACAGAAGGATCTGTGAAAGTGGATGGCGTGGATGTCCGGAAAATGACACAGAAGGATGTCCGTGACAGGATCGGTTATGTTCCGCAGAAGGGTGTACTTTTCTCAGGAACCATTGATTCCAATATCCGTTACGGAAAGACAGAGATTTCGGAAGATGCAGTGAAAAAAGCAGCAGAGGTTGCACAGGCTACGGAGTTTATCGACACCAAGCCGGAGCGATATAAGACTCCGATCGCACAGGGAGGAAGCAATGTTTCCGGTGGACAGAAGCAGAGGCTTTCCATTGCCAGAGCTATCGCAAAAGATCCGGAGATCTTTATCTTTGATGACAGCTTTTCCGCACTGGATTTCAAAACAGACAGCACACTTCGAAAAGCGCTGAAAGAACATACAAAAGAAGCAACAACCATTATCGTGGCACAGCGTATCAGTACGATCTTAAATGCAGATAAGATCCTTGTACTGGACGATGGACATATGGCAGGGATCGGAAGCCATAAGGAGCTGATGAAGTCCTGCGAGGTATATCGCCAGATTGCCATGAGTCAGTTATCAGAGGAGGAATTGGCATGAGTCAGCAGAGAAGAAGAGGTCCGATGGGCGGACACGGAATGCAGCCAACAGAGAAGGCCAAGGACTTCAAAGACTCCATGAAAAAGCTCTTTGGCTATATGGGCAGATATAAATTTCGTTTTATCCTGATGTTTATCTTTGCAGTGGCAGGTACAGCGTTTAATATTGCAGGCCCGAAGATCCTTGGAAAAGCTACCACAGAGCTGTTCAATGGTCTGGTTGCTAAGGTAAACGGTACAGGCGGTATTGATTTCGGTAAGATCGGAATGATCCTTCTGTGGACTTTGGGACTGTATGTGGCAAGTGCATGCTTTTCCCTGATCCAGGGATTTGTTATGACGGGGATCTCCAATGATGTTACATACAATCTCCGAAAGGATATTTCAAAGAAGATCAACCGTCTGCCAATGAATTATTTCGAGAGCAGAACAAACGGTGAGATCCTTTCCAGGGTGACAAATGATGTGGATACCCTGCAAATGAGCATCAACCAGAGCATGACACAGCTGATCACATCCGTAACAACACTGATCGGTGTATTTATCATGATGCTTTCCATCAACGTGTGGATGACACTGGCAGCAGTGCTGATCCTGCCGGTTTCCATGCTTATCATTAATAAAGTAATGAAACACTCCCAGAAATATTTCCAGGCACAGCAGGAGTATCTGGGAAAAGTAAATGGTCAGGTGGAAGAGAATTTCGGCGGCCATGATGTGGTAAGAGTATTCAACAAAGAGCAGGATGTGCTGAAGGAATTTGAGCATGACAACCAGAAGCTTTATGAGTCTGCATGGAAGTCACAGTTCTTTTCTGGAATGATGATGCCGATCATGCAGTTTGTGGGAAATCTGGGATATGTGATGGTGGCACTTCTCGGAGGGCTTTTTGCCATCAAAGGAACTATCGAGGTTGGAGATATCCAGTCCTTCTTCCAGTATATCCGTAACTTTACACAGCCGATCCAGCAGATCGCCCAGGTTACAAACCTTCTACAGTCCTCGGCGGCAGCTTCTGAGAGGGTATTTGAATTTCTTGAGGAGCCGGAGGAAGAGCTTCAGCCGGAGAATCCGGATTCCATTGAGGGACTGGAAGGAAATGTACAGTTTGAGCATGTGAAATTCGGTTATAATCCGGATAAGATCATTGTAAATGATTTTTCCGCAGATGTGCATGACGGTCAGAAGATCGCCATTGTAGGACCTACAGGTGCAGGAAAAACGACGATCGTAAAGCTGCTGATGCGTTTTTATGATGTAAATGGCGGAAGCATCAAGGTTGACGGACATGATATCCGTAACTTTAACCGCAGCAATCTCCGTGAGATGTTCGGAATGGTGCTGCAGGACACCTGGCTGTTTTCCGGAACCATTATGGAAAATATCCGCTACGGAAGACTGGACGCAACGGATGAAGAGGTGATCGCAGCAGCAAAAGCGGCCCATATCCACAACTTTATCATGCAGCAGCCCGGCGGCTATCAGATGGTCCTGGATGAGGAAACCAGTAATGTTTCTCAGGGGCAGAAGCAGTTGCTTACCATTGCAAGAGCGATCCTGGCAGACAATAAGATCCTGATCCTGGATGAGGCCACATCTTCCGTTGATACAAGAACAGAAATGCAGATCCAGAAGGCTATGGATAACCTGATGAAGGGAAGGACCAGCTTTGTTATTGCCCACAGACTTTCTACCATTAAGGATGCAGATCTGATCCTGGTGATGAAGGATGGAGATATCATTGAGCAGGGAGATCATGAAGAGCTCCTGGCACGGAAGGGCTTCTATGCGGATCTGTATAACAGTCAGTTTGAACAAAAACAGGCATAATCCTGTTTTTGTTCATGAGGAAGTAGCGAAGCGGATTCCGAATGTCTGCTTTGCTGAAAGAGGCTCAGGCATAAGATAACCTGAGTATTGGGCAGGATTACAGCACCGGAAATGTACTTCCATCCGAAAAACGGATCGGCCACGTTTCCGGTGCTTTTTTTGCGGATTTTTTTCAGGTTAATGTGGTGAATAAATATTGTATAATTCATATAAAAATGATGGGAATAATAATATAAATTATATGAAAATAGCACAAAATCGTAAGAAAGTACAGTCTGTTCGGAAGAATAAAGAGGAATTCCATGATTCATACAGTATAATAGGATATATCGAGTGTGTGGAAAAACTACAAACTGGAAAATGCGGAATGTTAAAGAGAAGAGAGGTATTTTTATTATGAAACAGAAAGCAATGGATATGAAACTTGTAGTAAAACCGTTGGTTGGATGTCTGACACATACACATTTCTGGGAGGGACCATGTCGTGCCGGACATAAAGAGGATATGACTGTTGAAGCTGAGACAAAAGCAGCTGATGAGGCATTCAAAAATTCAGTTAAGGGATTACAAGGGGTTATTGATGAGGTAGAATTCACGGAGCCTGTGGATGTCCGCTATAATGAGTCTTTTGTTGTAGATAAAGACCTTTTTGCAAAAATCGGAGAGGATGTTGATGAGATCGATTGCTTCCTCTGCATGGGATGGAGAATTCCTAAGCTTGAGCGTTTCGGAAAGCCGGTCGTTATCTGGCAGAACGGAAACGAAGGAATTGATTTTGCAGCATACTGCCGTTCCATCGGAGTAGAGGCATATGTATGTATGGATCTTCAGGATGTGAATGAGATCATGCATATTCTCTGGGTAAGAAAAGCAGTTCGCAATACAAGGGCGCTTGTACTGACAGCAGGATCTCAGCCTACATTCGGAATCCAGAGTCTGATCCGTGATCCGGAGATCCTTCGTCAGCGTTACGGAGTTGAAGTGGTGAAGCTTCCATT
Source organism: Blautia sp. BCRC 81119 (assembly GCF_003184505.1). Lineage (NCBI taxonomy): Bacteria > Bacillati > Bacillota > Clostridia > Lachnospirales > Lachnospiraceae > Blautia > Blautia sp. BCRC 81119. Next base: position 101,074 of record NZ_QJHD01000014.1, on the reverse strand, counting down.
TACATCCATCTTCAAATATATGGATGAGATCACAGATGAGGAAGCAAAACCGATTGCAGATAAGATCATTGCAGGATCTACCGATACACAGGTAAACACAGACTGGTTTATCAATGACGTGAAATATTATCTGGCTGCCAAAAAGATGATGGATATTTATGACTGCAACGCTTTCTCAACCGCATGTCATGAGCTCTGTACAACAGAAATCCCGCAGAACCGTAAATTCACACCATGTATGTGTCATTCCATCATGAAAGACGAGGGAATTCCAAGCGGATGTGAGGAAGACCTTAACGCATTGATGGCCATGCTGATCATGCAGTATGCCGGAAAACGTCCGGCATTCATGGGTAACCCGAACCACGAGACAGACGAGCTTCTCCGCATCCACCATGCAGTACCGGCTCTTCAGATGAACGGTTATGGAACAAAACCGCTGGCATACAAACTCTGGGCATTCACAGGCCAGGGATTCGGTGGAAAACTGCAGGTTGACTTCACAGAGAACGATGATGATTATATCACACTTGGACGTTTCAATCCGGCAGGCGATACCATGTGCATCAAGAAAGGCAAGGTTATCCGTTCTGAATATGCAGATACATACTGCAGTCCGTTCTACTACATCCAGATGGACGATGCAAGAGAATTCATGCACAATCTTGCAGGATTCGGACATCATCAGGTGCTGATCTTCGGTGATTACACAAAGATGATCAAGAAGATTGCAAAAATTATGAACTTCAATATTCTGGAAGGATGATTGGATGATATATCTGAACAACGGGGCAACTTCCTGGCCGAAGCCCCCTGCTGTTTTGGAAGCTGTGCAGGCGTGCCTTAGCGGCACGCCTGCTTCGCAGTTCCGGGGCGGCAGCTCGATCATGAAAAAAGATGTGGAAGTACTTTGCCGGGAAAAACTGGGACAGCTCCTTGGAATCAGGGAAACAGAGAGAATATTTTTTACATCAGGGGCAACAGAAAGCATGAATACAGTCCTTGGGGGGCTGGACTACGGTGAAAAAGGCAGTAGCATCCTGGTAACGCAGACAGAGCATAACAGTGTGCTACGTCCGGTATATAATCTGGAACAGCTGAGAGAACATCCGGTGCTGGTAGTGAAGTGTACGATAAACGGGACAGTGACGGAAGAAGCCCTGGAAACAGCAGTACGACCGGACAGCCGTGTGCTGATCGTGAACCACTGTTCCAACGTGACAGGCTGTGTGCAGGATATGGAGATGATCCGGGAATTTGTAAAGAGACATGGACTGATCCTGATCGTGGATGTGTCGCAGAGTGCTGGCTGTATCCCTGTTGATGCAGATAAATGGGAAGCAGATGCGCTTATTTTTACAGGCCACAAAAGTCTGATGGGAATTCAGGGAACCGGCGGATTTTATGTCAGGAGCGGAATTGAGCTGAAGCCTCTGAAATATGGGGGAACCGGAAGAAACAGCGCACAGCTTACCTACGAGAACAAAGATTATGAGTATGAGGTAGGAACTCAGAACATGCCGGGAATCACAGGACTTCTGGCTGGGGCGGAGTTTATTGAGCAGACAGGACTTGCGGCAATTATGGAAAAAGAAGCTCGTCTGATGGAAATGCTTTATTGTGGTCTGGAGCAGATAGAGGGTGTAAGGATCTACGGAAACCATGACGTATGCAGAGGACCTGTGATGAGCCTGAATTTTCAGGGACTGAAAGCTTCGGATGCCGCGTATATTCTGGAAAGCGGATATGGGATCATTGTCCGTTCAGGGCTTCACTGTTCGCCATTGATCCATAAGGCAATGGGAACAGAAGAGGGCGGAACTGTGAGAGTAAGTGTTTCGTGGTTTACGGAGGAGAAGGATATAAAGGAATTTTTAGGAGCTGCGAAGGAAATAGCAGCATCTGTGGCACGGAATATTTAGCAGGCAAGTTACAGAGCAAATTTATACGGATGTATTACGAAGAACGATCACAGGAATCAGTCATATAGGGCAGACAGCAGATCCACGGGAAATCTGCCTGTAAAGGAAAGGGGAATACACGATTATGAAAATAATAGGAAAACAGCCTTCCAGGGAAAAATGTGCAGAATCCGGCTGGTTTGCCTGGGATTATCTTCTGGATGAACCGGTAGAGCGGGAATTCATTCTGAAGTTGAGACCATTGGGTGGATTCACATATCTTGATATGCTGAAACAGCCGTTTTTTAAGATTGACAGCGATTACTATATGATAAAAGGAATTCAGGGTAATGATTATTTCCGCATTGCTGTCCATGGGAAGCACGAAGATCAGCTGGAAGAGTTAGAACGAACTATCACAGATTGCATGGAAAAATAATATCTGCTATAATATTGTGAGCGTAAGAAGACACTGGAAAGGCTGCCGGTCCTGCCGGAAACAGCTGATGCGATGACAGTGTCTGCGTTTACAGGAGGCAGAATTTGCGATTAGAGAGAGACAACATACCCCTTGACAAAGAATTTCCTTTTCAGATTTCAGAGGTGGAACTGACACCGGAGAACAGTCGGCCTGGAAGTTATCACTGGCACAGCTATTTCGAGATCACCTGTGTGTTGGGGGGCAAGGGAAATTATTTTGTAAACGGGCAGGAATATACAATGGAAGAAGATGACATCATCATCTTCAATAATGTGGAGCCTCATGGATGGAAGCTGATCGGTGGAGACATGAAGCTTCTTGTGATGATCTTTTCACCGGAATTCGTGGCCGAAAAGCTGAGTATTTTTGATACGGAATATCTGAAGCCTTTTGTTGAGAGAGGAAGTAATTTTAAGAACCGTATCGGCAGGGAAGAAGAGGTAAGCGGAGAGATCCGTTCCAGTATCTGGGAGATCTATCACGAATGGCAGCAGAAAAAAGAAGGCTATCCGCTGATGATCAAGGCGAATGTACTTCGCATCCTTACCATGCTGATCCGGGCTTATCAGGATAAGAGCAAGTCAGGGGAAATGCTCCGTGAGAAGAAAAATGCAATGAAGCGTCTTGAGCAGGCTTTTAATTACATAGATGATCATTACTGTGAGAAGATCACTCTGGAAGAAGTTGCTTCTTCCGTATATATGAGTTCCAACTATTTTTCTTCTTATTTCCGTAAGGTGACAAATATCAGTTTCAGCGATTATGTCACAAGGATGAGGATCAACCATGCGCGTGAGCTTCTTCGGGAAACAGATAAAAATGTTACGGAAATCGCCATGGAATGCGGATTTAATAATATTTCCAATTTTTACAGACTTTACAAAAAACACGTGGGGAAACCGCCGAAAGATGAGAAGCAGAAGAAACAGTAAAAATAGTTAAAATTCATGAGCGGATAAGTCATAGACGGAAATCAGGCTTCGATGTTAGGATAAAAGTAAGAAATTTTGTCCTGATATCGGAGCTTTTTTATTAGAAAGGCTCCGATATCAGAAACGGAATATTAATGTCTGATTTACCGGACAGATAAGGAGAAGGGAAATTATGGTTAAAACAGATAGCTATGTACAGTTTGAAGCAGGAAAGCTGACATACCGGGTGGTTCCGGTGACAGAGGAGATCATCCGCATGATCGTTTCCGGAAAAGAGATCAAAGAGGCACAGGACTCCCTGATCATTGAGAAAAAAGAATATCCTGAGGTTGATTTTTCAGCAGAGGAAAATGCAGGAAGTATCATTGTGAAAACTGTGAAAGTTTGTGCAGAGATCAACACTGCATCCGGTGATATCATCTGGAAGCATGCAGACGGAAGCAAGTGGCTTTCCCAGAAGAAACCGGAACTGACTGAAACAGATGTGATCCACTATAATACAGGCGATGAGGAGCCGATCATCAACCGTGTAAAGACAGTTGACGGTGAGAGGAATTTTATCCAGAATCTGAAAGCTGAGAAAGTAAGAACAGCATATCGTGGAAAACTGTTCTTCACATGGAAAGAGGATGAGGAAATCCATGGGCTTGGCCAGGCAGAGGAAGGTATTTACAATTACAGAGGTCACTGCCAGTACTTATATCAGCATAACATGCGTATCCCGATGCCGGTTTTGGTTTCCACAGAAGGATATGGAATTCTTGTTGACTGCTGTTCACTTATGACTTTTAATGATGATCTGAAAGATTCCTATCTGTTTCTGGATACTGTAGATCAGATCGATTATTATTTTATGGGCGGTCATACTATGGATGAGATCATCCATGATTACCGTTATCTTACAGGCAAGGCGCAGATGCTGCCGAAATGGGCTTATGGCTATGTACAGTCCAAAGAGCAGTATTACACGGCAAAAGAGCTTCTTGAGATTGTTCGCCACTACCGTAAGATCGGGGTTCCGCTTGACTGTGTGGTACAGGACTGGAATACCTGGGATCCTGGAAACTGGGGCGAGAAGATCCTGGATCAGAAGCGTTACGGAGATATGAAAGAATGTGCGGAGGAAATCCACAAACTGAATGCCCATACCATGGTTTCCGTATGGCCGAATATGAATGCAGGCGGCAAGAACCATACAGAGTTTTTTAAGACTGGTCATCTTCTTTATGATTATGCGACTTATGATGCTTTTAATGAAGAAGCGAGAGAAATGTACTGGAAACAGGCACAGGAAGGACTTTTTGACCAGGGCTTTGATTCCTGGTGGTGCGATTCCACAGAACCGTTTTCCGGTCCTGACTGGAGTGGTGCAGCAAAGAGAGAGCCATGGGAAAGATATGAGCTTGTCGGCGGTGAGCACAAGAAATATCTGGATCCTGCTGTTGCCAATGCTTTTGCACTGATGCATGCAAAGGGAATTTATGAGAATCAGAGAAAAACTACAGAAGAGAAACGAGTTCTTAACCTGACACGTTCCGGCTATGCTTCCGGCCAGAAATATTCTGCAATGTTGTGGTCAGGCGATACCTGTGCATCCTGGGATAATCTTAAGACACAGATCGTGGAAGGCCTGAATATGGGACTGAGTGGATATCCATACTGGACACTGGATATCGGCGCTTTCTTTACAGTTGCTGATAAGTGGCAGAACCGTGGATGCGGCTGCAACACAGATCCGGAGCCGAAATGGTTCTGGCAGGGCAAATATAACGAAGGTGTGAAGGATAAAGGATACTGTGAGCTGTATACAAGATGGCTGGAGATGGGAACCTTTCTTCCGATGTTCCGTTCCCATGGAACTGATACACCAAGAGAAATCTGGAACTTTGGTGAAAAAGGAACCATGTTCTATGATGCCATCGAGAAGTTTATCAAGCTCCGTTATCATCTGATGCCGTATATTTATTCCCTTGCAGGTGCTGTACATTTTAATGATTATACGATTATGAGAAGCCTTCTCTTTGACTTCCCGGAGGATAAAGAAGCACGCAAGGTTGAGAATGAGTTTATGTTCGGACCGTCCCTTCTGATCTGTGCTGTTACAGAGCCGATGTATTACGGACCGGAGAGTACTGAGCTCCATAGAGAGAAAACATGGAAATGCTATCTCCCGGCAGGTACGAAATGGTACGATTACTGGACAAACAAGGAGTATGAAGGCGGCCAGTACGTAACCGTAGATGCTCCGATCGACCGGATGCCGATCTTTGTAAAAGCAGGAAGTATCCTTCCTGTTGCAGAGGGACTTGTATATGCTTCCCAGAAACCTGAGGAGTCGGTGAAACTTATGGTATATCCAGGTGAAGACTGCAAGTTCACTATTTATGAGGATGAGGGAAATAACTACAATTTTGAAAACGGTGCTTATGCAACAACAGAGCTTACCTGGGATGATAAAACAGGAACTCTGACTGTTGGCGGGCGTCAGGGAAGTTATCCGGGAATGGAAGAAGTTTCCTATGTGACTGAAGTTGTAAAATAAATAAGCGATAATAAGGAAAGACTGTCTGAAAAGGTGCCTGGCATCTCTTTGGGCAGCCTTTTTTTACTCTATACATCGTGACGGCTTTCGGGTATAATTCTGTAATAAGGCATTTTTATGCCTGAGAAAAAACAACAAAAACGGGAGGATTTTACCATGATCATAACAACAACGCCATCTGTAGAGGGAAGAGCAATCCGTGAATATAAAGGAATCGCATTCGGAGAAGTGATCACAGGAGTAAATTTTATGAAAGATCTTGGAGCAGGTCTTCGGAATTTCTTTGGCGGCAGAAGCGCCGGTTATGAGGAAGAACTTCAGAAAGCCAGAGGAGAAGCCCTGGCAGAGCTGGAGCAGCGTGCAGGTGCAATGGGAGCTAATGCAGTGATCGGTGTGGATATTGACTACGAAGTGCTTGGTGCAGATAATGGAATGCTGATGGTAACAGCAAGCGGAACTGCTGTAGTGGTGGATTAAGGCTTATGGCAGCGGTAAAAAACGGACGTGAATACCTTTCACATGTGACAGAGTCATTAAAGCACAGGATCGCACAGCTGGATGAATCCATAGAGGCCGGACAGAAAGAAATCGAAGGTATGCATGAGTACTACTGGGAAAACTATACAGAGATGGACCAGTACGGATATGAGAATTTTGATAACCAGCAGGCACTTCTCCATGAGATCAATGCCAGCAATGAGAAGATCGAACTGCGTCGGAGATTCAGGAAGATGATGGATTCACCGTTTTTCGGAAGGGTGGATTTCTGCTATGAAGGAGAAGATGAGCCGGAGATATTTTATATCGGAATTGCGAACCTGGCTGAGGAGAACGGCGGACTTCCGCTGATCTATGACTGGAGAGCACCTGTGTCCGGACTGTTCTATGATTTTGACAAGGGACCGGCTTCCTACCAGGCTCCGCTTGGCGAGATCCACGGGGATATTGCTGCCAAGTGGCAGTACAAGATCCGCGGTGGAAAAATGATCTATGAGTTTGAGAGTGATGTGAAGATCGACGATGAGATCCTGAAGGCAGAGCTTGGAAGCAACGGTGATGTACAGCTGAAGAATATTATCCGCACGATCCAGAAGGAGCAGAATGCGATCATCCGAAACACTTCGGATCGTATCATGGTGATCCAGGGAGCAGCAGGAAGCGGAAAGACTTCCATTGCCCTGCACAGGATCGCTTATCTCCTGTATCATGACAGGAAAAATCTGAAATCTTCTTCTGTGCTGGTGCTTTCACCGAATGGGGTGTTCTCGGACTATATTTCCCATATCCTGCCGGAGCTTGGCGAGGAGAATATCCGGGAGATGAGCTTTGACCTTTTTGCATACAAGAGACTGAAAAATGTTGTTTCTGACTGTGAAGACAGATATGATCTGATCGAGCGTCAGATTGCAGGATTATGCGATGAAAAGCTTCTGAAAGAGAAACTGTCACGGGATTTTCTGGATCGTATGGAAGGATATCTGGTGGAGCTTGAGGACAGCCTTATGAACTTCCGTGATGTGGAACACAGAGGCGTGGTTAAAAAAGAGCAGGAGATCATAGAGCTTTTTTACTTTAAATTCATGGATATCCCGCTGCTTTCCAGAATGGATGCAGTAGCAGAATATTTCATTGATGAGGTGGAGACTCTTAAGGGATTCGATCTTCCGGATGAGGAAAGGGAGGCTGTGAAGAGCCGTTTCTACAGGATGTATGAGACAAGAGATCTCTATGTGCTGTACAACCGTTTCCTGAGACAGGAAGGTTTTCCTTCTCTTCCACAGGTTCAGTATGAAAAAAGAAAGCTGCGCTATGAGGATGTGTATCCGGTTTTGTATCTGAAATATCGGCTGGAAACTCAGCAGGAGGATTCCGGTGTGCGCCATCTGATCGTGGATGAGATGCAGGATTATTCCATGATCCAGTATCTGATCATTCAGAGACTCTTTAAATGTAGGATGACTATTCTTGGGGACAGAGAACAGACTATGGACGGCGAGCAACAGGATGTGCTGACATTTCTGCCTAAGATCTTTGGAAAAGATATACGCAGGATCGTGATGAACAAGAGCTACCGTAATACTGTTGAGATTGCGTCTTATGCCAATAAACTGGCGGGAATTACGGAAGTGGAGCTTTTTGAACGTCATGGAAAACCTGTTGTGGAAAAAGAATTTCCGGGGCTTGAGGAGGCACTGGAGAGCGTAGTGAGAGAGCTGCGGCTTGAGAAGCAGGCAGTCATAGCTGAGAATGCAGATGAAGGTGTTGAAGATATTATTTCATATGAAACAGCAGCAGTGATCGCAAGAACTGCAGATGAAGCAAGGGAAACTTACTACATTCTGAAGGAGAAGCTGGAAGCAGAAGGCTTTGATACCAAGGAGCGTTTGTCCCTTCTTCACAGAGACAGCACAAACTTCCAAAAAGGCCTGACTGTCACAACATTCTACATGGCAAAGGGGCTGGAGTTTGATCAAGTATTTTCTGTATTTCCTGGGGAAGACCGAAGTCCGATCGTGGAGCGGGCGAGATATATTGCGGCGACGAGAGCTCTTCATGAATTGTATATGTATGAAGTTGTGAAATAAAATATAAAAAGTCATTTCAGAAGCCGGATGCTTTGGGAACAGAGCATAACCGGACGTCGTGAAATGACTTTTTTGTTTATATATACCTGGAAAATTTATTAACTGATCTGCTGGCGCTCTCCCTCATCTTTATATTCCAGAGGGCTTTTCCCTGTATGTTTCTTAAAGATCCTGCTGAAATATCCCTGGTCGTGATAGCCGCACATTTCACCGATCTGTTTTACAGAAAGGGAAGGCTCATGGATCAGCAGCTTCTGTGCATGGCTCATCCGGAGATTGATCAGATATTTGGTAGGGGTGCAGTCATAGACCTGACAGAAGATTTTGGTCAGGTAGCTGGGACTGTAGTTCATGGTTCCTGCAATCAGGTTCAGGTTGATATCCTCTGCATAATTCTGTACCATGAAGTTCTTGAGAAGCTCTGCAATCTGTCCCGGTGACATGCAGGAAGCACCTGGGGCGAATACGGTTTCGTAGTCATCACGTTTGATCTGAAGTTCCTGTTTGATCTTAAGGAGAACATTTTGGAGTTCGTCCGGATCTACAGGCTTCAGAAGGTAATCAGAAACCTTCAGCGTGATGGCTTTTTTTGCGTATTCAAAATCAGAAAATCCGCTGGTGATCACAAATTTCGTAAAGGGAAACTGATCACGGATCCTGGTGAGCAGGGTGATTCCGTCCATGACGGGCATCTTGATATCCGTAAATACCACATCCGGGCTCATCTGTTCCACCAGCGAGAGGGCCTGTGCACCTGTCTGTGCTGTGCCGATCACCTGAAAATCAGGATCTGCTTTTTCAATCTTATGTACCAGATTATTCAGAAGAAGTTCTTCATCTTCTGCCACAATAACAGTATAGTTCATAGTATTATTCCTCCGCATCTGTCTGAAAATACCGTCCAATAGAAACAATTCCGTGGCCGTCCGCTGTATTTCCATACCTGAAAATGATGTCATCTTTGCAGAAGAGTTTCCAGCGGAGAAATACATTGACAGTGCCAAGACCGTTGATCTTCAAAGCAGGCATGCCGGGATTTCGAATGGCATTCATGATATCTGAATTTATTTTTTTCTTGGCTTTTTCAGTGAATCCCGGTCCGGTGTCTGTAACATCGATCTGCCAGCTGTTTTGGTTTATTGTACTGCTGATTGTGATAGTCCATGGCGGTTCGCAGTCAGAACCATATTTGATAGCGTTTTCCACAATAGGCTGGATGATCAGCTTCGGAACCGGCTGATCCAGAAGAGATTCATCCACATCAATGGAATAATTCAGACTGGACTGGTAGCGGACCTTCATGCAGTAGAGATATTTCTGGACATAATCAAGCTCTTCGCGGAGTGTTACAGTTGTTTCAGCAGTATTGGTAATATAACGCATGATCCTGGAAAGATTGCGGCACATTTTTTCCACGGTATCCGTATCTCCGTTTTCTGCAAGCACCATAATGCTGGAAAGAGAGTTGTAATAAAAATGAGGATTAATCTGACTCTGCAAAGCCATGCTGCGTGCTTTCATTTCCTGCTCCTTGGCTTCGTTAAGCTGAGTCATGGAATCTTTTAGGTTATCGCTCATCAGCTGGAATGCCTGATACAGTTCTTCCAGTTCATTGACGGAAACCGGATAGGAAGTGACTTTTTCCTGGCCGAGAGTGTCCATTTCCATACGCTGGATAATGTGCTTCAGGTGTTTCACCGGTTTTACTACAGAACGGGAAAGCCTGTAGGAAACGATTACTGCTGCGGCAAGAAAAGCAGCAACAACAGCCAGAAGGATCTTCAGCATTTTGTATACAGGGGCAAGGATCACAGATTCCGGCTGGATAGTCAGATAAGTGTAGCCTGTATATGCGGAATTCAGTCTGGAGACGTATTCTTTCTGATCTGTGACGGGACTCTGTACGGTAAGGGTATCCTGGTCAGAATCAGTAAGTTTGTAATATTTTGAAATATCATTGGTATCGTCGGCTGTGATATCATAAGGATAGATAAGATCGCCGGACTCATTGAAAACATAGACACTGGCAGCATTTCCGTGATTTTTTTTCTCATAGGAAATGATGCTCTTAAAGATGGATTTACATTGTTTGGCGGTTTCAATCACGCCGACACCACGGCCGTACTGGTTGGTGAAGGAGCGGTACAGGGAGATGAACCACTGGGGATAGCGGGCAGATTTGGAATAGACGTAAGTGCTGTAAGGAGCTGTCAGGACTTTTTTTCCGTTGGCTTCACGGGCTTTCTGGATCCATTCATTATGAGAGTCGTCGCTTTTTTTGACCATGGTGGAAAGGCCGGCCTGGAGCACATATCCGGAGAAATCATAAAGATTTACCTGATCTGCTTTCAATTCAGTGCCGCTTAAGGAGATAAAAAGATCGGACATGGCAGAAAGCATTTCATCGGAAATATTAAGGTCAAATTTCTGGTCGAGAACGGATTTCGACATGTTGCTGTAATTGATGTTTACAGATACAGTGTCAAGATTCTGGATTGCAGAGTCTACCTGGGACTGAAATGTGGAATTTAAGGTGCTCATGGCACTGATCTGGCTTTTCTTCAGCTGCCCGGATGCAAAAACATAAAAGAATATGGCAAAAGAAAAAAGGATCAGGCAGGTCATGCCAAGGTAGGCGATAAAAAGTTTGGACTGCAGACTGCGTGTTTTCATATTGGTAAGCCCCCTGTGTGTGAAATGGTCGTGCAAAACATTGGCTAAAAGTATAGCACATTTGTAAAAAAAGTACAAACCGTAAAAATGTAATTCTGAAATAGTGCTTGAAAATGTCAATAGAAACTTGTGTATAGTTACGGAAAATATGAAAAAAGTATAATAAACTGTGAAAAAAGTACAAATACAGGGCAGGAATATCCATGGCTTTTAAAATGATCAGATGATAAACTAATATCATCAAGAGAGAACGAAAAATCAGTTCAAAAAAAGGAGGAAACATTAATGAAAAGAAAGAGATTTCTGGCAGTAGCCTGTGCAGCAGCAATGATCGCTTCCATGACGACAGGACTTGCAGTGAACGTATCTGCAGCGGATGAGAAGAGCGATTTCGCAGGCGAGGAGCTCAGCATCCTGGTTTCAGCAGGATGGATGGACAATCGTTACGATGAGACAATTAAACGTTTTGAGGATACCTACGATGTTACCGTAGACCTTCAGACAATTCCGGCTGATCAGTATTCAGATCTTCTTCAGTCCAAACTTGCTACAGATTCCTGTGCAGATATCTTCTGGATCCAGTCCAACCCGTTTGCAATTGAATCTACCATCGTTGATCCTGAGAAATACTGCATCGACTTTACAGGAGCTTCCTGGGAGAATGTTATGCCGGAAACAAGAAAAGAGTCCTGCGTATACAATGACAAACTGTACGGACTTCAGATCTGGAACGCATCTCCGGAGTATGTAATGGTTTACAACAAGACACTGTTCGAAGAGAACGGCTGGGAAGTACCGACAACATATGATGAGCTGAAAGAACTCTGCGGTAAGATCCAGGATGCAGGAATCACACCTTGGTTCATGCCTGGTGCAGATGGATGGCAGCATCAGCTGGCATTTTTCCAGATCGGCGGCGTTTATGAAGAAGCAACACCTGGTCTTTATGACGAATTAAATGAAAACAAAGCAACATTTGCAGATAACGAGAAGATGCTTGAAGTTCTGAATGAGTTCAAAGAACTCTCTGATGCAGGATACTTCGGAGAAGACTGGATCGGAACAGACAGTACAAACATGTCCAACGAATTTGGTGACAGAAACTGTGCAATGGCACTTGCAAATTCCAGTTTCATCAAACAGATCCAGGAAGACACAGGCACATCTGATGAGTTTGGAATGTTCCTTGAGCCACTTGGCGACAATACCTGGTATCCAAGCAGCAACTCCGGCCCGACAATGTTTGGTTACAAGGGAACAGAGCATGAGGATCTTGTAAAAGAGTTCTTCAACTTCGTTACAACAACAGAGAGCCTTCAGGAAATTCTTGACAACTCTCCGGCATACACAAACCTTGACGTTAACGATGACAAGCTTGAGCAGCACTGGCTGCCGGAGGAGCAGGAGTTCCTTAAAACAGTTCCGGATGACAAGAAGGCTGTTGTAACACTTCAGACAGGTACAAAATATACAAACGATTACTGGACACAGTTTGGTCAGGATATGGTTGCATTCTGCCAGGGCGAGATGGAAGCAAACGATGTTCTTAAGAATATGGATACCAACCGTGCTGAGGCAGCAAAAACTGTAGGCGACGAGAACTGGAAATAAATAACAGAACTTAAAACTAGTTGACCCGAAGGCAGAGCCGGTATTTGCCGGCTCTGTTTTAACTTAAAACAGGAGGTGCTTTCTGTGAATAAGAAGAGAATCTATCCACAGTGGTTTCTGATACTGCCGTTGGCATTATATATCATTTTTTTCCTGCTTCCCAGTGTAATGGGTGTTGGTTACTCCTTTACAGACTGGAACTCCAGAAGTGTTCTTAATGGTACTCATTTTGTGGGACTGCAGAATTTTGCTGAGATTTTTACATCAGATAAGTCTTATCTGAGCGGTATTGGCAATACATTGAAGTTTACTATCATTTCCAACATCGTTAAGCTGATCCCGGCTCTTCTGATCGCGATTATGCTTCAGGAGGGACTTAAAGGCAAAGGGCTTTACAGAACATTGCTCTACCTGCCGTCTATTCTGCCTTTTGTAATCATTGGTCTTGTATTTAAATCCATCCTGAATTATAATAACGGACTTTTAAACACACTTCTTGATGTATTCCATCTTGGAATTTTCAAACAGAAATGGCTGTCTGATCTGGCTATTGTATGGAAATCCATCTATGGTGTAGATGCATGGCGAGGTATTGGTTATGTTATGACTATCTTTCTTGCAGGTCTGAATACGATTCCGAAATCTTATTATGAGGCTGCACAGATTGACGGTGCAAACTTCTGGCAGAGACTTCGGTATGTAACACTTCCGATGCTGAGTGGTGCTATCATGATCAACCTTGTATTTGGTATTACATATGGTCTGAAAGTATTCGATATTGTTTATGTACTTACAAACGGTGGCCCTGGACATGCAACAGAGGTTCTTACAACTTATGCATTCCAGCTCTATTCCAGAGGCCAGTATGGAATGTCTTCTGCATTGAATACTGTTCTTCTTGTAATTACAGCGATCATAGGTGTATTTATTGTTAAGACATTGAGTAAACAGGAGGTACAGCAGTAATGGCAAAAAAAAGAATTCAGAATTTATTAAAACATGTTGTATGTATCCTGCTTTGCTTATGTGTCGTGCTTCCATTTTATATGGTATTGATCAACTCTTTTAAGACAAAAGCAGAGGCAGCCAGAATGAGTCTGGCACTTCCTACAGAGTGGGTATTTTCCAACTACTCTGAGGTTATTGAAAAAGGAAGTCTGATCCAGGGATTCCTGAACAGTTTTGCATATGCGCTGATCGCTACAACACTTGGCGTTGTACTTTGCTCCATGGCTGCATTTGTTATGTGCCGTAAGAGAACAAAATTGAATGTATTCCTGTATTACTTTGTACTTTGCGGACTGTTCTTCCCGGTCAACTATGTAACATTGGTACGTGTACTCAGTACACTGCACCTGAACGATACAAGAGTTGGCATTATCATGGTATTTACCAGTGCAATGATTCCGTTCTGTGTATTTACCATCCGTAACTTCGTAATCTCTGTCCCGGTTGAGCTGGACGAGGCTGCTGTTATCGACGGCGCAGGCCCGTTAAGCCTGTTCTTCAAGATCATCATGCCGCTTCTGAAACCAACTATGGTAACATGTTTTATCCTTCAGTTCATGACAGTATGGAGCGATTTCCTCACACCTTTGTATCTGTCAAGCAAGAGCCGTCTCTTCCCGATGACAATGGCTGTATATCAGTTCTTCGGAAAGAACAAGAGTTACTGGAACTATATTTTTGCTGATATCGTACTTACCTGTATCCCGGTTATCATTGTTTACATGATCGGCCAGAAATACATCGTAGGTGGTATGACATCCGGTGCGGTAAAAGAATAAAGAAAAATATTATAAGAATTATAAAAAAGCACTGCGAGATGAAAAGTTGGATTCATCTTACAGTGCTTTTTACTATTGAAATCTCAGAAATTACTGCATGTTTTTGCAGAAGATATCCTCCATGGAAGCCTTAAGTGGAACGCTAAGCCTGCGTAAAGTTCCGTCTAGGGCTGCGAAAACTTCTCTTACATTATAGAATGTAGCGTTGTTTCCCATATGTCCGATGCGGATCACTTTGCCAGCCAGGACATCGAAGGAACCTGCCAGCATAATGTTGTAGTCTTTTTTTACTCCCTCAAGGATCGCTTCGGCTGTTGTGCCCTCCGGTACTTCAAAAACAGTAACTGTACTGGAATATCCGCTGTGCAGGTAAAGGTTCAGGCCTGCGCCTGTAATGGCATTTCGGGAGGCTGCGGCGATTTTGGCGTGGCGTGTAAGGATTCCAGGATCATCGGCAATGTTGTCAATAGCAGCCCGCAGACCATAGATATCGCTGATCGGCATGGTATATGGAAACCATTTTTCTTCATAATAATGTGTGAAGGTTGTGAGATTTGCGTAGAAAGAAGCAATGGGTGCCTTTCTTTCAGTCATTGCCTTCTTTGCATCACTGCTGACTACAACAAAGGTAAGTCCCGGAGGTGCAGATACCACCTTCTGTGATCCGCCGCACATGATATCGATCTGGCATGCATCAATGTTCAGAGGCTCGCCGAAGGAAGCGGAGACAGAATCTACAACGGTAAGGATCCCGTATTTTTTAAGAAGCGGGCAGATGGCAGATACATCGTTGAGCATGCCACTTGGAGTATCACCGTGTACTACGGTTGCATATTTGTAGTCATGGTTATCCGCAAGGAAGGCTTCCAGTTCCTTTACATCGAGAGTGTTCTGATAATCTCTGGTATAAAGCTCCGGTCTGCCGCCGTACATGGAAACAAAATCGGCAAAGCCTTTTCCGTAGATACCATTGTCCAGAACAAGAACCTTATCTCCGGGCTCAGTCATGGAAGCAATGGCAGCCTCCAGTCCAAGGATACCCTCACCGCTTAAGATGAGAGTTTCGTTGGAGGTATGGAGAAGAGAGCTGATCTTCTCGCAGGTTTCTTTATAAAATTCGACAAAATCTTCGTCCAGATCCGGATTTGTGCATTCCATGCTTCTTGCCAGACGGACATTTTCTGCGACCTGTGTAGGTCCCGGTGTCATGATCTTATACATAAGCTCACCTCTTGATCTTTATATTATTTCCGCAAATTACGGCAGCTGTTACAGCTGTTTTTTTAATCCGGTTTTTCTTGCTGCAAGGTTTAATGGTGTGATCACTACGAGAACGATGACAGCTGCAACACCGATCTGGACCAGGTTTCCCGGGATGGAAGATACCGGTGCCAGTGGATTTCCATAGATGATAACCTCTGCAAGGTAGTATCCTGCAACCTTGATCACGCAGGCTGCGGCAATGGCGATCACATACCATTTCATGTTCTGATGCCGGGGATCTTCTGTGAGCTTACCTACTGTGAAGCCCATGATCCCAACAATAATCAGAGTAAATGGTGCCCACAGGGTCCATCCGGAGAGAAGGTCAAAGAGACCCATTCCGATCCCACCGGCAATGGCTCCGGTTTTCTTTCCAAATAAAATGGCACCGATGAATAACGGCACATTTCCAAGGTGGATCAGTCCGCCGTTGGCTGCGATCGGAAGCTTAACATTAATAAATGCGGTGAAGATATAAGTCAGTGCAACAAATGCGGCTGTAATGGTGAGAAACTGAACAGATGAAAGCTCCTGGTCAGTTCTCTGAGATGTCTGAACTGCTTTTTCCATAGTGATAGATCCTTTCCCGAAAACATCGATGTATGGATGTCCTCTTTTCATATATTTTTGGTTGGGTATACTTTACAACATGAGTGTACATGAATAAAGACACAATTATAGAAAAAAAAGAGGGGACAGATTTAAGGAGATATTTGTCATTAAAACAGGAGGCTTACTTGGTGGGGAATAAACCAGAACTTTCGTAATGAAGGCGTAAAACGGGAAATACAGGATCAGCATAAGAAGAGAATAAGATAGGTATATCTGGGAAAATTATAATGTTAGAAAAATCCTGTACGGAGCAGGATATCTGCTTACAGGATATTCATAAAGTACAGGGAGAAATCAATTGACAAAGCTGTAATAAAATCGTAAACTATAGCAAAGAGTGTGTTCAGGAGTGAATATTCCGGACACACTTTGTGACTGATGATGATTATGAGGAGGATACTATGAAGAATAAAAAATTTATTGCACTTTTAGCTATGACTGTTGCTCTTTCTGGTGTCATGACGGCATGTAGTTTCGGAGGAGGAAAAGAGGACAGCGTGGTTGTGGAGTCTACTCCTACTCCGACACCGGCGAAAAAAGCGAAGGTTACACCGACTGTTGCAGCAGACGCACAGAATACAACCTATACATCCAAGGATAAATCCGTAGCGATCAAGCTTCCAGATGCAACCTGGGCCAACAAGTCCGATGAGACAGATATGGTAAGCTTCGAGTCTCCGGACCAGGGCAGGATCCTGATCCTTCACGGCTCCGGTGCAGATCTGGAATCTGCAGTGATCCCGAACTCCCAGGATATGGCAGTTTCCATGACACAGGCAGAGAACATGGTAAATGGAACCGATTTTGAGATCCAGGATTACAAGGCAGATCAGAAAGACGGAATCAACATTTATTCCTATACTGTGAAATATAAGGATACGACCAAGAGTGACGGTTATGTATATGCTATCAACAAATACTTTGTAAATGACAGTGAGTATTACAGCCTTGTGGCATCTGTTAAAAAAGAGGATGCTCTGAAAAAGGTTCAGGAGTCTGTCGACAGCTTTGCAATCCTTGGTGATTCCACTCTGAAGAGTGCGGCAAATGGTTCCGCAGCCAAGACTGCCGGTAAAGGTAATGCAGCAGCTTCCTCTGACGGAAGTGCATCTGCAGATGGTAATGCAGCAGCTTCTTCTGACGGAGCAGCAGATGGAACTACAGCTGCCGACGGAAGCACATCTACAGACGGAAGTGCAGCATCTGACGGAACATCTACAGACGGAAGCAGTACATCTGATGGTTCTTCCAATGGAACTGCATCCACTGACAGCAGCTCCTCCGGTGCTATCGTAAATGGCGGATTTACAGATGAGCAGCTTGGCAACACAGATGAGACAAGAACTATTTACAGAAACTCCGATGGTAAACCACGTGTTATCGTTCCGGACGGAAACGGTGCATGGATGGATAACGAAGGAAACCGTTTCACCTTCTCTTCTCAGTATGACTGTGATGTATATGAAGAGGATGGAACAAGCTTCTACTGGCACGGTGAGGCTGCAGACGTATACTATATGCCTGTACAGTAAAGCCTGGAGCAGCAGGAGATTCGGTTAGATAAGAATTCCGGGATCACAGCTTTTGTGGCTGCGGTCCCGGATTTTTTGTGTCATATTATGTCAGAGGCGTATACTTATACAGGAAGACATGGTATAATGTGAACGCTGCGGGCGATGGAACGCCCGGAAAATATTTGGAGGTTTTTATGGAAGCATACAGTGATTTCGCCAGAGTTTATGACATTTTCATGGACAATGTGGAATATGAAAAATGGGCGGAATATCTTATAGGAAGTCTTAAAGAATACGGAATTGAAGATGGGATCGTGCTGGAACTTGGCTGTGGGACCGGAGTGATGACAGAGCTTCTGGCTGAGTCCGGGTATGATATGATCGGTGTGGATAACTCTGAGGAAATGCTTGGCGAAGCCATGGAAAAACGTGCAGAATCCGGTCATGAGATCCTTTATCTGGAACAGGATATGCGGGAGTTTGAACTTTATGGAACGGTACGTGCTGTCGTCAGCGTCTGTGACTGTATGAATTACATCACAGAGGAGGATGATCTGCTTACTGTATTTAAACTGGTGAACAATTATCTTGATCCGGATGGAATTTTCATATTTGATATGAACACCCCGTATAAATACCGGGAAATGCTTGGAAATACGACTATTGCAGAGAATCGGGAAGAGGGAAGCTTTATCTGGGAAAATGAATTTGATGAGGAGACCGGGATCAATGTGTATGATCTGACTCTGTTTCTTCCGAGAGAAGATGGTCTTTATGAGAGAGACGAGGAAATTCACTACCAGAAGGCCTATGATCCGGAGAAAGTAAGGGAACTTCTTGAAAAGGCAGGCCTGATCCCGCTGGCGGTTTATGACGCATACACCAAGGATGCACCGAAGCCGGACAGCGGAAGACTGACTTTTGTGGCCAGAGAACATGGAAAGGAAATTCCGTCAGACAAGAAATAAAGGAGGAAATTTTTTATATGAGTGATTATATTGTAAGAGCAACAGCGGCAAACAGCCAGATCCGTGCATTTGCGGCTGTTACAACCGATATGGTGGAGACAGCGAGAAAGAATCATAACACCAGTCCGGTGGCAACAGCGGCACTGGGACGTCTCCTTACCGGCGGTGCCATGATGGGAGCTATGATGAAAGGGGAAAAGGATCTCCTTACACTTCGGATCCATGCAGGCGGACCACTGCAGGGAATCACAGTAACTGCAGATTCTCACGGAAATGTAAAGGGCTATGTGGGGAATCCGGATGTATGTATCCCGGCAAACAGCAAAGGCAAGCTGGATGTTGCGGGAGCTGTCGGCGTAGGCTTTATGGATGTGATCAAGGATATGGGACTGAAAGAGCCATATGTGGGACAGGTTGCTCTTCAGACCAGCGAGATCGCAGAAGATCTCACCTATTATTTTGCAACCAGCGAGCAGGTTCCGTCTGCGGTAGGACTGGGTGTGCTGATGAATAAGGATAATACAGTCCGTCAGGCGGGAGGCTTTATTGTACAGCTGATGCCTTTTGCAGAGGAAGAGGTGATCGCAAAGCTTGAGGAAAACGTATCAAAGATCGATTCTGTTACCAATCTTCTGGAGCAGGGGCACACACCGGAAAGTCTTCTTGAAAAAGTACTGGAAGGCTTTGACATAGAGATCAATGATACACTGCCCACACAGTTCCATTGCAACTGCTGCAGAGAGCGTGTGGAAAAAGCGCTGATCAGCATCGGAAGAAAAGAACTTAACGAGATGATCCAGGAAGGCAAGGACATTGAGACGAACTGCCATTTCTGCAATAAGAATTATAATTTTACCGTGGAAGATCTTAAGAGGATCATAAGAGAGTGCAAGCGATAAAACTCGGGAGGAAGAAAAAATGAAGCATGGTTTTATCAAGGTGGCAGCGGCAACGCCGAGAGTTACCGTTGCAGACTGCAAGGCAAACGGAGAGGAAATCCTGAAGGCCATTCATGAAATGGAAAAGGAACATGTCAAGCTGATGGTATTTCCGGAATTTTGTATCACAGGATATACCTGTCACGATCTTTTTCTCCAGAGATGTCTTCTGGACAGTGCGTGGGATGAGCTTCTGCATATTGCAGAGGAGACAAGGGAGACGGACGCCCTGATCTTTGTGGGACTCCCGCTGCGTCACAGAGGCAAGCTCTATAATGTGGCAGCAGCTCTGAATCATGGCCGTATCGTGGGATTTGTGCCGAAGACGCATATTCCGAATTATAATGAGTTTTATGAGCAGAGACAGTTTGCAGGTGCAGAGGAAGAAGATGTGGAATTTGTGGACTTCCTGAAGTGCGAGAAAAATGAGGAGGATGAGTTCTGGGATGAAATTCCTTTTGGAACAGAGCTGATCTTTGAATGTAAGGAATTTCCGGAATTCACCGTTGCAGCAGAGCTTTGTGAGGATCTCTGGGTCCCTGCGCCGCCAAGTATCCGTCATGCCGTCAACGGTGCGCATATCATCGTTAATCTTTCTGCCAGTGATGAGATGGTAGGTAAGGATTCCTACCGGAGAACTCTGATAAGCGGGCAGTCAGCACGACTGATCTGCGGATATATTTATGCCAGTGCAGGGGAAGGGGAGTCTACCCAGGATCTCGTGTTTGGCGGACAGAATATGATCGCAGAGAACGGTTCCATGCTTGCGGAAAGCAGACGCTTTGAGAACGGCATCATTTACAGTGAGATTGATGTGCAGAGACTGGCTGATGAGAGAAGAAGAATGTCCACGTATCCGGCAGTTTCTACCTGCAGTCATACAAGAGTTGATTTTTCCGTAGCAGAGGAGGAAACAAGACTTACCAGAAAATATCCACAGTATCCCTTCGTTCCGTCTGTGAAGGAAGAGCGTGATGAGCGCTGCGAGGAGATCCTGAACATCCAGGCTATGGGACTTAAGAAACGTATGGAGCATATCCACAGCAGGAGTGCGGTAGTAGGACTTTCCGGAGGACTGGATTCTACCCTGGCGCTTCTTGTAATGGCACGTGCCTTTGACCGGATGGAAATGCCGAGAGAACAGATCCACTGTGTGACCATGCCATGCTTTGGAACCACAGACAGAACCTATCAGAATGCCTGCAAGTTAAGCCGCTGCCTTGGTGCAAGGCTTACCGAGGTAAATATTAAAGAGGCGGTAAATATCCATTTCCGGGATATCGGACATGATCCGGAGATCCACGATGTGACGTATGAGAACAGCCAGGCACGTGAGCGTACGCAGATCCTGATGGATACGGCAAACAAGGAAGGCGGTGTTCTTGTGGGAACCGGAGACCTTTCCGAGCTGGCTCTTGGCTGGGCAACCTATAATGGCGATCACATGTCCATGTATGGTGTAAATGCTTCTGTCCCGAAGACACTGGTACGTCATTTGGTACGTTATTATGCGGATACCTGCGGAGATGAGGAACTGAAGGAGGTTCTTCTGGATATCCTGGATACTCCGGTAAGCCCGGAGCTTCTTCCTCCTAAGGATGGCAAGATCGCCCAGAAGACGGAGGATCTGGTAGGACCTTATGAGCTTCATGATTTTTATCTGTATTACATGCTGCGTGCAGGATTTACACCGGATAAGATCTACAGGCTTGCCTGCCTGACCTTTGATGGGATTTATGATAAAGAGACGATCCTGAAATGGCTGAAAACCTTCTATCGGAGATTTTTTGCCCAGCAGTTCAAGCGTTCCTGTCTGCCGGATGGCCCGAAGGTAGGTAGCGTGGCACTTTCTCCAAGAGGAGATCTCAGAATGCCAAGTGATGCAAGTGCAAGGATCTGGCAGGATGTGCTGGAGAAGATTGAAATCTGAATGTAGATCGCAAAGCGGAGAGCTTAAGTGTTCTCCGCTTTTTTTACTGCATCCGTGATAGCTGAAAGGAGTACCTGGGAGGTATATTTCCGGTCTCCTGCGTACTGAATGTCTTCCAGGGACTGACTGGAATAGATCTGACTTGCCAAAGAATCCAGAACCGGTTCCATAAGAGGATAGGAAGCTTTTGTGGTTTCATTTAAATTCACCAGACGGATGGCCTTGATCCTGTCAGCATTTACAGTAACTTCCACATCGAAGGTATTCTCGTTCAGGGTGATGGAAGAGGTATAGACGCCCGGCTTGTAGCGGGATTTTTCGCTGTCTGTATGACTGGTATTTTTTCCGGGACCGAACATGAAGAAAAGAACGACAGCCAGAACAACAGCGAGAGCCAGAAAGACAGCTGTGTAAATGATCTCTTTCATATGTAGGACGATGATCCTGGTTTTGGAACTCATGGCGCACGCCTCCCAAAGCTTTTTATATAGTTTATTATCGGGAGGGAGGATTTATGCCACAGCTGTGCGCAGGTTATTCGATACTGTGCCTAGAAAAATAAGGAAAAGAGCAGGCAGATATTTCAGAATATAGTGAACGACCGTTCTATAGGAGCAGAATTTGTGGTATGATAGGAATACTTCAGGCGCAGGATGGCGCCGGAATGACTGAAAATCTGCAAGTGATCGGGAGGATGAAGATGTCATTACAGTTTATCATAGGAAGTTCCGGAAGCGGAAAATCCTGTTATGCTTATCAGAATATCATAGAACAGGCAGGGCTGCATCCTGAGAAGCTTTTTTATGTGATCGTGCCGGAGCAGTTTACCATGCAGACCCAGAAGACACTGGTGGAGATGAGTCCGGGCAGGGGAATCCTGAATATTGATATCCTGAGCTTTGAGCGTCTTGCATACCGTGTTCTGGAGGAAGTTGGAGGAGACAGCCGCATCCTTTTGGAAGAAACCGGTAAGAGTATGGTGCTGCAGAAGATGGTACAGCAGCATGGAAAGAAGCTTTCCTATCTGGGAGGTCAGATGCGTAAAGCGGGATACCTGGATGAAGTGAAGTCTATCCTGTCGGAGTTTATGCAGTACGATATCCGGGACAGTGAGATCCAGGAGATGATCGAGGATTCCGGTGACAGAGCGTTACTTCAGATGAAGCTGAAAGACGTAGCTGTTCTTTACCAGGCATTTACCGGATATCTGAAGGATCATTATATGACAGGAGAAGAAGTAATGGATGCGCTGGAAAAAGCTCTTCCGTTTTCTGAAAAAATGAAAAACAGTGTACTCCTTCTGGATGGTTACACCGGTTTTACGCCTATTCAGATGCGTGTTGTGGGAGAACTTCTTGCTGTCTGTGAGAAGGTGATGGTAACGGTGACCATGGATGCGGATGAGAATCTGAGCATGAGAGGAAAACCTTATCAGCTTTTTTATATGAGCCGTCAGATGATCCACGGGCTTTCGGAGCTGACCAGGGAGATCGAGACACCGGTTCTTTTGAAGGATGTGGGAAAATCCCGCTTTTCCCAGGCACCTGCCCTTCATTTCCTTGAAAAAAATATCTTCCGTTACCGAAAAAATATATATAAAAAAGCGCAGGATGAGATCTGCATGTTTTCGGCAGTGAACCCGCAGAAGGAAATGGAAGAAGCTGCCCGCCGGATCGCCAGACTTGTAAGGGAAAAGGGCTGCCGTTACGGTGAGATCGCCGTGATCACAGGTAACCTGGAGGAGTATGGAAATCTTGCAAAGCAGGTATTTACAGCAGCAGGGATCCCGTATTTCATTGATGAGAAGCACACGGTCCTGATGAATCCGTTTGTAGAATATTTCCGGGCAGCACTTGAGATGGCAGTGCAGGATTTTTCCTATGAGAGTGTATTCCGGTATCTCCGGTGCGGAATGTCCTGTGTGACCAGGGAGGAAGCAGACCTTCTGGAGAATTATGTGCTGGCTCTTGGTATCCGTGGATTTAAGAAATGGGATGAAGTGTGGGTGCGTATTTACCGGGGAATGCCGCCGGAAAGCATTCAGAGGCTTAATGAGATCCGGCAGCGGTTCGCAGATGAGACCAGAGAGATTGCGCTAAGCTTTAAAGGTGGGAAAAAGACGGTGCGGGAATACTGTACTTTTCTCTACGAGTTTGCAGTGCGGAGCCAGGTGCAGCAGAAACTGAAGCATCAGGAACTGAAATTCAAGGAACAGGGCGACAAGGCCATGGAAAAGGAATATGCCCAGATCTACGGAATTGTTATGGAACTTCTGGATAATATGGTGGAGATCCTTGGAGAGGAAACCGTGAACCGCCAGGATTTCCGTCAGCTTCTGGAAACAGGACTGAACCAGGCCAAGGTGGCTCTGATCCCGCCAAGTATGGACCAGGTACTTGTGGGAGATATGGAGAGAACCAGGCTGAAGGATATCCGTGCACTGTTTTTTGTGGGAGTAAATGAAGGGAATATTCCGAAGAATACATCTGGTGGAGGAATGCTTACGGAGATTGACAGAGAATTTTTTAAAGATCAGGGGATCCAGCTTGCACCGGGGCCAAAGGAACTGATGAACATGCAGCGATTTTATCTGTATCTGAACATGACCAAGCCAAGAGAACTGCTCTGTCTGTCCTTCTGTCAGTCTGACAGCCAGGGAAAAGCCCTGAGTCCGGCCTTTCTTGTCAGTAATATCCGGGAGATGTTTCCGGAAATGGAGATCCGGCAGTGCGGAGATATGCAGGAACCTATGGAATTACTGGAGCTTCCGGGAATCAGCCTGGATTATTTCCTGAGAGGGCTTGCAGGAGAAGCTTACCAGGATAATGCGGTCTTCCAGGAACTGTACAGCTGGTATCTTCAGAGCCCGGAATACCGGATCCTTGTAAAAAAACTTACAGAGGCATCTTTTTCAGAACGACCGTCAGACAAGATCGGAAAAACAGTGGCAAAGATCCTCTATGGAGAAATTTCCCCGTACAGTGCTACCCGGCTGGAGCGTTTTGCGGCCTGTGCATTTGCACATTTTCTGCAGTATGGACTGAAGATTACAGAACGTGCAGAGTATGAGTTCCGGGCTATGGATATGGGAAATGTCATGCATATGGCACTGGAAAAATTTGCGGTGGAAGTCCGAAAAGAGGGATTGGACTGGGCAGAGCTTACGGAGGAAGAGCGAAACCGTATCATAGACAGCTGTCTGGATCAGGTTTCCGCAGATTACGGAAATACGATCCTTAAAAGCAGTGCGAGAAATGAATATATGATCGAACGGACCAGACGTATTTTGCGGCGTACCGTGTGGGCTTTGCAGGAACAGCTGAAGCATGGAGCATTCCGGCCGGAAGGATTTGAGGTGAGGTTTCAGGGCGGAAGGATCGACCGTGTGGATATCATGGAAGAGCCGGAGAACAACCGGGTCTATGTGAAGGTGATCGATTATAAAACCGGAAATACTTCGTTTGATCTGCTGGCGTTGTATCATGGCCTTCGGCTTCAGCTGATGGTCTATCTAGATGGAGCATTACAGGTGGAAAAACGGAAGTATCCGGATCGCGAGATCGTTCCGGCCGGTGTGTTTTATTATAATGTGAAGGATCCTATGATACAGGAGAAGATCCATGCGGATATGGAAAGCATCAATGAGCAGATGCTGAAGAAAATGAAAATGAACGGGCTTGTACAGGCAGATGATAATATGAGTACCAAAATCGACAGCACTATGGCCTCCATACCGGTATCCCTGAACCGGGACGGAAGCTTCAGCAAAAGATCTTCTGTTGCCTCAAGGAAGCAGTTTGATGCTCTGGGAGCGTATGTGCGGAGAAAGATCTGTGACATCAGGGAATCGATCCTGGATGGAAATGCGGCAGTGGAACCCTATGAACTTGGAAAAAAGAATGCCTGCACATATTGTCCGTATCTTACTGTGTGCGGCTTCGACAGGAAGATACCGGGATATGAGTTTCACAGGCTGTCGTCCATAGAAGAAGATGCACTGTGGAAAAAGATCATGAAGGGAGAGGAAGAGAATGGCAGTGAAATGGACTGAGGAGCAGAAAAAGGTCATCACGCTCCGGGACCGGAATATTCTGGTCAGCGCAGCAGCCGGTTCCGGTAAAACTGCAGTGCTGGTGCAGAGGATCTTAAGTAAGATCATGGATCCTTTGAAACCGGTGGACATTGACCGTCTTCTGATCATGACATTTACAAGGGCGGCAGCGGGAGAGATGCGGGAACGTATCGAACGTGGACTGGATCAGGCACTGACTGAAGATCCGGATAATGAGCATCTGCAGAGACAGATGACGTTGATCCATACGGCACAGATCACTACCATTGACGGCTTTTGCGCCTATGTGATCCGAAATTATTTTCATCTGATCGGACTGGATCCGGGTTACCGGACTGCAGATGAGGGTGAACTGAAGCTTTTGCAGGAAGATGTGCTGAAGGAGCTTTTTGAGGATCATTATGCAGAAAGAAAGGCAGATTTTACTGCATTTGTGGAATGCTATGCGCCAGGAAAAACGGATGAAGGACTGAAGGAACATGTGCTGGAGCTTTATAATGCTGCGATGAGTAATCCATGGCCCGAAAAATGGCTGGACAGCTGTGTGGAGAATTATCATCTGGATCCGGAAAAAGGTCTTGAGGGAACGCGATGGTTCCGATATCTGTGGGAGGCTGCAGACTGCGCACTGAAAGAAGCGGAAGAGCTTACAGAAACCGCAATGAAGACCTGTCAGCTCCAGGATGGACCGGAGCTTTATCTGGAGGCTCTGGAAAAGGATATGATACTGATCCGGCAGTTAAAACAACTGTCCGTTAAAAGGGATTATGATGAGATAGCGCAGAATCTCCGGAATCTGAAGTTTGCAAGACTTTCCTCAAAAAAAATGGAGGGAGTATCGGAGCAGCTGAAAAATCTGGTAAAAACTCTTCGCGAAGATGCAAAAGATAATCTGAAGGAACTGGGAATCCGATATTTTTACGGAAATCTGGCTGAGCTGACGGAACTGACAGAAGCATCTGCACCACCGCTGGAGATGCTGGTAAAGCTGACAAAGGATTTTGCAGAACGTTTCCAGGCAAAGAAGCGTGAAAAAAATGTTCTGGATTTTTCAGATATGGAACATTTTGCCCTGGACATCCTTCTGAAAAAGGAAGGAGAAACCTATGTGCCCAGCCAGGCGGCAAGAGAGCTTTCTGAAAAATATGATGAGGTCCTGCTGGATGAGTATCAGGACAGTAATCTGGTTCAGGAGATCCTGATGCAGACAGTTTCCGGCTGGGTCAATGAACGCAAAAATATCTTTATGGTAGGAGATGTAAAGCAGAGCATCTACCGTTTTCGTCTGGCCCGTCCGGAACTGTTCATGGAAAAATATAAGAGCTATTCACTGGAAGACAGTCCGGAACAGCGGATCGACCTGCACAAAAATTTCCGAAGCAGACCGGAAGTCCTTGAAAGTGTCAACTTTATTTTCCGGCAGATCATGGGAGAAGATCTGGGAGGAATTGCCTACGACGAGGCGGCAGCTCTGTATCCCGGAGCTTCTTTTCCGGAAGGCCAGGATCCGGAATTTGTAAAAACAGAGATCCTTCTTGTGGATAAATACAGTCCGCTGCTGGAAGAGGAGGATGAAGAAGTAACGGAGAATGAGAGAGAGCTGGAGGCCCTTGCCATTGCAGGAAGGATTCGATCTATGGTAGGGCATGAACGGGTGCTGGATAAGGAAACGGGAGAGTATCGACCTCTTCAATATGGAGATATCGTGATCCTGCTCCGATCTGCTTCAGGCTGGGCTGAAACCTTCGGGGAGGTTTTGAGTGCAAGAGGGATACCGGTATATACGGCTTCCAGAACCGGATATTTTTCTGCAACAGAGGTTGTGACACTGCTGAATTATCTCCGGATCTTGGATAATCCGCTGCAGGATATTCCCATGACCGGCGTACTGCGTTCACCGATCGTTGGATGTACCACAGAAGAGCTGGCTGAGCTTCGGATCGCATATCCGGAAGGAATGATCTATGAATGTGTGTGCAGGTTTGTGGAGGACTACAGAAAGCATGGGAGCTTTGAGGAAAACAAAAAAATCCTCGGAGAGAAGCTGTCCTGTTTTATGGACACCATGAATACACTTCGTGATAAGGCGGCTTACACGCCGGTCCATCAACTGATCCTGGAGGTACTTGCACGTACCGGATATGGAGACCATGCAAAGGCAATGCCAAATGGTGAACAGAGGAATGCAAACCTGAACATGCTTGTGGAAAAGGCAATGGAATATGAGAAGACAAGCTATCGAGGTCTTTTTAATTTTGTAAGATATATCCAGAAGCTTCAGCAGTATCAGGTGGATTACGGGGAGGTAAATCTTTCCGGAACCGGGGAAAGTGCAGTACAGATCATGACGATCCATAAGAGCAAGGGACTGGAGTTTCCGGTAGTGTTTGCAGCAGGAATGGGAAAACGCTTTAATTTCCGGGATATGAACGCAAGTATCCTGATCCATCCGGAGCTGGGGATCGGTGCGGATGCGATCCTGCCGGAGAAGAGGATCATCGCTCCATCCCTGTGTAAGCAGATCATACGGAGAGCGCTTCTGATGGAAAGCCTCGGAGAGGAGCTGAGGGTACTTTATGTAGCGCTTACACGTGCAAAGGAAAAACTGATCCTCAGTGGAACTATTGGAGCCCTGCATCCGGAATTGGGGGAATTGTCCGCATTAAGGGACAGTGAGGAACCATTGCTTTCTCTGGGCAGGAGGCTTGGCGGGAAGACTTACTGGGATTATGTGCTTCCGGCACTGGCAAGACATCGATGCATGGCACCATTATTTCATGAATATGGCATCTTTATGAATACCGCAAATCCTCTGTACAAAGATCCGGCAGAATTCAAAGTTACACGGGTCACAGCACGGGAACTGACAGAAAGTGAGGTTATGGAACAGGCAGAGCGGGAAATGAAGAAGGAAACACTGGAGAACTGGAATCCGGGCAGAGTTTTTGACAGTGAGATCCGGGAGGAGATCCAGAGACGTTTTTCCTTTGTATATCCCTATCACTATCTGGAAGATCTTCCTGTGAAGGTGAGTGTATCAGAACTGAAAAAGCGAAGCTACCACAGTGAGCAGGATCTGGAAGAAACGGTGGATTATGAGACGGAAGAAGAGATCCAGCCGCTGGTTCCCCGATTTATCGAGGAGAAGAAAGAGGAAGGGTATACAGGGGCACTTCGTGGAACGGCTTATCATCGTGTAATGGAATGCCTGGACTATCAGAAGACAGCAAACAGGGATGAGATCCGCAGACAGCTGAGAGAATGGGTTGACGCCAGGAAGATGGAAAGAAAAGAGGCTGAGTCGGTCCGGGTAAAGGATATCTGGAATTTTGTGGAAGCACCTCTCGGACAGCGGATGAAAGCAGCTTCAGAGAAGAGACTTCTGTTCCGGGAGCAGCCTTTTGTGATCGCAAGAAAAGCTTCGGAGCTTGATCCGCAGTGGCGGTGTGAGGAAAATGTTCTGGTACAGGGAATCATTGATGCGTATTTTATAGAGGATGAAGAAATCGTTCTGGTGGATTATAAAACGGACTTTGTGAGACGTGGAGAAGAACAGAAGCTGATCGACCGTTATCATGTACAGCTGGAGGATTACGCCCAGGCGCTGGAACGGATGACAGGCCGGAAGGTGAAGGAACGGTATATTTATTCGTTTACTCTTGGAGAAGCGTTCAGTCTCTGATCTGAAAATGAAATGATATGTTAATGTGGGCAGATATCCTGCGGCGGAGAGATTACACTCTCCAGCCAGCAGGATATTTGTTTTTCAGGATCCCGTTTACAAGCTTTCCGAAGCCGAGAGGATAACCGTCCACACAGAGAAGGTGCCAGCCTTTTTTGTGAGCGGCCTCTTCCGGCTCGATCATAAGAGTTTCGCCTTTCAGATAACGGGTAAGCCGCTCGTCGGAAACCGGCAGGGAGATAACTGCTTCCACATCTCCTTTGTGAAGCGCCAGCGCCAGAGGTTGAGACGGCTCAAAACGGTTTTTCTTCAGATCACCCAGGTAGAGGCCGTTTCGAAGAAAGGAGATTCCGCGGAGATCCAGCGGGAAGGGCAGCTGATAGTATACTTTATCTTTGCGGACTTCCACACGGTTCCAGTCAAATTCCTGACCGCCAATGGTTTTCAGGCCGATCTCAGAGAAAAATTCCTCCAGCCATTTCCGGGTATTTTTGTCCGGTCCTTTTGCGGAAAAGCGGAAAACGGGTGGAAGAGAGTCACCTTTTTTGCGGAACAGGGCGAGAAAATGACCTTCGCCATCCATTTTGTGTGGAAAGATTCGGACGCATTTTTGAAGTTCTTCCGGATTAAATGCATTTAAGCTTAACGCGATTTCGGAATCGGAAGTGTCTGCTGTGCCGGCATATTCCGGGCGGCCGCTGGAGAAGCCTTCATATTCTGGCATTTCCATAAGTTCCATATCCGGGCGTTGTCTGAGAAGATAGGCTACCACTTCTTCGTCTTCACATGGGGAAAAAGTGCAGGTGGAATAAAGCAGCATTCCGCCCGGACGGAGCATATCGGCAGCTTTTAAGACCAGGTCTTTCTGGATATCAGAAAGCTCAGCAGATTTTTCCGGTGTCCAGTCGCGGGCAAGGGCTTCCTCTTTTCGGAACATGCCTTCCCCGGAGCATGGAGCGTCCAGAAGGATCTTATTGAAGAAAGCAGGAAAACGCTGGACAAGTTTGGCGGGCTTTTCGTCGGTGACGAGCATATTTTTCATGCCAAAAAGCTCCAGATTCCTAAGAAGGGCTCTGGCTCTGGAAGTACTGATATCGTTGGCAAGGAGAAATCCGGTGTCATTTAAGGCTGCACCCAGGGCAGTGGCTTTTCCTCCGGGAGCTGCGCAGAGGTCCAGGACAAAATCTCCAGGTTCGATAGGAAGCCTGGAAGCCGGTGTCATGGCACTTGGTTCCTGGAGATAATAAAGACCCGCCTGGTAGTAAGGACATCGTGCAGGGCGGCTTTCCTCCTCGTAGAAGTATCCGGTATTGATCCACGGGATCGGCCGGATAGGGAAAGGGGAAAGCGCCTGAAAATCCTGGCAGGAGAGCTTGGCGGTGTTTACACGTAGACCGTAGGTGCGGGGATTTTTGTAGCTTTTCAGGAAAGCATCATAATCATCTCCCAGCATTTCTTTCATACGCTCCAGAAAAGGAAGCGGTAATGTCTGTATTTTATCTGAATCTGTCATAATTTCCTCCATAATATAAACTTGACTCTTTCGGATATTGTGTGAAAAGAGTGGTTTCCGAAAAATATTATAAAGTATAGAGGGATTTTTCTAAATACTATTGACAAAACTATATTATACGATATATAGTATTATTCACAGAACAATATTACATGACTTATCATGTGAGCGTTGGATCGTGAAGTGATCGCGTTCATCAGCATGTAGTAAGACGGAATGTGAATGTCCGTTTTACAGGTCATAGAGAGGTGAGCAGATGGTATTTAATACAGGAGCAGCCCTCCTGGATGCGATCGTCCTGGCTGTTATTTCCAGAGAGAAGGACGGTACCTACGGGTACAAGATCACCCAGGATGTGCGAAGTGTTCTGGAGGTTTCAGAATCTACGCTGTATCCGGTCCTTCGCAGGCTTCAGAAGGATGAATGTCTGGAAGCCTACAATATGGAATATGCAGGCAGAAACCGGAAATATTATAAGCTGACAGATAAGGGCGCAGCGCAGCTGAATCTTTACAGAAGTGAATGGGAGATCTATTCATCCAAGATCACCAGGATGTTTGAGGAGGGAGTTTGATTATGAACAGAAAGCAGTTTATGGAACAGCTTGAACGGCTGCTTTCCGATATTTCAGAGGCAGAGAGACAGGAAGCACTGGAATATTATGAAGGATATTTTGATGATGCAGGTCCTGAGAATGAAGGAGAAGTGATCCGGGAACTGGGAAATCCGGGGAAGGTTGCTGCGATCATTAAGGCAGATCTTCAGGAGAACAGTGAAGATTACGGGGAATACACAGAGAACGGATATCAGGATACCCGTGTGAAAGAGAACGGGGAAATGCCGGACCATTATACAGAAGTAACCGTATACGGAAATGGACAGGGAGAGGCCCATCGTGATACGGGAAATACAGAAAATTTCGAAGACCGCAGGAAAAGACGTGCCCAGCGCGGCTATCACGCAGAGAAAAAGCAGAATAAGGCAGGAATCATTCTTGCGCTGATCGTTCTTGTTTTTGCGGCTCCTCTGATAAAAGGATTATTTGGCGGAGTACTGGGGATTTTGGTGACACTGGCATTGCTGCCTTTCCTGCTGACATTTTTTGCAGGAGCGGGATCGATCATCCTTGTGATCGGTGCAGCTGCGTGCATTGTTGTTGGGATTGCCATGACGGTGTCTCTTCCGCCGGCCGGGATCCTGACTATCGGTATCGGATGCCTGATGATGGCATTTGGACTTTTGTTACTGTTACTGACGGTGTGGTTTACAGGTAAGATATTGCCTGCGATCCTGCGGAAATTTACGGGATTCTGCAGCAATCTCCTGAATGGAAGAAAGGCGGAAAAAGTATGAAACGTTTTCTGAAGGTAATTCTGATCCTTGCAGCGGTATTCGGTGTGGCAGGCCTGGGACTTACTGCCGGCGGAGCTGCCATGGGAGCGACTATGGGAGATGTGAGTGTTCTGGATCATGGAATCACGCAGGTGCTTCGTGTTCTGGATCATGAAGACAGCTGGGAAGTGGAAGATTCCGAGGAAGATATGGATGAGCAGGAGGACGATTTTCAGGCAAATGCAGAGAGCGCGGTAACTGAGAAGGGCGTTCTGGCAGACAGTGCAGACAGTTCCGCATATACGAAAGTATATGAGGCCTCGGCTGTGTCAGACCTTTTCTGTGATCTGAGATACGAAGAACTGGTTTTGAAAACATGGAATGAGGATAAAGTCCAGGTGAAAGTTTCAGGGAAGGATCACAATCGCATTCAGATCAGCAATGACAACGGTAGTCTGAGAATTGCAAGCAATCAAAAAGTGAGAAACCGTTCCATAGAAATTTTTTGCCCGGAAAACTTAAGCTTTCAGAAGATAAAACTTCAGATGGGAGCCGGAACCATCGAACTGGATGGTGATTTTAAAGCGGAGCAGATGGAAGTAAATGTGGGGGCCGGAACCATTGAAAATTCCAGCAGCCTGGATATAAAGGAAGCAGATTTTACAGTCGGAGTGGGAACTGCTGACATCAGTGAACTTCAGGTGGAGAATTTAAAAGGAAGCTGTGGTATGGGAGATATGGAGCTTACACTTACAGGAAAAGCTACTGAGTATAATTATGAGCTGAAATGTGGTCTTGGAAATCTGGAGGTGGATGATTCTCTGGAAACATCCATTACTTCCGGAAATAAACAGATCACAAATGAAGGTGCCACGAAAAATATAAAACTGGATTGCGGAATGGGAAACGTTGAGGTTGAATTTGAAGAAGATTAAAGGAGGAAGCATTATGAGTAACAAAAAACTATACAAATCATCAGTAAACCGTATGTTATGTGGTGTCTGCGGCGGAATTGCGGAATACTTTAATATCGATCCGACTCTTGTCCGGCTGGTATGGGTGATCATCACGCTGATGGGCGGAGCCGGAATCCTGGCGTATATCATTGCGGCGATCATTATCCCGGATTAAAAATGACAGTACCCATAAAGGACGGACATATTTTTCAGAATGCATAATTTATCCGGAAATTGTCCATACTCCATAAAAAAGATGAGGAGTGTGGAAGATGAACAGGGAGAAAGAAGTAAAAGCATATCTTGAGGGAAAGCTTTCCCAGGCGGAAAAACTGAAATACGAGATTGCCGATGAGATGGGAGTTCTGGATAAAGTGATCAAAGACGGGTGGAAAAGCCTTTCTGCAAAAGAAACCGGACGGATCGGTGGTCTTATGACAAAAAAGAAGAAACATAAAAAGTAAAATACAGCCTGAAGGAACAAGGCGAAATGACGCCGGAAAAGTCCTTCGGGCTGTATTGAATTATAAGAATATTTTTCTGGAAAAAAGAAATTTTTTTGACGGTTCAGGGTGGACTGACCAGTGGAAAAGAGCTATACTGTTGGAATAACAGAGGAGGTATGAAGGAACATGGGTGAAAAAATCAACAACATTCTAAAGGGTGAGATCATCTCCTCAGTATTTTATATACTGCTGGGACTTTGCCTGATCCTGATCCCCACGCAGACGGTGGACGTGATCTGCAAAGTAGTATTCGGGCTGATCCTCATCGGAGCTGGCATTTATCATATCTATATTTACATACGTGGAAAAGAGAAAGCTACGATCATGGATCTTCTAAGTGGTGTGGTTGTTTTTGTGCTGGGTGTGTTTCTTTTTATGACACCGTCCATCGTGATCAAACTGCTTCCATGGATGCTCAGCGCATTTGTACTGGTTGACAGTCTGTGGAAGTTTAAAGGAGCCTTCCTTCTGAAAAAAGGAGGAAACGGCGCATGGAGCGTGCTTCTGATCGGAAGTCTTGTTTTCATTGCACTTGGAATCGTGATGCTGTTTGGAAGATTTCCGAAGATCATGACTCTGCTGATCTTTTCCGGCTGGGTGCTGGTGTGTGACGGAGCTGCGGATATCGTATTCTATATTATTATGAAGCTGGGGCTTCGAAAGATCGCAAAAAAAGCGGAGACAGAGAAGGAAGATTCTGGTGCAGACAGTTCCGATGCTGTAAATGAAACGGCAGATATGGATGTGACAAATGATACAAGAACCCAGGATGAAAACGCGCCGAGTGAGCAGCAGAGTGGGAAGGAAACAGAATATCCAACAGAAACTACAGCAGAGACTACAGCGGCTATGCCGGCACAGGATGCAGACGGATATTCTGCGGACAGAAAAGAGACAGAAGAACCCACAGAACCGGAAGAAGAGCAAAAGCAGAAGAATTCCCGATGGGAAAAAGAACCGGAGAATGTGGAGATGAAGCTCTGGGCTGTAGGCAAAGACCAGGCGGAAACCGGCAGCCTGAAGGATCTTCTGGACGGTTCCGATGAAGAACTGGAAGAGTGGAAGGACTGACCCTTCTCTTGCATCATCTGCCATTCCGTGGTAAGATGTGCACATGAAAAATACAGATA
Organism: Blautia sp. BCRC 81119; assembly: GCF_003184505.1. Taxonomy (NCBI): domain Bacteria; kingdom Bacillati; phylum Bacillota; class Clostridia; order Lachnospirales; family Lachnospiraceae; genus Blautia; species Blautia sp. BCRC 81119. The sequence goes on along the minus strand of NZ_QJHD01000014.1, from coordinate 66,146 downwards.
AAAATATAAAGATACTGATGATGGATTTTTCCGGAATATATGAGGATCAGCAGTTCTGGAGGGGAAAAGAAGTATCCCGGGTGGAGGCCAGGGACATTCCCGGAACCAACTGCTACTGTGATGAGGATGCGATGAATGCCATTCGCAGCCGTATTGCCCCTTATTCTTCCGGAGGAATCCATTTTATTGATTCCGGAAACTATCACTATATGACAAGGATCTGGCTGGAAAAGATATCGGAGCCTTTCTCGCTTCTTGTATTTGACAATCACACGGATATGCAGCCGCCGGCATTCGGAGGTCTGCTTTCCTGCGGAGGATGGATCTACGATTCTGTTATGGAACTTCCATTGCTTAAAAGGGTGATCCTGATCGGCCCGGATGAGGAGGCTTTTTCCAGAGTGGAATCGGAGATTCAGGAAAAGGTGGAGTTCTTGAGCAGAGAGAAGCTTCTGGAAATGGAAGAAGCGCAAGTGTGTGCGTTTGTAAGTGAGCATGTGGGAAAGCTGCCGCTGTACATTTCTGTGGATAAAGATGTTCTCTGCAAGGATGATGCGGACACGAACTGGAGCCAGGGAGACATGCGCCTGAATACGATGCTGAAATGTCTGAAGAGGGTCAGAGAAATATGTGCAGAGGGAATCCGGGGCGTGGATATCTGTGGTGAATGTGATGTGGCAGAATCTGGAAACAGCGCCTTGAATGACCGGGCCAATGCTGCTTTGCTGGAGTGTTTTCTGTCCGCATACGTGAGCGAAGATCATGACGGAAATAAGAATAAGATAACAGGAGGAAACTGATGAAAAATGAACTTCTTACCATCGGGCCATTTACGGTATACGGTTATGGTCTGATGATCGCCATTGGAATTGTGGCAGGCTGCCTGACTGCAGAATACAGAGCCGGAAAACAGAAGCTTGACAGTGAACAGATCTTTCCAATGATCCTGTGGTGCCTGGTAGGGGGATTTTTCTGTGCAAAGTTTCTCTTCTGGATCACAGAGTGGAAATCAATTGTCCAGGATCCGGGATTTATAATGGAAACTTTAAGCTCTGGTTTTGTGGTGTTTGGCGGTATCATCGGCGGGATACTGACGGGGCTTTTGTACTGCAGGATCAGAAAGCTTGTATTTTTTAAATATGCAGATGTGATCCTGCCATCTGTGGCATTGGCCCAGGGATTTGGACGGATCGGATGTTTCCTGGCGGGCTGCTGTTATGGAAAAGAGACAGAGAGTATTTTTTCTGTGATATTTCAGAATTCTGAATATGCGCCCAATCACGTGGCGCTGATCCCGACGCAGTTGTATTCCAGCGGACTGGATTTTCTGCATTTTCTTCTGTTGTTGCTGATCGCACGGAACAAAAAAGAAGATGGTCAGGTCACTGCCTGTTATCTGATCTTTTATAGCATTGGACGGTTTGTAATCGAGTTTTTCCGTGGGGATATTATCCGTGGAAGTGTGGGGATTTTGTCGACATCCCAGTTTATCAGTATTTTTACCGGGATTGCGGGAATCGTGCTGCTGACATTGATCAGGAAAAAAAGAGACAGCAAGAGCTGCGTTTAAATGAATCAGGGAAGTTCCATGTATCAGGAAAAAGTTGGACAATAGTGGTATAAGGACAGGCTTTCGCTGCATACATCTATGAAAAAGGCGAAAGCAGGCCTGTCATGCTCAGAAAAGAAGATTTTGAACCAAATATGAAAACAGAGGATAAGATCCCCGGAGCGCAGACGGAAAATCCGGCACAGAGTCAGCGCTTCGGGGATTTTATCGTGAAATATATGCAGGATGTCCAGGATACTATGGAACTTTTTCCGGGGACATCTTTTCAGGCAATCAATGAAATTTTCGGTGTTCTTTATGTTCCGCTGGAAAGTATGGGAGAGATCGAGGTTACGGGAATCTCCTATAATTCAATCCCGAAATGCTATACCTACATGGATATGGAGGCAGCAGGGAAATCAGGGATCAACAGGCTGCACGATCACCCCTATCTGAAGCTGCGTGGAAAAGGTACTGCGGTGGCGGTGATCGATTCGGGGATTGATTATCAGAATGAAGTGTTTCGAAATGCAGGCGGCTCCAGAATCGCTTATTTATGGGATCAGTCCATAGAAGATGAAGAACAAAATCAGTCTGGGCGGGAATTGGAAGCTGAAAATGGAGATGCAGATAATTTGCCGGAAGAGGGGGATGATATAACAGATACAGAAGTTCCATATGGCAAATTATTCCGGAAAAAGGATATTGACCGGGCACTGGATTCCGAGGATCCGTTTGCCATCGTGCCATCCAGAGATACCAACGGCCATGGCACGGCACTGGCAGGTATTGCTGCCGGAAATATGGTACCCGGAGAAAATTTTACCGGAGCAGCACCGGAGGCAACCCTGATCATCATCAAGGTAAAGCCGGCAAAACAATATCTCCGTAATTTTTATCTTTATCCTCCGGAGGCAGAAGCTTTTCAGGAAAATGATGTGATGATGGCCATTGCTTTTGCGATTACCCAGGCCAAAAAGCTGAAGATGCCACTTTCTATCTGTCTGGGAATCGGAAGCAGCCAGGGCGCACATCTGGGGACCAATGCGTTAAGCCAGTATGTGGACTATGTGGCAAATTTTTCCCAAGTATCCGTATCTGTGGCAGCAGGAAACGAAGGAAATACCAGAAACCACAGTGCAGGCTTTTTTTCTCAGGGAAGGGAGCAGATCGTGACGGAGCTTCGTGTGGCGGAAGGAGAGCAGGGCTTTACCATGGAATTCTGGGGTGAGCCGCCGGAAATCTACGGGCTTTCCATTCAGTCACCTACAGGAGAGATACTGGAGGTAAGCAGCTCCATCGGTTTCAGGACTCAGGAGCTGTCATTTGTTTTTGTGGAAACAAAGGTGTATGTGAATTATATCCTGATCGAGCGTCAGACCGGGTATTCGCTGGTGTATATTCGATTTTTCCATCCGGCGTCCGGTATCTGGAAAATTTTTACCAAGGCAAGAAATCAGCAGAACGTAAAGTTCCATATGTGGCTTCCTGTGGAAGGGCTGATCTCCCAGGATACTTATTTTCTGGAACCATCCCCCTATACTACGGTGACAGCGCCGGGAGACGCCAGGAACAGCATCACGGCAACCGCCTACCAGCACCGTGACGGAAGCATCTACATTGCAGCAGGCAGAGGCTATACGCCAGATGGCATGATAACTCCACATCTTGCAGCTCCTGGCGTTAACGTAAAAGTGCCGCTGGTACGAGGCGGATTTGGAACCCGCTCCGGAACCAGTATATCCGCTGCACAGACCGCCGGCATCGCGGCACTTCTGTTTGAATGGGCGATCATACGGAATAACCAGCCGTTTTTTACTGGGAGCAGCGTGAAATATTATCTGCAGAGAGGCGCAAGAAGAGAAGAAAACATGCAGTACCCAAACCCGGAGTGGGGGTATGGGAGGGTGGATCTGTATCATACCTTTGAGTTGTTGACGTGAGATGATCTGTTTTTTTGATCATGTATGCTGCTTATTATTTATAATATAAAGGAAAAACGATTTCCCGGATCGCAGAAGAAACTCAGTGGAAAGATGTATAGATAGTACATTTGGAAAAGTAATAAAAGGATACGAAAGTACTAATTTTGGAAAAAATATTCATATAGATAATTCACTTTGTATCGTGTACTATAAATATATGGAAAAAATATATAATGATACAAAAGGGAGGATTTTACTATGGAGCTTTCAACTTTGGTAAAAATGTCAAACACTTACGGAAGCAATCCGGCTTATGTTCTGGCAGGAGGCGGTAATACTTCTGTAAAAGACGATACAACACTGTATGTAAAGGGATCCGGTACACAGCTTGCTACCATTAAGGCAGAGGAATTTGTCAAAATGGACAGAGCCCGTCTGAATGAGATCATGAAAACGGAATATCCGGCGGATGATGTGAAGCGTGAATCGGCATATCTTGCAGATGTAATGGCGGCAGTGACCGATGAGGATAAAACCAAACGTCCCAGCGTGGAAGCGCTGCTCCACAATCTGTTTGCCTATACGTATGTCCTGCATGTTCATCCGACACTTATCAATGGACTGACCTGCGGAAAGGGCGCAAAGGCTCTTTGCGAAGAGCTTCTTGGAAAAGATGTACTCTGGATCGATATCTGTAAACCGGGATACACACTTGCCCGCATCTGCTTCGAGAAAATGAATGCCTATAAAGAAGAAACAGGAAAAGACGTGCAGATCCTTCTGCTTCAGAATCACGGAATTTTTGTTGCGGCTGATACTGTAGAGGAGATTGGCGTTTTATTCGATGGTGTGATCGGAAAGCTGGAAAAGCAGGTAAAGAGAACTGCGGATGTAAGTGATGCAGTTACACCTGAAAAAGAGCAGGCAGCACAGAAGCTTTCCAGTCTGCTTGGACATGCGGTGGAAGTCGTACCGGCTGCGGAGGCTGATAATTTTGTAAAAGATAAAACTGCTGCAGCACCTCTTCTGAAGCCGTTTACTCCGGATCATATTGTATATTGCGGACCTTATCCGTTATTTGTAGAAAATATTGATGAGGCGAAAAATGCGATGGATGCATTTATGACAGAGCATGATAAAGAGCCAAGACTGATCCTGGTACAGGGCGTTGGCGCATTTATCATGGAAGATGACAAAGGAAAGGCAGCAAAGGCACAGCTTCTGGTAAAGGATGCGATCAAGCTTGCAGTGTATGCGGAGAGCTTTGGCGGCCCGCTGCAGATGACCGATGAGATCACATATTTTATCACACACTGGGAAGCAGAAGCATACCGCAGTAAGAAATAAAAAAGAAAAATATATAGAGAAATAAAGAAAATGCGCCGGGAACTGTTAAGAAATTCCCGGTGCATTTTTATCGAATGACGGATACAGTTATTCAGGACAGAGTTACGCAGCAAATGTGGATATTTTTATCCGCATTACCACAAATCTTATTTCCGATACACGAACGCCGGCAGTCCGTCCTCGCCAACCGGAACATTTACAGTTCCCTGGATCAGAGGGCGGGCATAGCGGATAAAGTCTTCGGTGACATCGGAGCCGTCTTCTGTGATCCATTCCACAGGGACAGTCTTTTCTTCGTTGCAGATAACGTTGACATCCTCCAGTGTGCATTTCATGGAGTACGGAGAATCACTCTGACGTTTAAATGCGATCATCTTTCCGGTTTCGCCGTTCAGGGCAGCCTGTACACCAAATTCACCGGCGAGAATTGCTTCCTGCTGGTCTGTCTCAGAGAGCATGGAGACAGAGCAGCGCTGGCTTACATTGAGCTCTACGGAGCGGGCTTTGACACCAAGACGGCTGCGTACAAGATTCTCAAGATATTTACCGCAGCCAGCAAGCATCTTGTGACCGAAGGCGTCGGTTCCGGCAGCGCTGTCGTATTCGCAGATGAATGTGCCGTCTTTATCGTGGATTCCCTCAGATACACAGACTACGACGTTGCAGTTTTTCTCAAAGGCAGCATTAACTTTCAGGAGAAATTCTTCTACATCGAAATTGGTTTCCGGAAGATAAATGAGAAGCGGATTGTCTCCGACGTATTTCCGGGCAAGGGCAGCAGCTCCGGTGAGCCAGCCTGCGTGACGTCCCATGATCTCGATGATAGTGACGGATTTTTTCTCGTAGACACAGGCGTCCAGGGTGATCTCACGGACGGTGGAGGCTACGTAGCGGGCAGCACTTCCGAATCCGGGAGTATGGTCGGTGTTTACAAGGTCGTTATCAATGGTCTTCGGCTCACCGAGGATACGGATGTCACTGCCAATCTTTTCGGCATAGCGGGAAAGCTTGCTGACGGTATCCATGGAATCATTGCCGCCGATATAAAAGAACCAGCCGATGTTCATCTCCTCGAATTTTTGAAAAAGCTTCGGATAAACCGGATCCTCCAGGGATTCCGGAAGCTTGTAACGGCAGGAGCCGAGATAGGCGCCGGGTGTCCAGGTAAGAGCGAGAAGCTGCTCTCCCGGAAGTGCTTCCTGGAAATCAAGGAATGTTCCGTTTAAAAATCCCTCAATGCCGTTGACCATACCATAAACATGGTCGATCTCCTCTGTATGTTTAAGTGCTTCAGATACCACACCGTAAAGACTGCTGTTGATAGCTGCGGTCGGTCCGCCGGATTGTCCTGCGATAAGGTTCTTTTTTGACATTCTGATACCTCCTGGGTGTTGTTTTTTATATTGTAACAGAAATAGGAGAAGATAACATCTAAAAAAATCACCTTTTTTATAAAAAAATTACTCTAGCAAATGTTTATATCATAGTAATATAATAGTATAAACAGAGAAAAGAGGTGAAAAAACGATGACAGTAAGAAAAGTACAGTTTGAGAGCATGGATGAAGTGAACCGTTTTCTTGATGTGACGGAGCATTTTCCGTTTGCAGTGGATCTGAAAAGGGGAAGCAGGACAGTAAATGGCAAATCCATTCTTGGAGTTGCATCTATTGGCCTTGGCAGAGAGATGGACTTTTGTGCACATGTGCCGGAGCTTGCGCCGGAGATCACATCCAGTCTTGGTTTTTGCATGAGGTAGGTTTAAGAGGAGAAAAAATAAATAATGGTTGATCGATGGTGAATGAGGATATCGTAAGGTCGCAGAGGCGATGATCGGTATCCTCATTTTTTATAGATGACAAATGTGAGTATTTAGAAAAAAATCTAAATACTTATTGACTGGGAAATCTGAAAATGATATATTCTATTTAGAAATATTTCTAAATACTATCCGAAAGGAGGAAGACATACACGATGGCGTTTGCGGAAACCTTCAAGGCACTTTCGGATCCTGTGCGGAGAGAAATCCTGCAGCTTCTGAAAAACGGGAAAATGTCAGCCGGTGAGATCGGAGGACATTTTGACATGACAGGTGCAACCATATCCTATCATCTGAAAATTTTGAAGAAAGCAGATCTTGTGTGGGAGACGAAGGTGAAGAATTTCGTGTATTACGAACTGAATACCACAGTTGTAGAGGAGCTGCTTCTGTGGCTCAGTGATCTGAAAGGGGGAAAGAATGATGAAAGGTGAAGAAAGAAAAGAGTTTCTGAAGGAATATAAAATGTCCCTGATCTCCGGGAGTATCCTTACGATCTCACCGTCACTGGCAGGGATCCTGCTGTGGAACCGTCTGCCGGAGAAGATCGCAACACATTTTGATCAGCACAATGTGGCCAACGGCTGGAGCAGCAAGCCGATGGCAGTTTTTGGAATTCCATTTCTGCTTTTGCTGATCCATCTGTTTTGCGTGTTTTTTACAGCCAATGATCCAAAGAGAAAAAATATCAACAGGCGTATTTTTACCATGATCCTGTGGCTGGTTCCGGTGGTGTCTGTGATCACCTGCATGGCGATCTACGGACTTGCTCTGGGAATGGAACTTGATATAGGTGTGATCGTGAATATAATGGTAGGTATCATGTTTATCATTCTCGGAAATTACGTTCATAAGGTGAAACAGAATTATACAGTGGGAATGAAGCTTCCCTGGACCTTGAACAGCGAGGAGAACTGGAACCGTACCAACCGTATGGCAGGCTGGGTACTGATTCTGTCGGGACTGCTTTTTCTTATGAATTCGCTGCTTCTGAAAACGGAAATTGTTTTTGCGGTAATTTTGCTGGTCATCCTTGTGCCAATGATCTATTCATTTATTCTTTATAAAAAGGGAATCTGAGAAAAATCTTCAGACCGTCATTGTCGTGAAAAGGCAATGGCGGTTTCTTTTTTAACAAAAAACAATGTTCAAACAAAGCGGTACGTGATATGATAATGTCATACAAAAGCATTTCCTCGAACACTATAAACAGACAGCAGACAGGAGGGATCATTATGACAGAATTAAGCCGTTTTCAAAAAGATGTGGAAGTTGCTGCCACTGCTCTTGAAATGCGGGCAGAGAACGAGGATGCCAAAGAAGAGGCCATTCATCTTTACCGGAAATTCGGAAGTACCAAGCAGGAGCCGCTGCGGCTGGCAGTTGCCCTGCGGGGATATTTTCTGGAGGAAGGTGTGGAGGAAGAGGAACGCGCGCATTATGGAGCATATCTTAAGAAAAGGATCCGTCCGGCTGTGGAACGCCTGATCCTGGAAGATGACTGGGAAAAGATCGAGAAGCTTTATGAGAGCGAATGGTTTGGGGAACAGGAGCTGGAGGTGTTCCTGAAACTGGCTGAAGAGTGGAGGAGACCTGCAGCGCTGATGGGACTTCTCCATTTGAAAAAAGCAAATTATGGATTTAAAGAGAAGAAATTTGAATTGTAAATAAATCTGGTGAAAAACTATAGCAATCCAATAAATTATTGCACATAATTACACGAATGAAACCACCCTATGCAGTCCTTTGGACGAATTGTTAAAAATCCTTTTGAAATAGCTGATGGTAATTCCGATGCAATCCGTATCTTTTCTTTCCTTAAAAATGCTTTGAGTTTTGACCACATCTTTTCAATCGGATTCAGATCCGGACTATACGGGGGTAAATACAGATAGGTTACTTTTGAGCTGTCCAGTAGCTGTTTCACCACTTTTGCATGATGGGAACGCATATTATCCATAACGATAATGTCTGCTTCTGAAAGCGTCGGCAGCAACTTTGTTTTCAGGTATTCTGCAAACCGCTCTGCAGTAGTTCCTCCCTGATAGACTGTATAGGCACAGTCTCCATTCAGACGTATGGAAGAAAGAACGGTTGTATTGCAGGGCGTGTTGAGTGGAGTTTTATCTACTGCTCTCCGGTTTTTCCATGCTCTGGCATAATGTCGCGTCATATTGATGTTTACTCCGCTTTCGTCCAGAAAGACCAGATGATTTATGTCTCTCTCCGACATATGTTTTTTCCAGTTTCTGCGTTTTTCCCTGACATCGGGGACGCTCCTGCTCTGAGGCATGAAGAGATTTTTTCTTGTAAGAATACCCGAGTTTAATAACTGCCTTGTGGACTGTTTCATTACAAACATGCAGACCAAGTTTATCAATGATTTCATCAATTGTGATATCTGGTTCCTGCTGAACCACCCGGTCAATATTTTGGATATCTTCCGGTGTCAGGGCATGTTTACGTCCTCTCTGTGATGTTCTTGTTTTTACAGAACCTGTTTCACGCATTTGTTTTTTCAGGCGGTAAACAGTACTGGTATTCACAGAAAAACACTCTGGGATTTCTTTTGCATTGTGCGTTTTATTCCAAGCTTCAATAAGTAGTTTACGTGTTTCATCATGTAACATAATAATCACCTCTTGACTCTATCATAGTCCTGTTGTCAAGAGTGTGCAGTATTTTTTTGGAGTGCTATAGTTTGATCAGAAGGACAGGAGGCGGATTCGGTGGACCGGAATCAGGAAGAACTGGGAATACATATCCTGGAAAACATAAGGAACGAGCTGTACTACTATTTTCCATATCTGGACGGTGCCTTTGCCTGTATTTCCGGGAAGGGCTCAGAGCAGACCGGAACCATTGGAACAGATGGAGCTTTCTTCCTTTTTTCCCCGGAATATCTGCTGGAGCTTTATGTAAAAAGGCCGGAGGCAGTACGAAGAGGTTATCTGCACATGCTGCTGCACTGCCTGTATCTGCATCTTTTTCGGGAAGATCAGGAGGACAGACGCTTATGGAACCTGGCCTGTGATATTGCAGTAGAACAGATCATTTCCAGGGAAAAGATTCCGATTCTGGAGACAGGCGGCGATGCGAAAAAAATCCGTGAAAAGGTTTTTCATATTCTGGGAGACAGGTCGGATTCCGCAGAAACGATATGCCGGAAGCTGAAGGAACAGGCTTTTCCGTTCCACCTGGAAGAACTGGAAGAAGCCTTTCATTTTGACGATCACACCTTGTGGGACACCTGCACAGGAGAAAAAGGAAAAAGAACAAAGGAAAAATGGAACAAGCTTCTTTCCTATACTGCCGCTAACCGTCAGGATCACCGGAAACGGCGGGGAAGCCAGAAAGGGGACCAGAAGGAAGAAACAGGAACGGTAAGATCCGGAAGGTACGATTACAAAAAATTTCTCCGTCAGTTTTCTGTGCTGCGGGAAGAGGTGGAACTGGATACGGAAAGCTTTGATTATATTTTTTATAATTACGGGATGGAGCATTATGGAAATCTTCCGCTGATCGAGCCGCTGGAATATAAGGAAGTGAACCGTCTGGAGGAGCTGGTGATCGCCATTGATACTTCCGGCTCCTGTGATGGAGAGACTGTGCGGAGATTCCTTGGAGAAACGTATTCCATTCTCAGTGAAAAAGAGAATTTTTTCCACAAAATGAAGGTGTACCTGATCCAGTGTGACTGCTGTATCCAGGATGTTAAGGTGATCTATTCCGAGGAAGAATGGAAGGAATACAGCAAAAATATCATCATACAGGGCCGGGGCGGAACGGATTTCCGGCCGGTGTTCCGGTATGTGAAGGAACAGCAGGAGAAAAAAGAAATCCGCAGTCTTAAGGCGCTGATCTATTTTACAGACGGGGACGGGATATATCCCGGAAGCAAACCGGATTATGAAACGGCCTTTGTATTTTTGCATAAAACAGAAAAAATGGAGCTTGTTCCGCCCTGGGCGATCCGGCTTGTGGCAGAGCAGGAAGGAGTGCGTTACAGAACATGAATATAAAAGAGGCAAAAGAAGAGATCAAACATACCTTACTGGCTTACAACCGGAAGGATGCAGCCGGGCGCTATACATTTCCCAGACTCCGGCAGCGTCCCATCCTGCTTATGGGACCTCCAGGAATCGGAAAAACAGCGATCATGGAGCAGGTGGCAGAGGAATGCGGGGCAGGTCTGGTAGCCTATACCATCACCCACCATACAAGACAGAGTGCGGTAGGACTGCCAAGGATCGTGACCCGGTGCTACAACGGAAAAGAGGTCAGCATCACAGAGTATACTTTAAGTGAGATCATTGCTTCTGTGTATGATTGTATGGAACGTACCGGGAAGAAGGAGGGAATCCTTTTTATTGATGAGATCAACTGTGTCTCCGAGACACTTGCACCCACTATGCTGCAGTTTCTTCAGAACAAGACCTTCGGAAGTCACAGCGTGCCAGAAGGATGGCTGATCGCGGCAGCAGGAAATCCTCCGGAATATAATAAATCGGTCCGGGAGTTTGATATTGTAACACTGGACCGTGTGCGGAGGATGGATATCGAGGCAGATCTTGAGGTGTGGATGGAGTATGCCTGGAAAAAGGAGATCCACGGATCGATCCTGGCTTATCTCGGCATGAAAAAGGATCATTTTTATTCTGTGGAGAATACAGTGGACGGGAAATTCTTCGTGACAGCAAGAGGCTGGGAAGACCTGTCTGAGATCCTGAAGGCTTATGAGGAACTGGGCGTGGAGATCACGGAGAATCTGGTCGGGGAGTATTTATGCAGAGATGAGATCGCAAGAAGCTTTTTTGCCAGCTATCAGCTGTACCGGAAGTACGGAGAGGACTATGGCCTGGAACGCCTGCTTTCCGGAGAGATGCCGGAGAAAGAGCAGCTGAAAAAGGTAAAAATGGCGAAGGATGCTTCCTTTGAGGAACGCTTCCTTGTGACAGGGCTTCTGCTTGACGGCCTGAACGGAAGTTTTCTGACCTATGAGAAGATGGATGGTGAGACAGGTGCTGTTTATCAGGAACTTCTGCATCTGAAAGCTTTTCTCCAGGATAAAAAGGACATGACGGCGCTGGATGAATTTACAGATATGAAGAAGAAAAGTCTGGCTGTCCGTCTGGAGGCGGAGCTTCTTACCGCAGATCAGCAGACCACGGAAGAGCTTGTGATCCGCACTCTGGAGAAATTCAGTCTTACTATCCGCAAGGAGCATATCACAGAAACAGAGGCTGGCTTTGAACGGATCCGGCAGCTTTTTACGGAAATGGCGGAAAAGAGAAAGGCCTGTGCGAAAAAGATCACCGGGGAGCTGGAACAGGCATTTGCATTTATGAAGGAATGCTTCGGGGACGGACAGGAAACGGTGCTTTTTGTTACCGGATTGACCCGGAACACCCATGCGGCGGCCTTTATCCGGGAATATGGCTGTGATCCTTATTTTGCCTGCAGTGAGAAGCTTCTTTACCGGAAACAGGAGAAAAAGCTTCAGGAGGAATGTGCGTCACTATTAGAAATATGAATGATCCCTTAACGAATACTTATGACTGAAAGGGGCCTGACATCTTGACAGGAGGGCTTGTGAGGTGATACGGTAACGGTGTCGAAAACAAAAATCAAATAACCGAATGATGAGGTGTGAGAACATGCAGGAATTAAAACCAATCAAAGAAGGTAAAGTACGTGAGATTTATGACAATGGAGACAGTCTGATCATGGTTGCAACAGACCGTATCAGCTGCTTTGACGTAATTCTGAATAACGAAGTTACAAAGAAAGGTGCTGTACTGACCCAGATGTCCAAATTCTGGTTTGACATGACTGAGGACATTCTTCCGAACCACATGATCTCTGTAGATACCAAGGATATGCCGGAGTTTTTCCAGCAGGAGAAATTCGAAGGAAAATCCATGATGTGCCGTAAACTGAACATGCTGCCGATCGAGTGTATCGTACGTGGATACATCACAGGAAGTGGATGGGCAAGCTACAAGGAGAACGGCACTGTATGCGGCATCAAGCTTCCGGAGGGGCTGAAGGAATCCGACAAGCTGCCTGAGCCGATCTACACACCATCTACCAAGGCTGAGATCGGTGATCACGATGAGAATATTTCCTTTGAGCAGAGTATCGATCATCTTGAGAAATACTTCCCGGGAAAAGGACGCGAGTATGCAGAAAAGCTTCGTGACAACACAATTGCTCTTTACAAAAAATGTGCAGAGTATGCACTCAGCAAGGGAATCATCATTGCAGATACAAAATTCGAGTTTGGTCTTGATGAGGACGGAAACATGGTCATCGGTGATGAGATGCTGACACCGGACAGCTCCCGTTTCTGGCCGGCAGAAGGCTATGAACCAGGACATGGTCAGCCATCTTTTGACAAACAGTTTGCACGTGACTGGCTGAAAGCCAATCCGGACAACGACTGGACACTTCCTCAGGAAATCGTTGACAAGACTATTGAGAAATATCTCCAGGCATACAAAATGCTTACAGGAAAAGAACTGGCCTGAAAATAACAGCAGTTCTGAAATAGAACATACCTTACAAGCCGCTTCGGACGCCCATTCCGAGGCGGCTTCTTTCTTTATAAAACAGGACAAAAACAAAACGGTTGCAAGAAAACGGAGGGATATTTATAATAAATACAGAAACCAGATGATCCTGACAGATTTAAAGGAGTGTGATTATGAGCAGGAAAAACAAGGTGAAAAAGAAAAAAACAGTGGGAGATCATATTCTGACGATCGTTCTGATCGTGGCAATCTGTATTTTCTGTTATGCAGCTTTTAACCTTTATCATATTTATACAGAATATAAAAAAGGAACCGATGAATATAACAGCATTTCCGAAATGGCAGTGACAGAACGTGATCCGGACCAGGTGGAAGAGATGAATCAGCCGGATGAACAGCCTGTAGCACCTGTGCGTGTTGATTTTGATTCTCTCAGGAGTATCAATGAGGATGTGATCGGCTGGATCTATATGGAGGCATTGCCTGAGATCAGTTATCCGGTGGTACAGGGAGAGGATAATAATTTTTATCTGCACCAGACATATGAGAAAAATTATAATTTTGCGGGAACGATCTTTATTGATTATGAGAACAAAAGGGATTTCAGCGATTGTAATACCCTGGTGTACGGACACAATATGAAGAATGGTTCCATGTTTGGAATGTTGAAAAAATACAGAGCTGATGAGACGCTTTACAATGCCAGCAAATATTTCTGGATCCTCACACCGGAAAAAGATTACCGGTATGAGATCATTGCAGCGTATACGACTTCTGTGAACAGCGATACGTATACCTTATTTAAGGGACCTGGCAAAGAGTTTCTGGAATATGAGAAAAAAATGTTCCAGAATTCGGAGATCAGAACAGATGCCACTGCAAGTGAAGCCAATGTGAAGGATAAGATCGTTACATTATCAACCTGTACCGGCAATCAGGCAACACGTTTTGTGGTACAGGGAAAAAGAGTGAATGCGGTGAACCCACAGTAGAGCTTTTGCGGATAAGTTTGGGAGGAAATGATATGGGAAATGAGATAGAAAAATTACAAAAGATCATTGATGAGAGCAGAAATATTGTATTTTTCGGCGGTGCAGGTGTTTCAACAGAAAGCGGGATCCCGGATTTTCGAAGCCAGGACGGACTGTATAACCAGAAATATGATTACCCGCCGGAAACAATCTTAAGCCATACATTTTTTATGCGAAAACCTGAGGAATTCTTTAAATTTTACAGAGATAAGATGCTTTGTGATACTGCAAAACCGAATGCAGCGCATCTGAAGCTGGCGGAGATGGAGCAAACAGGAAAGCTGAAGGCTGTGATCACTCAGAATATCGATAATCTTCACCAGATGGCAGGAAGTAAAAAGGTCCTGGAGCTTCACGGAAGCGTTTACCGAAATCATTGTATGAAATGCGGGAAATTCTATGATTTTAAATATATGAAGGAATCGAAAGGTGTTCCGCGGTGTAGCTGCGGCGGCATGATCAAGCCGGATGTGGTCCTTTATGAGGAAGGGCTGGATGACTATACGATCCAGGAATCAGTAAGAGTGATCTCGGAGGCGGAGGTGCTGATCATTGGGGGAACTTCTCTGGCGGTATATCCGGCAGCAGGCCTGATCGATTATTTCCGGGGAAATCATCTGGTGGTGATCAATAAGGCACCGACACCGAGGGATAAATATGCGGATCTTCTTATTAAAGAACCGATCGGGCAGGTGTTTTCTCAGATAAGAGTTTGAAAATATGGGAACCTGGGATGATCTGCAAAAATAAAAATGAGGAGTATCAAATGGGATTAAATTATGAAGTTGGAGATATTGTCACACTGAAGAAGGCTCATCCCTGTGGCAGTAAAGAATGGGAGATCCTTCGCGTAGGAGCGGATTTCCGCCTGAAATGCAAGGGCTGCGGACATCAGATCATGGTGGCACGTAAGCTGGTTGAGAAAAATACACGAGATTTGAAAAAAATTGAAAAAAATTAAATTTATGCTTTACATCACGGGAGAGATGTGCTAGAATCAAAAATCGTGATATATTTCATATCCTTGCTCTTTGACAGGCAAAGGGCCAAAAGACCATAAGGAGGTTAAGACAAGCATGAACAAGTACGAGTTAGCATTAGTTGTGAGCGCTAAGCTTGAGGACGAAGCACGTGACGCTGTAGTTGAGAAAGCAAAAGGCTACATCACACGTTACAACGGCGTGATCACAGAAGTTGAAGAATGGGGTAAGAAGAAATTAGCTTACGAGATTCAGAAAATGCATGAAGGCTTCTACTATTTTATTCAGTTTGAAGCAGATTCTCAGTGCCCGGCGGAGATCGAGAGACATGTCCGCATCATGGACAATGTATTAAGATACCTGGTTGTCAAGAAAGAGGCATAATTTTTGCAGCGGATTTTTCGAAAACACCATTAAGAACCTGTTCAGTTAAGTGAAATCATAAGAGAGGTAGAACGATGAACAAAGTAATATTAATGGGACGCTTGACAAGAGATCCTGAGGTAAGATATTCCGCAGGAGAAAATGCCCTGGCAATCGCCAGATATACACTGGCAGTTGATCGCAGATTCCGTCGTGACGGAGAGGCAAGTGCTGATTTTATCAGCTGTGTTTCTTTCGGACGTACAGCAGAATTTGCGGAAAAGTATTTCAGACAGGGACTGAAAATTGCAGTTACGGGACGTATCCAGACAGGAAGCTATACGAACCGTGAGGGACAGAAGGTTTATACGACAGAGGTTGTTGTTGAGGATCAGGAATTTGCTGAGAGCAAAGCATCAAGCGACAGCTATGCAGCAGCTCATCCGAGAACAGAGGCAGCACCTGCAACGTCTATGCCGAGTCCGAGCGCAGCAAGCGCCGACGGCTTCATGAACATTCCAGATGGAATTGATGAGGAGCTGCCGTTCAATTAGAACATCTGATCAAGACAGATGAGACGAATAAGATAGGAGGAAACAATCATGGCTTACAATAGAGGCGAGAGACCAGATTCTCCGATGAAGAGAAGAGGCGGACGCAGAAGAAAAAAAGTTTGTGTATTCTGCGGTAAAGAGAATAACGAGATCGATTACAAGGATGTAGCAAAGTTAAGAAAGTATGTTTCCGAGAGAGGTAAAATTCTCCCGAGAAGAATTACAGGTAACTGTGCGAAACATCAGAGAGCACTGACAGTTGCTGTTAAGAGAGCACGTCATATGTCCCTGATGCCATACGTTCAGGACTAATTCTGATCTTATACGGGGTCGTTGCGAAACAGATGAGCAGTCATCTGGAGGCAGCGGCCCTGTTTTTTTTATGAGGAAAACAGATTTTATCATTGCTATGGAATTATAATAAGGAATCTGGTATAATGTTAAATAACTTGTGGGTTAAATTACATTAAGAACAGGAAAAAGCAATGAACAACAAAGTTAAATTCAAGGGGCCTATGAAACACTTCATGCGCTGGCCGCTGTACCTTTCGGTCCTGGTCGTGCTGCTGGACCTGCTGGTGTTTATTGTAAGTGTAAAGGCCGGAATTCTGGTGTCTGCAGGTACTGTGATCTATATTTTTATTGCAGTACAGCTTTTTCGATATCACAAACCGCTGATCGTCAATGATATGATCGCATTTGCCAATCAGTATGATGTGGTAGAAAAGCGGATGCTGGAAGAACTGGCGCTTCCGTATGCCATTATGGATATGGAAGGCCGCATGATCTGGTCCAACCGTATTTTTTCGGAGATTACGGGGAGAGATCAGTTTTATAAAAAAAATATCAGCACAGTTTTCCCGGATATTACTCCGGACAAGCTTCCTGTAGCCGATGAACTGGAAATTTCCGAGATTAGTATACATTTCGGGGATCGGATCTATCGGGCTTCCATGCAGCGGGTGACTATGGGTGAAGTGGTCAGTCATGCGGATATTCTGGAGAATATGTCCCAGAATATCAGTCTGATCGCCATGTATCTTTATGATGAAACAGAGCTTAAGGAATACATTCAGAAGAATGAGGACAATAAGCTTGTTGTGGCACTGGCTTATCTGGATAATTATGAAGAGGCGCTTGAGAGTGTGGAGGATGTGCGCAGATCCCTTCTGATCGCACTGATCGATCGTAAGATCACGAAATATTTTTCCAACTTTGACGGCCTTGTGAAGAAACTGGAGAAAGATAAATATCTTTTGATCATGCGCCAGAGTTCACTGGAAACACTGAAGGAACAGCGTTTTCATATCCTGGATGAGGTTAAGACGGTTAACATCGGAAATGAAATGGCTGTGACATTAAGTATCGGAATCGGTCTGAATGCTGCTACGTATATCCAGAATTACGAATATGCCAGAATTGCCATTGAGATGGCGCTGGGGCGTGGCGGTGATCAGGTAGTGATCAAAAATGAAAATAATATTACCTACATTGGCGGCAAAGCGCAGCAGATGGAGAAATCAACCCGTGTGAAGGCACGAGTGAAGGCTCAGGCTCTGAAGGAATTTATGAGCACCAAGGATCGAGTGGTGGTTATGGGACATAAGATCACAGATGTGGATGCTCTGGGAGCCGGAATCGGTATTTACCGTGCCGGTAAGACTCTTGGCAAGCCGGTGCATATTGTGATCAATGATCCGACCACATCCATTCGGCCGCTGATGAGTGGATTTATGGAGAATCCGGATTATGAGCCGTCCATGTTTGTGGACAGTAATCAGGCCAAAGAACTGGTGGATAACAATACGGTAGTAATTGTGGTGGATACCAACAAGCCAAGCTATACCGAATGCCAGGATCTTCTCTATATGACAAAGACCATTGTGGTATTGGATCATCACCGCCGCGGCAGCGAGGTGATCCAGAATGCAGTTCTGTCCTATGTGGAGCCATATGCATCCTCAAGCTGCGAGATGATCGCAGAGATCCTGCAGTATTTTGCAGACGGGCTGAAGCTTCGAAGTATTGAGGCGGACTGTATTTATGCGGGTATCATGATCGATACCAACAACTTTACAACAAGAGCGGGTGTGCGTACCTTTGAGGCAGCAGCATTCCTGCGCAGATGCGGAGCAGATGTGACACGTGTACGTAAGATGCTCCGGGATAATATTGATTCCTATAAGGCGAGAGCGGAGGCAGTTCGTACTGCGGAGATCTACAGAGATTATTTTGCCATTGCAAGATGTCCGAGTGAAGGTCTGGAAAGTCCTACCGTTGTAGGAGCACAGGCGGCCAATGAGCTGCTCAATATCGCAGGAGTCAAGGCATCTTTTGTTCTTACCAGCTATAATAATGAGGTTTACATCAGTGCCAGAGCCATTGATGAAGTGAATGTACAGGTCATGATGGAACGGATGGGCGGCGGCGGACATCTGAATATTGCCGGTGCACAGGTGAAAGACACCATGGATGAGACCGAAAGAATGCTGAAAGAAATTATAGACCAGTTATATCAGGAAGGGGACAAATAGAAATGAAAGTAATTCTTCTGGAAGATGTTAAATCCCTGGGTAAAAAGGGACAGATCGTAAATGTAAGTGACGGATATGCAAGAAACATGATCCTGCCAAAAAAGCTTGGTGTTGAAGCTACATCCAAGAATCTCAATGACCTGAAACTCCGTAAAGCAAATGAAGAAAAGGTTGCACAGGAAAACCTGGACGCTGCCAAGGCATTTGCAGAGGAGCTTTCCACAAAGGAGGTTATCCTTACTCTGAAGGTAGGTGAAGGCGGAAGAACATTCGGTTCTGTATCCTCAAAAGAAATCTCAGAGGCAGCCAAAAAACAGCTGAATCTTGATATCGATAAGAAAAAGCTCCAGCTGGAGAATCCAATCCGTAACCTGGGTGTTACCAATGTTCCGGTACGACTTCATCCGAAGGTAACCGGAAGTCTCAAAGTCTGGGTAAAAGAGGCGTAATCAATGGAAGAAGCACTGATCAAGAGGATTCTGCCTCACAGTATTGAGGCAGAGCAGTCAGTGATCGGATCCATGATCCTGGATCGTGATGCGATCCTGGTGGCTTCCGAAATCCTGACCAGTGATGATTTTTATCAAAAACAATACGGCATTATTTTTGATGCCATGGTGGAACTCTGTAATGAAGGACAGCCGGTAGATCTGATCACTCTGCAGAATCGTCTCAAGGAGAAGGAACTTCCGCCGGACATCAGCAGTATGGAATATGTCCGTGATTTGATCGCAGCAGTTCCTACATCAGCCAATGTGAAATACTATGCCAATATCGTAAGTGAAAAGGCAGTTCTCCGTCGGCTGATCCGGACTACGGAAGAAGTTGCAAATGCCTGTTATCTGGAAAAGGACAGTACGGAAACCATACTTGAGGAATCCGAGAAAAAGCTGTTTAATATTTTACAGAGAACAAATGGCAGCGATTATGTGCCGATCCAGCAGGTTGTGTTGAATGCAGTCAGCAATATTGAGAAGGCTTCCAAGCTGAAGGGCTCCGTTACCGGGATTCCGACCGGATTTGTGGATCTGGATTATAAGACTTCCGGTATGCACGCGTCTGATCTTGTACTGATCGCAGCTCGACCTTCCATGGGAAAAACTGCCTTTGTATTGAATATTGCCCAGTATATGGCGTTTCGTAAAGATGTGACCGTGGCTATTTTCAGTCTGGAGATGTCCAAGGAGCAGTTGGTAAACCGTCTTCTTGCTATGGAATCTCACGTGGATTCCCAGAATCTCCGTACCGGAAATCTGAAAGATGAGGACTGGACGAAGCTGGTAGAAGGAGCGGATATTATCGGTGGCTCCAATCTTATTATTGATGATACACCTGGAATTTCCATTGCGGAGCTTCGTTCCAAATGCAGAAAATATAAGCTTGAGCATAATCTGGGGATCATCATGATCGATTATCTTCAGCTGATGAGCGGAAGTGGAAAATCGGATTCCAGGCAGCAGGAAATTTCAGATATTTCACGATCACTGAAAGCGTTGGCTAGAGAGATCGATGTACCGGTAATTGCGTTATCACAGCTTAGCCGTGCAGTGGAACAGAGACCGGATCACAGACCAATGCTTTCGGATCTTCGAGAGTCCGGAGCTATTGAGCAGGATGCGGATGTGGTCATGTTTATTTATCGAGATGATTATTATCACAAAGATACCGAGAAGAAAGACATTGCAGAAATTATCATAGCCAAACAGAGAAACGGTCCTATCGGAACTGTGGAGCTGGTATGGCTGCCAAGATATACCCAGTTTGTAAATATGAAAAAATAGAGCCGTGCAGACGGTAAATGAAAGGCTGTCAGGATGGAAGCTTATAGTTATCCTGATGGCCTTTTGTATTTTTGTCAGTGTGATAGTGGAGTTCGGGATGCTATGGATATAGGCAAAGAGTCATATTTTGTAAAATTATGTCAACCGATTAATCTTGCTATTTCCTGATCTCAGGGGTTATACTGTAGACAGCAGCAGTGAATCTCTATATAAGGGGGCGTTCACAATGGAAAAAAGATATACAGTCAGACAGGCCGTAACACTGACCGGAGTGAAATCTTATGTCCTGCGTTACTGGGAGGAAGAACTGGAGCTTCGGATCGGACGCAATGAACTGGGACATCGCTATTATACACCGTTTGATATCCAGCTTTTTCTTAAAATAAATGAGCTGAAAAGTAAGGGACTTCAGTTGAAAGCAATCCGTACACTGATCCCACCGGAGGTAAGAAAGACAGATACACCGGATTTTTCAGAATCTGATATCAGGATTCTGGAGGGAGAAGCTGTTGAGCTTGAAGATACCCCAATGAAAAATACGGGATCTGAAAAGGAGTTCATGGAAAAAGCGGAATTCGGGAATACAGAGAAGTGCGGAGCAGATAACGATAAGATACTGGAGTTTCAGGAAATCATGGAACGCCTGATCCGTGAGGAAATGCAGAGAAAGAAAGAAGGAGAGTACCGGTGTCGTTCTCTGGATGAAGCGATCCGCAGGCAGCAGCAGGCAAGAAGAGAAGCGGCAGCTTCCTGTGAGGGAAAAAAGAATAAAAGAAACAGAAAAGGCTGCCGGTAAACCGGCAGCCTCATTCATTATAGCAGCTTATCAAGCTGATGGTGCATTACTCAGCAGAGATAGCACCAACTGGACAGGCCTCAGCGCATGTTCCGCAGTCAACACAAGCGTCTGCGTCGATTACATAATGCTCGTCTCCCTGAGAAATAGCCTCGTTCGGGCACTCACCCTCACATGTTCCACAGCTAACGCATTCGTCAGAAATTACATATGCCATAATTGATATCCTCCTTTTAAATTGTGTATTGTATGTATCCCCTACCAGGGATTCTATCCCCATTCTAATATATCTGCATAAAGAATACAAGTATAAATTTATAAACAAAACTGAAAATTCATAACCCGTTGATTCCATTCCGGATTCGTATTATAATAGCAGAACGGAATGAAAATATTTCGATAAAACAGTAAAGGAGAATACAATCATGGCAAAAGTTACAAAGAGCATGCTGATCGGAGAACTGCTCACTGTAGACCCGAATATCGCACCGATCCTGATGAGAGCAGGAATGCATTGTCTTGGCTGCCCGTCTTCACAGATGGAATCTCTGGAGGAAGCAGCAATGGTCCATGGCCTGGATGCAGATGTCCTCGTAGCTCAGATCAATGATTTTCTTGGTGAGTAATAAACAGAAGCTTTTTTGCTAAAACAAAAGGACCGCTGTCGGGAAATGCAGATCATATGGATCGCATTCCGACAGCGGTTTGTTTGTCTGCAGGATATCTGGTTTGTCAGATATTCAGAAGTTTCTGAAGTGCATGATCAGCGATCAGTGCACAGTGCTCTCTGAAGTAGGCTTCACCGGCTGGTGTGAATGCGCGGCCGATGCCATACTCGGAAAGGATATTGCAGACCTTGTTAAATTCTTCAGGTGTACAGTCTGACTGATGAAGAACCAGCTGATAGACACCGTCTTCTCCTTCACGATAGAGAGTATTATCACCGGTAAAGAAACCATTCATACCATGAGCTGCGGCAATAACATCATCCAGCTCCGGGAAAGAGTACAGGCGTATAAGCTTTACAGAACTCTCAGCTGGCTGCTGTGATGCATCCGGAGTTTCTGTTTCCTGAGAGGTGGAAGTTTCTGCCCTTTTTTCTTCCGGTTTCTGTGAAAAATCCTTAAGTTTGGATTCACAGAGCTTCTGGAAGATATCGATGATATTGTCAGCGCCATCGATCTCTACGGTATCGGAAGGCTTGTTGCCCTTGAAGGGGGCAAATTTGGAAAAACGTGTATCCAGTTCTTCAGGATCTTCCACTTTAGTGATAATGAGGATAACACTTTCGGCATTGACAGGAATAGCCTCGATCATCAGAGGAATATTATCTGCTTCAAAACCAAACTGTATCTGTGCCTGCTGCATCATATCACGAAAGAGACGTTTGGCTTTCTCGGTACCGTATGCAAGTTCACTGATACGGATCTGATGACTGTCCAGATCTTCTTTCGTCAGGGTACAGCGGATCTGATTTTCATTGATTTTTTCTATTTTCATATGATCACATCCTATAGGTGAATAAATTAATCTTTTACATACTGTATTATATAACAGTTATACACAAGATGTAAAGATGCAGAAACCTGAGAAAAAAAGAAAATTTCCTATTCTCTTATAAAAGACTTGCATCTGAAGGGAAATCAGGTATAATGAAAATCAGAAAAGCTGTCTCATCCCAGAAGCAAGAAGACAGTAACGATAACTTAAAGTCATATTTTTCTGAAGATAAGGATTCTGTGTGAAATTCATCGGCGAGTCTGTCGGTACACAGATAAATTTTCCCCATTTTATTATTTATATTTTATTACAAGTATCATCCTAACAGGGAAGTTGCAGCTTTTCGAGAACCATTGCTGGTGTTTTCTGAAAATCTAACCAGGAAAGGAGGTCGGGATACGCCAAATATATCACAGGAAAAAAAGAAATCCGCAAAACCCCTTCGAAGGGAACTGGAGCTTTATCGTGAGAACGGAGTTTCTCTTTATCTCAATGGAGCACCAAGCACTCCGAAAAAAATCGCAAAAGCCTGTCAGATTGCGGAAAACGGGGTCTATATGCGGGATTATACGGAAGATGAAGACGGCCATATCGCCTGTGTAAGCTTTGATCTTATTCGTAAAGAATGACCGTACATAAGAAAAAACGGTTCCCCGGATAACGATCATCCCCTGCACTCGTGCATACCATGCGGGGAACCGAAATTCTAAAGAAATTGTGAAAAATTATTAAAAGTCGATTTTTATAACGAAATGTAGACAAGATATGTTATAATGAAACAAATTATGACATTTTATACCGAAAGGAAAAAAATATGACAAAAAAACACATACCGATCCTTGTGGTAGGTCTGCTGATCGTTCTGGTCGTTCTTGCCGGAGGGGCTGTTTACGGGATCAATAAGGTTATACCAAGCAGGAAACAGATGAATCTGACAGAATACTACGGACAGAATGCAGACGGTGAGGCTGCGTTGATACTTGGAACTGAGAAACTGGAGGAGAAGGCACTTATCTCAGGAGAAGATGTATATCTTCCGCTGGATGTAGTGAACGGATATTTGAATCAGAGATATTACTGGGACAGTGAAAACAAGAAGATCTTGTATGCAACACCATCCAGTCTCACAGAGGAACCGGCTTCAGATAAGGCAGACGGAAACGTGTGGCTGAAGGATGACACGGTTTATCTGAAACTGGATTATGTAAAAGAGTATACAGATATCGATTCTTATATAGGGCAGGATCCTGCAAGGGTTGCGATACAGTACAAATTTACCAATGTGGAGACCGTGACCACAAAGAAGGATACAGTGATCCGCTACCGGGGCGGGATCAAGGCGCCGATTCTTTCCAAACTGGCGAAGAATACAGTTCTCCGTCTGATGAATGAAGGTGAGGACTGGGATCAGGTGGCAACCGATGACGGTTACATCGGTTATGTTCAGAAGAAAAAAGTAAGTGCCGTGGATACAACGGATTATGAAAGGGATTTTAAGACAGAGTCCTATACATATCTTACCATGGATGAGCCGGTGAACCTGGCATGGCACCAGGTTACCAGCACAGACGCAAACAGCTATTTCGCAGATGCGGTACAGAATATGACAGGCGTGAATGTGATCTCTCCGACCTGGTTTTCTGTAACGGATAACTCCGGAAATATTTCTAGTCTTGCATCTGGGGAGTATGTGATGCAGGCACATGAAAAAGGACTGAAGGTATGGGGACTGGTGGATAATTTTAATGAGAACATGAGTACCACAGAAGTTCTTTCAAAAACCAGTTCAAGGCAGAATCTGGAGAATCAGCTGATCACTTATGCACTGAAAGCAGGACTGGATGGAATCAATGTTGATTTTGAATCTTTGAGCGAAGAAGCAGGAATCCATTTCCTTCAGTTTTTAAGAGAACTTTCTATCCAGTGCCACGCCAATAACCTGGTGCTTTCGGTAGATAATCCGGTTCCGGAAGATTTTACCAGTCATTATGACCGTGCGGAACAGGGCAAGGTTGTAGATTATGTGATCATTATGGGCTATGATGAGCATTACGTAGGCTCCGACGCAGGTTCCGTGGCATCTCTGCCATGGGTAGAACAGGGGGTTAAGGATACGCTTTCAGAAGTAGCAGCTCAACGGACGATCCTTGCGATCCCGTTCTACACAAGGCTCTGGAAGATTACAGATGGCGGTGCACTGACAAGTGAGGCCATCGGTATGGATCAGGCACAGCAGACGATCGGTGATAACGGAGCAGAAACGTACTGGGACAAAAAGACAAGTCAGAATTACGGAACCTATGAAGGGGACGGTGCTACATACCAGATCTGGCTGGAGGACTCTAAGTCTATTGCGGAAAAGGTTAAACTGATCAAAAAATACAAACTGGCAGGTGTGGCAGAGTGGAAGCTTGGGTTCGAGAACAGCGGAATCTGGAGCGTGATCACAGAAAACCTGTCATAAACAGAAGAAAACATTGTGATCTTCACAATGCTAAAAACACTCCCGGCAACATATATTAAAATAAATATGCCGGGGGTGTTTTGCGTTGAAAAAACATTTCATAGAATTGGCAATGGCAGTTCTTATGCTGGTCTGTTTTTATATTCTGTCATGGGAAGCGGCAGAAACTGCAGGCAGACTTATAGATGTATCCGGAAATATAAAAGCAGATCAGGTGATCCTGGTGGATGCCGGCCATGGCGGTATGGATTCCGGAATGGTGGGAATCGGTGGACTGAAGGAAAAAGGGATCAATCTGGATATTGCCATGAAACTTAAAGGGATTCTGGAAAAAAAAGGCCTTGCCGTAGTGATGACCCGGGAAGAAGATAAAGGTCTTTATGAAAATGGTACAAAAAATATGAAAGCACAGGATCTGCAGAATCGTATTGAACAGATCCGGAAATATGAACCGGTGCTTTCTGTGAGTATCCATCAGAACAGCTACAGTGATCCCGGAGTAAAAGGTCCACAGGTATTTTATTATGAAGATTCGGAAAGCGGAAAAGCACTGGCACTTGCGATCCAGGAAAACATGAACCGGAAGCTTTCCATTGTACGGCCCCGGGTGGCAAAAGGAAACAGGACTTATTATCTTCTGAAGCGAAGTCCATGTGTGATCAATATCGTAGAATGTGGATTTCTTACAAATCCGGAGGAAGCTTCCTTGCTTCAGACAGAGAAGTATCAGTGCAAAGTAGCAGAGGCTGTGGCCGATGGAATCGTTACATATCTGGAAAAACAGAAGGAAAACGAAAAAAATTGAAAAAAATGTGAATAGCCTTTTCATAGGAAGGTGATTCTGCTATACTTTACGTGAATTAAGGAGAATCCTATGCTTGGAATCATTTATCTTATATTATGTATGTTAACAGGACTGGAAATGGCAGGATGTCTGTTTCCGCGTCAAACAACTGAAAGAGGAAACAGGATATGGGTGGTCCTGCCGGCAGCATTTGGAATAGGGATCCTGATGCTGACCTGGGCAGTCTATATTCTTTCCTGGATGTTCAGCATATGCGCGGGGGTAGAGCATCCTCTTTTTTATGGAAATCTGATCGTATTTCTGGTGGATATCCTGCTGCTTTCGGGAATCTTCCGGTGGAAAAAGAAAAAACAGAAAAAAAATCTTGTGATATCCGAACGGATGATCAGCAGAAAATGGATCCTGAAAAAAGAGCTTCTGCTTTTTGGCATTCTGACGGTCTTTGTGACCTGGATGATGTTTTACGTTTTTTACATGAAAGACGGCATTCTGTACTCCGGTTTTTCTGTATATGGAGATTATGCACCCCACACGGCAATGATGCGATCTTTTTCCAGAGGAAATAATTTTCCAACCCAGTATCCGCATTATGGCGGGCAGGATGTGAAATATCATTTTATGTTCCAGTTCCTTGTGGGAAATCTGGAGTATTTGGGCTTTCGTCTTGATCTGGGATATAATCTGGTAAGCATCCTGTCTCTGGTGGGATTTCTTATGGTGCTTTACGGGATCAGCTACCGGATGTTTAAAAGCTTCTGGGCAGGGGCAGCTGCCATTGTTTTCTTTTTTTTCCGCAGCGGAACAGCGTTCTGGCGTTATCTGTGGGAACATCTTCAGGCGGGGGATCTTGTACGGACTCTGGAAGAAAATACGGCGTTTATCGGTTATACCACCAATGAAAATTGGGGATTATGGAATTTCAATGTATATCTGAACCAGCGTCATCTGGCCTTCGGTCTTCTGATGGCAGCTGTAGCGGTATGGACCTTTATAGATTGGGTGGAAGCCGGATGCAGTCACAAGGAACAGGGCTTTTTGTGGATCCGTAACCGCTTTTTTACAAAAGAAGCCTGGATCTGCAGAAATGAGGGTACGGCGATCCTTCTGGGTCTGTTTCTGGGATTAACTGCCTTCTGGAACGGAGCTGCGCTGATCGGCGGTCTTCTGATCCTTGCCGGACTGGCAGTTTTTTCTGACGGTAAGCTGGATTATATGATCTGTGCCGGACTGGCGGTACTTTTTTCGGAACTGCAGTCGAAGATCTTTGTGTCGGGAAGTGTTATGAGTCCATCCTTTTACTGGGGATTTCTGGCAGACAATAAAAGCATTTCCGGTGTACTCTGGTATCTGGTGGAGATCAGTGGATTTTTCTTTGTGGGAATGATCGTGGCAGCAGTATTTCTGAAAAGAAGTCAGCGGGCAGTGCTGATGGGCTGTTTGCTACCAATGGTATTTGCATTTCTGGTATCGCTGACTCCGGACATCAATGTCAACCATAAATATGTGATGATCTCCTACGCATTTGTGACAGTGTTCTGGGGATGGAGCGTTAGATGTGTTTTCCTTGAGGGAAAAAAAGGCTGGAAGAAATGGACTGGTCGCGCAGTGGCAGCCGTCCTTTGTATCTGCCTTAGTGCAACCGGAATCTACGATTACGTGATCATCTTAAGAGACAACGATTCCGCACACAGGATGACTGTAAATATGGAAAGCAGCCTGACGGACTGGCTCAGTGCGAATCTTAAGAAAAATGACCTTCTGCTGACGCCGGAATATACCATGAATGAGGTCACTATGTCCGGTGCCATGCTGTATTGCGGATGGCCTTATTATGCATGGTCTGCAGGGTACGATACGAGCTATCGTGCCGGCCAGGCAGTGCTCATGTATACCACGGATGATCCGGAGGTACTGAAAGCTGCCGTAAAGCAGGAAAAGATCACATATATCCTGTTTGAGGAGGATATGGAATTTGAACAGCAGGAATGTCATGAGGATATCATCAGGGAGACATATCCACTGGTGTATACCTCAGAGGATGGGAGAATAAGAATCTATGAAACATGACAGCTTATATATCATTATGCCGGCATATAATGAAGAAAGAAATATCGGGACCGTGATCGAGCAATGGTATCCGGTAGTGGAGAAGATCGGCGGGGACAGCCGCCTGGTGATCCTGAATGATGGCAGCAAAGATGCTACCTACAAAAAAATACAGAACTATCAGAAAAAGTATGACCGTCTTATAGGAATCGATAAACCGAATGAAGGGCATGGAGGAACAATACTCAGAGGATATCGTTACGCAGTGGAAAAAGATGCTGATTATATTTTTCAGACGGATTCAGACGGGCAGACACTTCCTGAGGAATTCTGGCAGTTCTGGGAAAAACGTCAAAAGTGCGGGCTTCTTATCGGTTACCGGCAGAAGAGAGAGGATGGGTTCTCCAGGATTTTTGTGACAAGAATACTGCGGCTTGTGCTTTTTCTTATTTTTGGAACCTGGGTAAAAGATGCAAATACGCCATATCGGCTGATGGAGGGAAAACAGCTCGCCAAAGTACTGAAGCGTATCCCAGACGGATTTTTCCTTTCCAATGTGCTGATGACTGTGATCTATGAAAAACATCATCTTTATGTGGAATATATCCCCATCACATTCCGACCGAGACAGGCCGGAAAAAACTCTATCAACATGAAACGGATCATAAAGATCGGAAGACAGGCATTTGCGGACTTTATCCGTCTGCGGGGCAGGATCTGATACAGGAGGGACAGAAGGATGAAAAAAAAGATCAGAGAATTATTTCCGGAGTTGACTGCAGCAGTGATCCTGACAGTACTTTCAGCGTATCTCCTGGGAGGAGATGTATGGACATTCTGGACGTGGTGGCTGCTTGCACTGTTTATGGGAATGGTGGCAATGCCGGTCACAGGAAGGCTTTTCGGAGGCTTTGAAGACCGGGGCTGGCTTTTTTCAAAGATACTTGCCATTGCGGTTACCGGATTTCTCACCTGGCTTCTGGTAGCGGTGGAAATTCTTCCTTTTACAGCAGCAGTGTGTGTAGGAGTATCTGTGGCTGTTGGCATTTTGTGTGCTGTACTTTTTCATGTTCAGCTGAAGCATGGGATTGAATGCTATCCGTCAGGAAAGATCCGGTTGGTCTTTCGGGAGGAGCTTTTGTTTTTTGGGATTTTTCTGCTCTGGACTTATCTGGCTGGATTCCGGCCGCAGGCATACGGAACAGAGAAATTTATGGATTATGGCTTCATGGAGGCCATGATGCGGAGCAAAACTCTTCCTGCACGTGATCTCTGGTATTCTCAGGGAACCATCAATTATTACTATGGCGGGCAGTATTTCGCAGTATTTCTTACGAAGCTTACAGGAAGCAGAGTGGAAGTGACTTATAATCTGATGCGTACCTTTGTGGCAGCGTTTGCCTTTGTGTATCCGTTTTCGCTGGTCCGTCAGATGACGAAGGACAGGCTGTATGGACGGCTGGATGGAAAGAAGAAATATCTTCCGTCACTGGCAGGAATTACTGCAGGTATTGCAGTATCTATTGCAGGAAATGTACATTATATCGTCTATCGTTGTGTATTACCGCTGATTCGGAAGATGCAGGGGGCGGCAGAAGCAGCCAGCTACTGGTTCCCGGATGCAACACGTTACATAGGGTATAATCCGGTGAATGACAGTGATAAGACCATACATGAATTTCCATGCTATTCGTTTGTCCTGGGGGATCTTCATGCCCATGTGGTAAATGTGATGTTTGTGACATTTTTGGCAGGAATGCTCTATGCATGGCTGAAAATGATCCGAAAAAGAGGGCCTGAGCCTGAAAAACAGGAACGCAGTGTTTTTTGGCTGAGACAGCTTCTGATGCCGCATATCCTTCTGGCGTCAGTTTTTCTTGGCATGTTCCAGTGGACCAATTACTGGGATTTTGTGATCTATTTTGTAGTGACCGGCGGCGTTGTCCTGATCGCAAATATCATACGATTTGAGGGAAAGATAATCAGGATCCTGGCAGTGACGATCGTACAGGCAGTGGAGATCATAGGGCTCTCTTATCTGGTGATCCTGCCCTTTACATTGAAATTTGATACGATGGTACAGGGAGTGGCACTGGCACAGCATCATTCGCTGTGGTATCAGCTTCTGATCCTTTGGGGGCTTCCGGTGCTCCTTACTGTTTTGCTGATCCTGTCTGTTATCACAGAAAAAATGAGGGGACTGAAGCACAAAAGCCTTTACAGGCTGCTGGAGGCGCTCACAGTTCCGGATCTTTTTGCAGTGATCATGGGCTTATGTGCTATCGGACTGGTTCTGATCCCGGAGCTTGTATATGTACGGGATATTTATGAAAATGGAAATGCCAGAGCCAATACCATGTTCAAGCTGACGTATCAGGCATATATCCTTTTCGGAATGACAATGGGATATGGGATTTATCGTATGCTGGTGGTATCCAGACAGAAAATCATCCGGATCCTTTCAGGTGTGGGGCTTTTTGTACTGCTCTGGACCGTGGGCTATTTCGGAAATTCCGTACATTCCTGGTTTGGGGATGTCTGGAAGGTTTCGGAGTATCAGGGACTGGATGCAACTACATTTCTTGAGCAGGATTTTCCTCAGGATGCGTCGGCGATCCGCTGGCTGAAGCAGAATATCAAGGGCTCTCCTGTGGTGCTCGAGGCTAACGGGGACAGCTATACCGGATATGAGAGAGTTTCTGCATCTACGGGGCTTCCGACCGTACTGGGATGGTATGTGCATGAATGGCTCTGGAGAAATAATGTACCTGATCTCAATGAAAAAAGTGCGGACATCCAGACTATTTATACTTCCACAGATACAGAGACGGTAAAAAAACTGATCAGCCGTTATGATATTTCTTATATCTTTGTAGGAGAACGGGAAAAAGAAAAATATGGAACAGAGCTTAATGACAGAGTTCTTCAGAGTCTGGGAAGCATTGTCTTTGAAGATGATATGTCAGGAACCTACATTGTGAAAGTGGAGCAGGATTGACATTTTTTCCATAATAACGCTATAATATAACTATTATGTGACTGGTACAGATATGTTCTGAGAGATTTCTGCTGAGCAGTATGCAGAAAAAGCAACAGTTGCGGGATGGCAGCAGAGAGGAGGATATTATGAACAGAATCGACAGACTTTATATGGAAATGATCCATTATTATCAGGGGGATCCGAAACATATCCAGCATTTTGTGAAGGTGCATGATCTTTCAAGGCTGATCGGCCAGGGTGAGGGTCTGGACGAAGACACGATGTATGTTCTGGAAGCTGCGGCTCTCGTCCATGATATCGGGATCAAAGTCGGTATGGAAAAATACGGACGCTCTGATGGAAAAACGCAGGAAGCAGAAGGCCCGGCAGCTGCCAGAGAGATGCTTACCGCACTGGGATTTCAAGAGAGGGTGATCCGCAGAGTGGAATATCTGGTAGGACATCATCATACCTATAAGGATATTGATGGGCTGGATTATCAGATCCTTGTGGAAGCTGATTTTCTGGTTAATTATTTTGAAGATGGACTGGATAAAGAACATATAAAGAAAAGTGCAGAGAAGATCTTTAAAACAGAAACAGGTAAAAAAATAGTAAAAGACATGTTTTTCCCGGAGACTTTTCAGAAATCCGAAACCTGGGCACAGGATGCCCTTCAGGACCTGGAGGATTTTATTGAAGAGCAGGGGATTTATATCAGACAGTAAATGGAGCGTAAAATGAAAGCAGAAATAGCAGTTATGACAGCGGAGAATATAGACAGAAAGGCAATTGCCCGAGGTGGCGAGATCCTGAAAAACGGCGGGCTTGTGGCATTTCCCACAGAGACTGTATACGGTCTTGGAGGAAACGCCCTGGATCCGAAAGCATCGATGAAGATCTATGCAGCCAAGGGAAGACCTTCGGACAATCCGCTGATCGTACATATCGCAGATATCCGTGACCTGGATAAGATCGTTACGGAGGTTCCTGAAAAAGCCAGAGTACTGGCTGAGAAGTACTGGCCGGGTCCGCTGACAATGATCCTTCCCAAAGCAGATATCGTGCCAAAGGAAACAACCGGAGGACTGGACAGTGTGGCAGTACGTTTTCCAAGTGACCGTATCGCACAGGAGCTGATCCTTGCGGCTGGCGGATATGTGGCAGCGCCAAGTGCCAATACTTCCGGAAGACCAAGTCCTACGACAGCGGGGCATGTGGCAGAGGATCTGGGAGAAGCCATTGATATGATCATTGATGGAGGACAGGTAAACATCGGTCTGGAATCTACTATCGTAGATTTTACAGAAGACATACCGGTAGTCCTGCGGCCGGGATATATTTCCCTGGAAATGCTCCGGGAAACACTTGGAGATGTAAGGATGGATAAGGGGCTGATCAAACCGGACAGCAAGGTCCATCCAAAAGCACCGGGAATGAAATATCGTCATTATGCACCAAAGGCAGATCTTGCCATTGTGGAGGGATCCACAGAGGGTGTGATCGCGGAGATCGAAAAAAGAGCCGGAGAGGCTGAGGATAAGGGACTGACTGTGGGGATCATCGCAACAGATGAAACAAAAGGCCGATATTCACATGGAATCGTAAAGAGTATCGGAAGCCGGGCGCAGGAAGACACGATCGCGCATCATCTGTACGAGGTCCTGCGTGATTTTGACAGCTGTAATGTAAGTGCCATTTATTCAGAGGCATTTTTTACACCAAGAATGGGACAGGCGATCATGAACCGCTTATTGAAAGCGGCTGGTCATAAAATTATCAATGTTGAGGAGGAGAAAGAAAATGATAGCACTGGGATGTGATCATGGCGGCTATGAGCTGATGCAGGAGGTAAAGAAGCATCTGGAAGAGAGAGGACTGGAGTACAAAGATTTTGGATGCAATGGTCCGGAATCTGTAGACTATCCTGTTTATGGAAAGAAAGTAGCACAGGCGATCGTGGACGGTGAGTGTGAGAAAGGTATCCTGATCTGCGGAACAGGTATCGGAATTTCCATCACTGCTAATAAATTTAAGGGAATCCGTGCTGCACTTTGTACAGATTGCTTTACTGCAGAGGCAACAAGACTTCATAACGATGCCAACATTCTGGCCATGGGCGGTCGTGTAGTAGGACCGGGACTTGCTCTGAAGATCGTGGATACATTCCTGGATACACCATTTTCCGGGGATGAGCGTCATATCAGAAGAATCAACATGATCGAGGATTGATCGATCAGTAAGAAACCAATAGAAAAAAGAGGATTCTGTATGGATAAAAAAGGACAGAAACGACAGGGATATCTTTCCTGGGATGAGTATTTTATGGGGGTTGCCATGCTTTCCGGCATGCGTTCCAAAGATCCTCATTCACAGGTTGGTGCCTGTATCGTAAGTGAAGATAACAAGATCCTGTCAATGGGGTACAATGGATTTCCAAAGGGATGTTCCGATGATGAGTTTCCCTGGGGAAGAGAAGGAGATCCGCTGGATACCAAATATCTTTATGTGACACACAGTGAGCTCAATGCCATCCTGAATTACCGGGGAGGAAGTTTGGAAGGTGCCAAGCTTTATGTGTCCCTGTTTCCCTGCAACGAATGCGCCAAGGCTATTATCCAGGCAGGGATCAGGACTATTGTATATGACTGTGATAAATATGCAGATACTCCGTCTGTGATCGCATCCAAAAAAATGCTGGATGCAGCCGGAGTCCGGTATTATAAATATAACCGGACAGACCGTGAGATCACCATTAAAGTGTAAAAGAGAACAAAAATAAGAGAAAAACAGCAGCTTGGCCCCTGATCCATCATAGCATCAGGGCTTCAGCTGCTGTTTTTTATGAATGGTTAAGAAGGTGTTTCGGAATGAAGATCTTCCGGTGAGGATAAGGCTGTGGGAGAGATCTTCTGTGGAAAACTTAAGCAGACTTTGAAAAGGTCACCGTCCAGATAAAGTTTAAAGGTGCCACCTTGAAGCTGGGTAAGGCTCTGTGCGATGGATAATCCAAGTCCGCTGCCTTCTGTATTTCTGGCAACATCGCCGCGGATGAAACGTTCGGTCAGTTCTTCAGCCGGAATGTTCAGAGGCTGTGCGGAAATATTTTTCAGGGTAAAGATGACTTGATCTTTTTCCAGAAGAACTTCCGCATAGACCCTTGTGTTCTCCATGGCATATTTCAGAATATTGCCGAAAAGATTTTCAAGGATACGCCACATCCGTCTGCCATCGGCATAGATCATGGCAGGAGAATCAGGCAGATGTGTCATCAGGGTCAGATGTCTGTTTTCCATCCGTTCTTCGAATTCACCCATCACCTGGTAAAACATTTCCACAAAGTTCAGTTCCGTCATTTCCAGAGAAAGATTTCCGCTACTGGCTTTGGAAGCTTCCACTACATCTTCGGTCAGACTTTTCAGACGATGTGCCTTTGAGTCCAGGATCTCAAGATATTTCAGTGCTTCCGGATCTTTGAGGTTCAGCCTTTTCAGCAAATCAATGTAATTGATGATGGAAGTCAGCGGCGTTTTCAGATCATGGGAGACATTGGTGATCAATTCGGTTTTCATACGCTCATCTTTGAGGCTTTTTTCCACGGCAGCGTCCAGCCCGTCACCAATGCGGTTGATATACTGTGCCATTGCCTTCTGATCACCACGGAGTTCCTTTTCCGGGATCTTGTAAGTGAGCTCTCCATCGGTGATCCGTTTCAGACCATCAAGGAGGAGTTCCCGCCCAAGAGCAATTTTGTAGACGCAGAAAAGCGCGCCCAGATCCAGAAGAAATAGAAGCAAAAACATCAGGAACCATCCATCAGATGCCGCGAGCAGGGCACTGAAGAAAAATTCAAGAAATAGAAATACGCCAAGTCCCACTACCATACGTATTCTGCTGATGGTATTCCTGGAGAAAAAATCAATCAGCTTACCGGCTTTACAAAGACACAGACGGGGAAGCTTCAGGCATTTGCGAAGCAGGCTGTTTTTCCACAGGGTGCGAGCTTTGATCCTGCGGATCAGGCTTAAATAGCCGATCCAGAACAGGCACGTGATCAGGAAAATCGTGATACCCAGGATGATCAGGGAGGAGACAAGGTTATAGGTGGAAGCTTGCATGCTCAGTCCTGCGGTCAATACACCAAGTGCCGGGATACACACGAGTCCTGCTGCTGCTTCCGTATAGATCCTGTCAAAAAAGTTCAGTTCTGGCTGAGCAGTGTCTGTATTACCGCTATCGGAATTTCTTCTTCCGGTGTGGACAGTAAGCCAGATAAAATCTATGATAAAGAGCAGAAAACTGATCGCGGTGATCACAGCAGCCGGGATAAATAAAGTATGGTAAGTCAGGAAATGCTGTCTGTCAGTTTTAATGGAATCCTGTACAGGAAGACTGGTATCATCGATCCAGGCAAGAAAACTGCAGTTTTCATCGTATGTGGAGTTTCGAAGGAGATCGATCCAGTTTCCTACAGAAGGGGTTGCAGCAGCGGAAAGGTTCAGGTTCATAAGACCATTCCGGGCATTTTTTTCATCTGTGGCAGCTTCGTTGACACTTAGAAACACGTAAGGCTTTTTGTCTGAAAAACCGGAAATATCAGTCAGGTCGGAAGTATAGGCTGCATCTGTATTTGTGAAGATTTTCTGTGAGGTGTTATCCGTATAGGCATAATGGATATTGGAATTATCACTGCTGTACTCCTCCAGTGTCTGAGCAGCTTCTGTCCAGCTGGAAAAAAGATCCCGGGCATTATCCAGCTGCTCAAAGGCATCGTTCAGGTTCCCTTTGAAATTCCTGGTTTTGGATGAAGTGGAATTCATGTAATCCAGGAGACTGTCGTAACCTTCCGGTGCACAGGGGATTTCAAGGATTGGAGTGAGCATATCTGCCACATCTGTGTAAACTACGTTTCCGTTTTTGTCTGTGATGTTTTTCAGAGGTTCCTGTGACTGGATGCCGCCGTCTGCATATTCGGCGCTCAGAGAGGAAAGAATCCGCTCAGTCCAGTCTTTCTGGGAAATTCCCTCGTATTTCAGGGCACCGGAGTTGGCATTTAGCTGCAGGGTTCCGTCTTCCAGAGCTTTTTTGAAATCAGAATAGTACATATATTTTGTTTCACCCTCCGGGGTGGTAAGGCCCAGGACGATCCAGTTATCATTGGAATGGATCGTCTGTGAACTCCATTCCTTAAGATCATTGAAGGAATAAGCCAGTCCGGAGGTGTTTTTGAAGGAGAGAGAATCTCCGTTATAAAGCTCTCCGAGATCAATGTATGCATCTTCGCTTGTTTTATCCAGGATTTCCCTGGCTGAGATCCCGGACAGGATTGTGGAAATTTTTGAGTAAAAGCTGTCAGCAAAAGCAGAAGTCTGGAAATAATCCTTTGTTTTAAGATCTTCTGCAGAGTCTATCCGGATACCTGCCTGGATCACCAGTGCCGCTGAAAAGACCATGATCACAGGCAGGATAAGAGCAAGGACAAGAGCAGGAATGCGCATAAATGAACGTTTTTTTCCCGTATGTTTATTTTTATTCATAATACCCCTTTCTGAAGTACAGATACTTCATGGCCGGCTGGCTCACCGGCTCAGTTTTTCGATTTTATAACCCAGGCCCCAGACAACTTTCAGATAGCGGGGATCCCTGGGATTGATCTCAATCTTTTCGCGAATGTGACGGACGTGGACGGCTACAGTGTTATCCGCGGCCAGAGCATCTTCATTCCAGATGCTCTCGTAGATCTGCGTGGTGGAAAAAACACGTCCGGGATTTTTCATGAGAAGAAGCAGGATATTATATTCGATGGGCGTCATCCGTACCGCTTCTCC
This sequence comes from Blautia sp. BCRC 81119, assembly GCF_003184505.1. Taxonomy (NCBI): domain Bacteria; kingdom Bacillati; phylum Bacillota; class Clostridia; order Lachnospirales; family Lachnospiraceae; genus Blautia; species Blautia sp. BCRC 81119. Next base: position 29,312 of record NZ_QJHD01000014.1, on the reverse strand, counting down.
ATCTACCAGCACCTCTTTTTTGTCATCGTTTACCGTAAGACCTCCGGTTGTGTAGATGTGTTCCGATGATGCCGGTGCAGCGGAGCCAAGCTGTGTGTACCGGCGCAGCTGGGATTTTACCCTGGCGATCAGCTCCAGAGGATTGAAGGGTTTGGTGATATAGTCATCTGCACCGATGTTGAGGCCCAGGATTTTGTCCGTGTCTTCAGATTTTGCGGACAGGATGATGATGGGCAGAGGATTGCTTTCCCGGATCCTGACTGTTGCCCGGATTCCGTCGAGACGGGGCATCATCACATCGATGATCAGCAGATCTACAGTTTCGCTGTTCAGGATATCCAGCGCTTCCTGTCCGTCATAGGCTTTCAGAATGCAATAGCCTTCCTGTGTAAGATAGATTTCGATAGCTTCCACGATGTCTTTGTCGTCATCGCAAACAAGTATGTTAGCCACTTTTTTGTACCTCCCTGATGTTGTTAGAATAGCAGTCGGAAATTAAGACGAAAGGGGTAAATTCTTAAGATTTCATGAAATCCATTGTACTATATTAAGGATATAGTGTAAACAGAGAAAGACTTGTTGGCAGCAGACGTGATGTGCTAAACTAGTAGAGAAAATAACGATAATAGAAGAAAGATCAGGAGAAAAGTGAAAGTGGAGAATGAAAATAAAATCAGCAGTATGGCAGGGAGCGCACACTGTACGGAAGAAATTATGTCAGCTTGTGCTCTTTGTCCAAGAGAATGCCTGGCAGACCGGGGTGCAGGGAAAAAAGGCTTCTGTGGCATGGATGAGAGAATTTATCTGGCAAGGGCTGCACTTCACATGTGGGAGGAACCCTGTATCTCCGGAACAAAAGGTTCCGGGGCAGTGTTCTTTTCCGGGTGCGGACTGCGCTGCTGTTTCTGCCAGAATCATGATATTGCCATCGGGAGCAGGGGACGGGCTGTAAGTGTGGAACGGCTTGGAGAGATTTTTCTGGAACTGAAGGAAAAAGGAGCTGCAAACATCAATCTGGTAACAGGTGCACACTATGTACCACAGATCATAGAGGCACTGGATATGGCCCGAAGGAATGGTCTGGATATTCCGGTGGTGTATAATTCCAGTGGGTATGAAAAAACAGAAACCCTGAAGCTTCTGGAAGGATATGTGGACATTTATCTTCCGGATCTGAAATATCTGGATCCGGAGCTTGCACAGAAATTTTCTTATGCGCCGGATTATGTGCAGGCTGCAAAGGCTGCAATCGGAGAGATGGTGCGTCAGACCGGGAAATGTGAGTTTGGAGAGGATGGATACATCCGGAAGGGAACCATTGTCCGGCATCTGATCCTGCCGGGACATACAGGAAATTCCATAAAAGCTCTGAGGTATCTTCATGAAACCTATGGGGAGGATATTTATATCAGTATTATGAATCAGTATACGCCGGTGAGAAAATTTGTGGAATTTAAGGAATTAAACCGGAAAGTTACAAAAAGAGAGTATGAAAAAGTTCTGGATGCTGCTGTGGATATGGGGATTCAGAATGGATTTATCCAGGAAGGAGAAACTGCTTCAGAAAGCTTTATTCCTGATTTCGATTATGAGGGAGTGGAAAAAAATACTCCGTAAATGGAAGGAGGCCGGTACTTTCGTACCGGCGCGTATGAAAAAGAAAAATATTATAGAAAGTTCATCACCTTCTATGACCTATAATATACAGCAAAAATGTGAAGAAAGTGTGTCTAACATTTGAAATAAATGTGAAAAGAACAATTTATGCCACGAATATAGCAAAATATGACGAATATATACATGAATAAATGAGAGACGGAATGTTAACCGAACCAGGGAAAGCCTCTGCTTCAATTGCGAAAAGCAATAAGCAGCAGGCAGGAGCGTGCCTGTATCAGGAGAAAAAAATCGGAGAAGCTGATGATAACATATCAGTTCTCCGATTTTTATTTTATCAGAATTTCTTCCAGGTTTCACGAAGAAAAAGGATCAGGATCGGAAATAGCTCCAGTCGGCCGGCCAGCATATCAAAAGAAAGGACCAGCTTGGACAGCGGAGAAAAGATCCCGAAGTTTCCGGTAGGACCGATCAGGGAAAGACCGGGACCTACATTGTTTAAAGTGGTGACTACGGCTGTGAAATTTGTTACAAGATCAAATTCATCAAAACTGATGATGAAGATAGATGCAGCCACAATCATCAGATAAACGATCATATAAATATTGGTGGCACGCATAACTTCGTGAGACACCGCTTTTCCGTCCATTTTGATCTTTTTTACTGCGTTGGGGTGCAGATAAAGATGCAGTTCCTTGCGAACAGATTTTGCAAGAAGCAGAAGACGGGAAATCTTGATTCCGCCGCCTGTACTGCCGGCACAGGCACCACAGAAGGTAAGCAGTACCAGAATCGTTCTGGATACTGCAGGCCACTGGTTATAATCCGTAGTGGCATAACCGGTGGTAGTGATAATAGAACCAACCTGGAAAAATGCCTGCTGAAGTGCTTCCCACACATTGTCAAACAGATGTCGGACGTTGAGTGTGATCATCAGGGCAGAAGCGATGATCACAAAGAAGTAGCAACGGACCTCTTCAGATTTCAATGCCTGAGAAAACTTCCTGGTGAGAAGAAGAAAATAGACATTGAAGTTAACGCCAAACAGGATCATAAAGATGGTGATGACGATCTGAACATATAAGCTGTAGCTTCCCATACTGTCGGATTTGATTCCGAACCCACCGGTTCCGGCAGTTCCAAATGCTGCACAGAGACTGTCGTAAAGAGGTATCCCTCCAAGAAGCAGAAGGATGATCAGTGCAACAGTGAGCGCAATGTAGATCTTGTACAGGATCTTGGCAGTTGACTGGACTTTTGGAAGAAGCTTTCCTACGGAAGGACCGGGGCTTTCTGCCTTCATAAGGTTCATATGATAGCCACCTGAAAGGGGCAGTAGTGTCAGGATAAATACCAGAACCCCCATACCACCGATCCAGTGGGAAAAGCATCTCCAGATGTTGATGCAGTAAGGCATCTGTGTTGGATCAGAAAGGATACTGGAACCGGTTGTGGTAAAACCGGAAACGATCTCAAAAAAAGCATCGATCGGATCGGGGATAGCTCCGCTGAGTACAAAAGGCACAGCGCCGACAATACTGAGAACGATCCAGCTTAAGGCAGTGGTAACAAGACCTTCACGGGCGTAGAATGCTTTTTTGGAGGGCTTGCGGCTGACCAGAGGAACACCGATAGCCAGACATGCCAGGATCGTGATCAGGAAGGCAATACCGGATTTTTCGCGGTAGATAAGGGCAGTGATGCCGGGAACCAGCATACAGACAGCCTCCACATTCATGATCCATCCCAGGATATAAATAATAATCGAATAATTCATTTGTCAGTACCTCTATTTTTCCAGTATATCTGTGATGTCGCGAAGCCCCTTGTGAGTGGTTACGATGATCACGGTATCTCCCACCTGGATCATATCCTGACCACGGGGAATGCGGATGCGGCCGTTGCGGTTCAGGCATCCCACCAGAAGATTTTTGCGGAGATTCAACTCTGCAAGAGGGATATAAGTTACGGCAGATTCCTCACGGATCGCAAATTCCAGTGCTTCTGCATTGCCATCCAGAATATGATAAAGAGTTTCTACATTGCTGCCGATGCTGTTCTGAGTGGCGCGGACATACTGCAGGATATAATCAGCAGTGATATTTTTCGGGTAGATGACACTTCCGATATCCAGGGAGTCGATGACATCATCAAATTCCAGACGGTTGACCTTGGCAACCAGCTTGGCATCGGAGATGCTTTTGGCAAAGAGGGCAAGAAATACATTCTCTTCATCCAGATTTGTCAGAGTGACAAAAGATTCGGACTCGGAAAGTCCTTCTTCGAGAAGAAGAGAACGGTTTGTTCCATCACCATTGATGATAGTCGCATCCGGAAGCAGTTCGCTTAAGTGCTCGCAGCGATTTTTGTTCTGCTCGATGATCTTGACATCGATCTTCATATCGAGAAGTGCATGGGCAAGATAGTATGAAATGGTTCCGCCACCTACGATGATACAGTTTTTGACCTGATTGGTCTTGAGACCGATCTTACGGAAAAATGCCGCTGCATTAAGCGGAGAGGCCAGAATGGAAACCATATCTCCGTCGTGTATAATGTGATCACCACCAGGAATGGATACATTGTCACGGCTCTCGATCGCGCAGACCAGAATATCACTTCGGAAAGCATCTGAGATCTGGGAAACGCTCATTCCGTCCAGCTTGAATTCCGGGAGAACTTTAAACTTGAGAAGTTCTACACGACCACGTGCAAAGGTGTCAATCTTGATCGCAGATGGAAAACGGAGAAGCCGTGAAATTTCCTGGGCAGCAGCAAACTCCGGGTTAATGATCATGGTAACACCAAGACGTTCTTTGATGAATCCGATTTCTTTTTCATAAATGGGATTACGGACGCGGGCGATAGTCTGGCAGTGGTTGGCCTTCTGCGCGATCAGACAGCAGAGAAGGTTCAGCTCGTCAGAAGCGGTAACTGCGATCAGGATATCTGCAGTATCAACACCTGCCTCCATTAAAGTATTGATGCTGGCACCATTACCGACGATTCCCATAGCGTCGATATTTTCGCAGAGATCATTGATCTTGTCGGCAATAACGTCGACAAGAGTGATATCAATATCCTCTGCCTGAAGCTGCTCTGCAAGATTTCTACCGACTTTTCCGCAGCCTACAATAATTACCTGCATAATTTCCTCCTTCAATAGCCGGTCAGGCTACAAATCATAAGTAAAAGCGCCCATCCGTGTAAAGATAGGCAAGGATATTATAGCACTGTATATCTGATTTTTAAACAGTAATATTTTCCTGTATATATAGAAAAAAATGGCAGAAAGACAGATATATGTGAAGGAAAGTGAACATTCCCGTTTTCACAAGTTTAAAAAACGGTCATAAAATATAGCGTGATCATGAATGAAAGGATTTCGATTATGGACCGATTTCAGATGAATCGTTCGGGCTGCCGGCCATATCAGTATACCTGTGGGATGAATAGCGGGATGGCAGGCCGGACGGATCAATCATTTTCTGATATGGCAAAACAGGTTCCTGCAATGGCGTATGTGCCATATCAGGAATTTGCGCCTACCTTTGAACTGAAAAAAGCTCTTCAGGTCGGAACTATCTTCCCTGAGCTTTGCAAGCCGTTCTGCGGCAGGAGAGGAGGGTGCCGATGATGTCCGGAAATTGTACTTCAAAAAAAGAACTGCTGCAGTTTATTGACCAGGTAAGCTTTGCCATTGACGATCTTCTCCTTTTTCTGGATACGCATCCAAAAGAAAAAAGGGCTCTTGAATATTACAGTGAGCTTTCAGCCAGAAGAAATGAGCTCCTGGAAAAATATGCAAAGTTTTATGGACCGCTGACCATTGATACCGGAAACGACAGCAATCTTAAGTCATGGCAGTGGATGGAACAGCCGTTTCCATGGGAACAGGAAGGAGGGTGCAGATAAGGTATGTGGAATTATGAAAAAAGACTCCAGTATCCTGTAAATATCAAGACGCCCAATGCAAAGCTGGCACAGTTTATATCCAGCCAGTATGGCGGACCGGACGGAGAAATAGGAGCTTCCATGCGGTATCTTTCCCAGCGTTTTACCGCACCGAACCGGATGGTCGCGGCTGTGCTCAATGATGTGGGAACAGAAGAACTGGCACATTTGGAAATCGTGTCCACCATTGTCCATCAGCTGACAAAGGATCTCTCGATGGAAGAAATTGAGAACAGCGGACTTGGGCCGTATTATATTGACCACACGGTGGGAATCTGGCCGCAGGCTGCAGGTGGAGTTCCGTTTAATGCATGCGAATTCCAGAGTAAGGGTGATCCGATCACGGATCTGTTTGAAGATCTGGCAGCAGAACAGAAGGCACGCTCCACCTACGATAATATCCTCCGGGTGGTGAAAAACATCCCGGAAGTTGCAGATCCCATACGTTTCCTTCGGGCAAGAGAGGTGGTTCATTTCCAGCGCTTCGGTGAAGCATTGCGTTCTGTGCAGGAGCAGCTGGATGCTAAAAATTTCTATGCCTTTAATCCGAGCTTTGATGCTCCGTGCAAAGCCTCCTGTGAAGAATGATGGATCAGAGAAAAACATCTGTCTGACAGGAATCATATCTGAAATAAAAAGAGCTGCACAGCCGACAGTGATCCTGCGGCTGTGCAGCTTTGAATTTGTTTTTTGGGAAAAAATATTTGTAACCTGCATTTATTGTTATGCGTCTTTTTTATCGTTTTTATGCAGATTCTTCTGTGCTGTGGAAAGCATAAGCTTGATCCTGTTCAGCTGATTTACTTCGCTGGCACCTGGATCGTAGTCGATGGCAACAATGTTGGCTTCCGGATGCTCACGGCGAACTTCCTTGATGACACCTTTTCCTACGATGTGGTTCGGCAGGCATCCAAAAGGCTGGATGCAGACGATGTTCGGGACACCGCCGTGGATGAGTTCCATCATCTCTCCGGTCAGGAACCATCCCTCACCGGTCTGATTTCCGGCAGAAACGATGGGCGCAGCCATTTTTGCAAGATCACGGATATCTGCGGCCGGTGTAAAGTGGCGGCTCTGCTCCAGGGCCTCATTTGCTGTTTTTCTCAGCCAGTCGATGGCTCTGAGACCAAGATTTGCGATGGTTGCCTTGGATTTCTTGAATCCAAGCTTTTCAACCTTGAAATTCTGGTTGTAGAAGCAGTAGCAGATAAAGTCGATAAGATCCGGAACAACCGGTTCAGCACCTTCTGCCTCCAGAAGATCTGCCAGGTGGTTGTTGGCAGCAGGCAGGAACTTGACCAGGATCTCACCTACGATACCAACGCGAGGCTTTTTCTCATCGGAAATCGGGATCGTATCAAAATCATGGACCATCTCACGGCACATTTTTTTGAAGGTACCATGGCTGACGCTGCTGCCTGTTACGAAGGCAATGACGCGCTGCTCCCAGATCTTGTGCTTGCGGTTTACGATACCCTTTTCCAGTTCGTAAGGGCGCATGCGATATACGCATTTCATCAGGATATCACCAAATACGGCACCGTAAACGATACGCTTGATCAGCGGCAGTGTCAGCTTAAAGCCAGGGTTGCTCTCCAGTCCGCTTAAGTTGAGGGAGATAACCGGGATCTGCTCCATGCCGGCTTTTTTCAAGGCACGGCGGATGAATGCGATATAGTTGGAGGCACGGCAGCCGCCGCCTGTCTGAGACATGATGACTGCAGTTTTGTTCAGGTCATATTTGCCGGAAAGAAGAGCATCCATGATCTGTCCCACAACCATCAGGGACGGATAGCAGGCATCGTTGTTTACATATTTAAGGCCCACATCAACAGCATGCTTGTTGTCGTTGGGGAGGACTTCCAGGTTATAGCCGGATGCCTTAAAAGCAGCCTCAAAGATTCCGAAATGGAATGGAGACATCTGCGGGCAGAGAATGGTGTACTCCTTACGCATCTGCTTGGTAAAGGATATCTTCTCAATGGAAGCCGGCTTGATGTTCCTTTTTTTATTCTGTGCCTGTTTTGCACGGATAGCAGCGATCAGGGAACGGATACGGATCCTTGCCGCACCCAGGTTGTTGACCTCATCGATCTTCAGGCAGGTGTAGATCTTGTCACTTCCATCCAGGATCTCATAAACCTCATCGGTGGTAACGGCATCAAGTCCGCATCCGAAGGAATTCAGCTGGATCAGATCCAGATCCTCTCTTGTTTTTACAAAATTTGCGGCAGAGTAGAGACGGGAGTGATACATCCACTGGTCGTTGACACGGATGGGACGCTCCAGATGTCCAAGGTGTGCAACGGAGTCTTCGGTAAATACGGCGATTCCGTAGCTGTTGATCATATCCGGGATACCGTGGTGGATTTCCGGGTCAATATGGTATGGACGGCCTGCAAGAACGATTCCGCGGCGGCCGGTTTCTTTCAGGTACTGCAGGGTTTCCTCACCCTTTTTCTGGATATCCATATGTACGGCCGTAAGTTCTTCCCAGGCCTTGTGGGCAGCGGCTTTGACCTCGGCGGCAGGAATATCCTGGAATTCTTCCACAAGGCGGTTTGTCAGGATATCCTCGGAAGTAAATGCCAGGAACGGGTTGCGGAAGGTGATGGACGGATCACTGAGTTCGTCCACATTGTTCTTGATGTTTTCCGCATAGGAAGTAACGATCGGGCAGTTATAATGGTTGACCGCATCCGGGAACTCGTTGCGTTCGTAAGGGATGCATGGGTAGAAGATAAACTTCACACCATTACGGATCAGCCATGTGACATGTCCGTGAGCAAGCTTGGCCGGGTAGCATTCGGATTCACTTGGGATGGACTCAATACCCAGCTCATAGATCTTACGTGTGGAAGTGGGAGAAAGCACCACCTGGTATTTCAGCTCTGTAAAGAAGGTATACCAGAACGGGTAATTTTCAAACATGTTCAGAACACGGGGGATACCAACCTGTCCACGGGTAGCCTTATCTGCGGAAAGAGGTTCATAGGAAAAGAGCCTCTTATATTTGTAATCGAAAAGGTTCGGGATATGATCCTTGTTCTTTTCTTTTCCAAGTCCGCGCTCACAGCGGTTTCCGCTGATGTATTTACGGCCGCCGGAGAATTTGTTGATGGTCAGACGGCAGTTGTTGGTACATCCACGGCAGTTTGCCATGGATGTAGTGTACTGGAGACTGTTGATCTGATCAATGGAAAGCATGGAGGTTTTTTCGCCCTCCTGATAGCGCTCTCTTGCGATCAGAGCAGCACCGAAGGCACCCATGATTCCGGCGATATCCGGGCGGATGGCCTGGCAGTTGGCAATCTTCTCAAAGCTGCGGAGAACTGCGTCATTATAGAAGGTACCACCCTGTACAACGATATGCTTGCCAAGCTCGGAAGCATCGGAAACCTTGATAACCTTGTAGAGGGCGTTTTTGATAACGGAGTAGGCAAGACCGGCGGAGATATCGGAAACCTCAGCGCCTTCCTTCTGGGCCTGCTTAACTTTGGAATTCATAAATACAGTACAGCGCGTTCCAAGATCAATAGGATGTTTTGCAAAAAGAGCTGCTTTTGCAAAGTCCTGTACTGTGTAGTTCAGAGATTTTGCAAAGGTTTCGATAAAAGAACCGCAGCCTGAGGAACATGCTTCGTTGAGCTGTACACTGTCAACAGTCTGGTTACGGATCTTGATACATTTCATATCCTGACCGCCGATATCCAGGATGCAGTCTACTTCAGGATCAAAGAAGGCAGCTGCATAATAATGGGAAACTGTTTCGACTTCACCTTCGTCAAGAAGAAGTGCCGCTTTGATCAGGGCTTCGCCGTAGCCGGTGGAGCAGGAAAAAGCAATTTCTGCATCTTCCGGGAGAAGGCTGTAAATTTCCTTGATGGAGCTGATGGTGGTTTTCAGCGGGTTTCCGTTGTTACTGCTGTAGAAGGAATAAAGAAGAGTTCCGTCTTCGCTTACCAGCGCGGTTTTTGTTGTGGTAGAGCCGGCATCGATTCCCAGGAAGCATTTGCCCTTATAGGTGGAAAGTTCTCCGGTTTTTACCCTGTAGGCACTCTGACGGTCATGGAAAGCCTGGTAGTCGTCCTCTGTGGCAAAAAGCGGCTCCATACGTTCTACCTCAAAATCCAGCTTGATGGTGGTCCGCATGCGTTCCTTCAGTTCAGTCAGGGAAACGGTAACATCCTGCTTTGCATTCAGGGCGGAGCCGATGGCTGCGAACAGATGAGAGTTGTCCGGTGCGATAATATGTTCATCATCCAGCTTCAGGGTTCGGATAAAAGCGGCCTTCAGCTCAGAAAGGAAGTGAAGAGGCCCGCCAAGGAAAGCAACGTGTCCGCGGATCGGTTTACCGCAGGCAAGACCGGAAATGGTCTGGTTGACAACTGCCTGGAAAATGGAGGCAGAAAGGTCTTCCTTAGTTGCTCCGTCGTTGATCAGTGGCTGGATATCTGTTTTTGCGAAAACACCGCAGCGTGCCGCAATGGGATAAAGTGCCTTGTAATGTTTGGCGTATTCATTAAGACCTGGTGCATCGGTCTGGAGCAGAGATGCCATCTGGTCAATGAAGGAACCGGTACCGCCGGCACAGATGCCATTCATACGCTGCTCTACATTTCCGTTTTCGAAATAGATGATCTTGGCATCCTCGCCTCCAAGCTCGATAGCAACATCCGTCTTTGGTGCCAGCTTCTGCAGGGAAGTGGATACGGCGATAACCTCCTGTACAAAAGGTACTTCCAGATGATTGGCAAGTGTCAGTCCGCCGGAACCTGTAATGACCGGACAGAGTGTCAGTTCACCAAGCTGATCCTCAGCTTTCTGAAGAAGATCTGCAAGGGTTTCCTGGATATTTGCAAAATGTCTCTCATAGTCGGAGAAGACAAGCGTATCGTTTTCGTCTAAGATCGCAATCTTAACAGTGGTGGAACCAATGTCAATTCCAAGTGTGTGTTTCTTCATAAAAAATTGATTTCCTCCTCGTTGTATCTATACAGGGGTTTCCCGACTCTGACATTTCTGTCAGATGGGAGTTGTTTCTTCTTATTATAAAGGATTTTTAAGCGAATATTCTATATTATACGATATCGTTTAAAAAATGGCAATGTAAAAGTTTAACAATCAGTAGCCGTAAAGAAAAAAATGTGTTATGATATTGACTAAAAGTTTTGAAAGATATTTGCATCGGCAGCTGGTTATGGCTGTACTTGTAACACAGATGCCGGACAGGGACAACTTTAAAATGTTTTTAGAAGGGAAATGAAATGGCAGAATATAAACTGATCACAACAGAAGGAAGAGCGAAAAGGGGCGAGTTTAAGACGGTCCACGGAACGATCCAGACTCCTGTTTTTATGAATGTAGGAACGATTGCAGCAATTAAAGGCGCAGTTTCCACTGTGGATCTTCATGAGATCGGTACACAGGTAGAGCTGTCCAATACCTATCATCTTCATGTGCGCCCTGGTGACAAGGTGGTAAAGCAGCTGGGAGGTCTTCATGAATTTATGAACTGGGATAGACCGATCCTTACCGATTCCGGCGGATTCCAGGTGTTTTCGCTGGCGAAGCTTCGTAAGATCAAGGAAGAGGGCGTGTACTTTAACTCTCATATCGATGGTCATAAGATTTTTATGGGACCGGAGCAGAGCATGCAGATCCAGTCAAATCTGGCCTCTACCATTGCAATGGCCTTTGATGAGTGCCCAAGCAGTGTGGCAGACAGGGATTATGTACAGAGATCGGTAGCGCGTACAACACGCTGGCTTAAAAGATGCAAGGATGAGATGGCTCGTCTGAACAGTCTGCCGGATACCATTAACAAGAACCAGCTTCTTTTTGGTATTAACCAGGGGGCTGTTTATGAAGATATCCGTATTGAGCATGCCCAGGCTATCGCGGAGATGGATCTGGACGGCTATGCAGTTGGCGGCCTTGCAGTTGGTGAAAGTCATGAGGAGATGTACCGGATCCTGGATGAGGTGGTTCCGCATTTGCCACAGAACAAGCCGACGTATCTTATGGGGGTTGGTACCCCGGCCAATATCCTGGAGGGGGTTGAGCGTGGTATTGACTTTTTTGACTGTGTATATCCCAGCCGTAACGGCCGTCATGGTCACGTGTATACCAATCATGGCAAGATGAATCTTTTTAATGCAAAGTATGAGCTGGATTCCAAACCGATCGATGAGGAGTGCCAGTGCCCGACCTGCCGTCATTACAGCAGAGCGTATATCCGTCATCTTCTGAAGGCGAAGGAGATGCTTGGTATGAGGCTTTGTGTTCTGCATAACCTGTATTTCTATAATCATATGATGGAAGAAATCCGGGATGCGCTGGATGCAGGAAATTTTGCGGCTTATAAGAAGATGCGTCTGGAAGGCTTTGAGGAAGGCAGGATCAACGGGAACCGGTAAATTTTATTTATAAAATTTGTGTAAATTGCTTTGATTTTATAAGAAAACCCTTGAAGGTTTTTTGGTTTTTGTGTATGATAGTACGAAGTGACACTTTTAGAGGTCAGTAACGGCGGGGGTACCGCAGATTATTTGTTTTTAGCAGGAGGAATTTGAAATGATCGCATCATCTACAGCGGCAGCTGGCGGACTTAGCGCGGGTCTTGGTATTGTCTGGATCGTAGTTCTGTTTGGAATTATGTATTTTATGATGATCCGTCCGCAGAAGAAGGAGCAGAAGAGAACTCAGACTATGTTGAACAGCATGGAGGTTGGTGACAGTGTTGTTACTACCAGTGGTTTTTATGGTGTTGTTATTGATATGACTGAGGAAGATGTTATTGTTGAGTTTGGTAATAATAAGAATTGCCGTATTCCTATGAGGAAGCAGGCGATTGCTGAGGTTGAGAAGGCTGATCAGGCTTCTGCCTGATGCTTTTTTCGCAATAACGGGAATATGTGAAAGGCACTGCGTTTTTTTGTGACGTGGTGTCTTTTTTGTATGTGTATGGACGGATGAAGGTACGCTGGGGAAGGGGATGCTGGCTGGTCTGCGGCTTCGTCGGGGGCTGGCTTCTAGGACGCCGGAAATCTGCTAAAAGCGTTTTTAAAAAGTCCGAACTCGCGGCCTGCTGCCGCTCAGACAGCGGACTTTTTAAAAACAACGCAGATTCCCGCCGTCCAAGAATCAGCTCCCCTCCTGCAGAAGCAGAGCCATCCAGCATCCCCTTCCCCGGCTGGTGCTTCCGGTGAGAAAGGAGTGTCGTTTGACGGTAGGTTGTGGGTCGTCAGCGCTGCGCTGGACGACTGCAGTGGATGAGTTTGGGTTTGGGTGATGGGACGGCTGAGGCGCTGCGCTGTCAGCCTGGGGTTGCGGATGTGCCTAGAATTGCGGATGTGATGGGAGAATAGCCTTTGATGCCAGCGCAGATGGATTGTGTGGATGTGCTGAGATTGCGGATGTGATGGGAATATAACAATTGTAATATTGTATAGAAATAAGTGGATTTTTGGTAAAATTCGTGTAATAATGATGTTACTATCAGAAATGAGAGTGACGATGGCTTTGGAATATCGTAAAATTGTAAATAAGAATGAATTTTCAGAAAGGGGTTGGATTTATGGGTCTTATCAGAGCGGCTGTGGGTGCAGCGGGTGGTACGTTGGCGGATCAGTGGAAGGAGTTTTTTTACTGTGAGGCTATGGATAAAGAAGTGATGGTTGTGAAGGGGACGAAGAGGTCTTCTTCCAGGTCTTCCAATAAACATGGGAGTGATAATATCATTTCCAGCGGCAGCGGGATCGCTGTGGCGGATGGTCAGTGTATGATGATCGTGGAGCAGGGAAAGGTTGTTGAGGTTTGTGCGGATCCGGGAGAGTATACGTATGATGCTTCTACGGAGCCGAGTATTTTTTCAGGTAGTCTGGGTGACGGAATCAGGAAGACCTTTGATACGATCGGGAAGAGGTTTGCTTTTGGCGGTGATACGGGTAAGGATCAGAGGGTGTATTATTTTAATACCAAGGAGCTTGTGGATAACAAGTTTGGTACTGCTAATCCGATCCCGTTCCGGGTTGTGGATTCCAGGATCGGGCTGGATGTGGATGTGGCTGTGAGATGTCATGGTGTTTATTCCTACAGGATCGCGGATCCCCTTCTTTTTTATACGAATGTGTGTGGAAATGTGGAGCGGGAGTATACCAGAGAGGAGCTGGACGGACAGCTGAAGGCGGAGTTTATCAGTGCGCTGCAGCCTGCTTTCGGAAGGCTTTCGGAGCTGGAGTTGCGTCCGAATCAGATCGTGACTCATAATACGGAGCTGGAGAATGCCATGAATGAGGTGCTTTCTGCCAAGTGGGAGGAGCTTCGTGGGCTTAAGGTGGTCAGTGTGGCACTTGGTTCTGTGACATTGCCGGATGAGGATGCCGAGATGATCAAGCAGGCTCAGCGTACGGCTATGATGCGTGATCCTGCTATGGCTGCGGCTACTCTGACCGGGGCCCAGGCGGATGCTATGAAGGCTGCGGCTTCTAATTCAGCAGGGGCTATGACTGGTTTTATGGGCATGGGTATGGCTGCTAATGCAGGTGGTCTGAATGCGCAGCAGTTGTTTGAGATGGGCCAGAAGCAGCAGAGTGTACAGCAGCAGGCAGCGCAGCCGGTTTCGCCGGCAGGGAACGGAGCAGGGGCTGCGGCTGGTTCCTGGACCTGCAGTTGTGGTGCGGTTTCTTCGGGGAAATTCTGTCCGGAGTGTGGTGCATCGCGTCCGGTGGAGGACAGCTGGACCTGTTCCTGCGGTACGGTGAATAAAGGCAAGTTCTGTATGAACTGCGGAGCGAAGAAACCGGAGAAGAAGATGCAGTATCGCTGCAGCAGGTGCGGATGGGAACCGGCAGATCCGGAGAATCCACCGAAATTCTGCCCGGAGTGCGGTGATCCGTTCGGACCGGAGGATGCAGTATAGATCAGAAAGAGAGATGGTCAGGAGCAAAATGCAAGGTAACTCCTGCCGGTTGTTGGATACAGAATGATGAAGTGAGGTGAATATATGGCGAAGATGCAGGAGTTTAAGTGTCCGTGCTGTGGTGGCTCCATAGAGTTTGACAGTTCTGTGCAGAAGATGAAGTGTCCATTTTGTGATACGGAGTTTGATGTCGGGACGTTATCGGAATATGCCCAGACTGTGGAGGAAGAGCAGCCTGAGGATATGAGCTGGTCGGATGAGGCCGGCAGTGAATGGCAGGACGGGGAGAGTGAGGGGCTGCGTACCTATGTGTGCAAGTCCTGTGGCGGTGAGATCGTGGGAGATGCCAACACGGCAGCAACGGCCTGCCCGTTTTGCGGAAGTCCGGTGGTAATGACCGGGCAGCTGTCCGGTGCACTGAAGCCGGATTATGTGATCCCGTTTAAGCTGGACAAGAAAGCGGCAAAGGAGAGGCTGAAAAAGCATCTTACCGGTAAGAGGCTTCTGCCGAAAGCATTTAAGTCAGAGAATCATATCAGCGAGGTTAAGGGCATCTACGTTCCGTTTTGGCTGTATGACACAGACGCAGATGCAGATATCCGTTACCGTGCAACAAAGACCCGGTTCTGGAGCGATAGTGATTATGATTATACGGAGACCAGCTATTATGCAGTACACAGAAGTGGTTCTCTTGGTTTTGATCATGTACCGGTGGATGGCTCTGCCAGCATGGAAAATGATCTGATGGAGTCTATAGAGCCTTTTGATTTCAAAGAAGCGGTGGATTTTCAGACTGCGTATCTGGCTGGATATTTTGCAGATAAATATGATGTGACAGCGAGCGAGTGTGAGGAACGTGCCAATGAGCGTATCCGCCGCAGCACAGAGGCTGCATTCCGGGATACGGTGAGAGGATACGCCAGTGTGGTACCGGAGAATACCAGTATCCGGCTTCATAACGGGACAACGAAATATGCGTTATATCCCGTATGGATCCTGCAGACGAAGTGGAAGGGTGATAATTACATATTTGCCATGAATGGTCAGACAGGGAAATTTGTGGGAAATCTGCCTACAGACAAGAACGCTTTTGCACGATGGTTCCTGGGAACAACGGGGGTCGTGGGTGTGATCACTTATATTATCCTGTATCTGATCTGGGCTTTGTAGGGAGGTGGATGCCATGAAAAAAAGAATATCTGTATTTTTGATATCGATCCTTTTGTGTCTGGCATGTGCTTTTCCGGTATGGGCAGGCACCGTAAGCCGTCTGGATGACCAGGCGGGACTTCTGGATGCAGAGCAGCAGGATAGCCTGAGCAGTACTCTGGATGAGATCAGTGAGCGGGATCAGGTAGATGTTGTGGTCGTTACTGTTAACAGTCTTGAGGGAAAAACAGCCCAGGCGTATGCGGAGGATTATTTTATTGACCATGGATATGGGCAGGGGGAAAATGGTGACGGTATTTTATTCCTGTTGGATATGGGAGACCGTAACTGGGCCATTGCGACACACGGATATGCGATAGAAGTGTTTACGGATGCCGGACAGTCCTACATCATGGATCAGGTGAAGCCTTATTTAAGTGACGGTGATTATAACGAAGCGTTTCATAAGTTTGCCACGGAATGCGATGATTTTATCACGCAGGCAGATGAGGCAGAGCCATACGATGTGGAAAACCTTCCGGATGAGCCTTTTGCGGTTGGGATAAACCTGCTGATCGCTCTTGCTGTGGGGCTTGTGGCAGGATTATTGGTGACCGGAAATATGAGAAGAAAGCTGAAAACTGTGCGAAAACAGGATCGGGCGGCTTCTTATGTGCGGCAGGGCAGTATGAATGTGACCAGAAGTAATGATTTTTACCTCTACAGTACGGTATCAAAATCCGCAAAACCGAAAAATGAGGATAATAACGGTGGTTCCAGCACCCATACCTCATCTTCCGGTGATACCTTCGGCGGTTCCAGCGGGAAATTCTGAGAATATCATCAGGAAAAACAGAATATGATAAAAAAAGAAAGACTGCTGTACCGGAATGGTAGGGCAGTTTTTCTTTTTTCTGTGTGCGAAAGTATGTCTCTGTGGCGGCAGAAACAGGGAATTGCCGTTTATTTTTTACATTCCGGAAATAACTTTATCTATTTAATAGGTTGAAATCCGTCGAAAAGTGCGTTATGATAATAACAATTATCCACACCAGTGCGTTAAAATTTTACAGCACAGGGGAAATCGGAGGAGTGAATAAAATGGAGTACAAGATTGCCCTGATTCCGGGAGACGGAATCGGTCCGGAGATTGTTGCCGAGGCCAAAAAAGTTTTAGACAGAGTATGTGAGAAATACAGTCATAAATTTTCATACACAGAGGTTCTTTTAGGAGGGGCATCCATTGATGCTCACGGAGTACCTCTTACAGAGGAAGCCATTGCCCAGGCAAAAGCTTCTGATGCAGTACTGATGGGTTCCATTGGCGGCGATGCCAAGACATCCCCGTGGTACAAGCTGGAGCCGTCCAAACGCCCGGAGGCAGGTCTTCTTGCGATACGTAAGGCGCTGAACCTGTTTGCAAACCTTCGTCCGGCTTATCTTTACAATGAGCTTCGTGATGCATGCCCGCTCCGTGATGAGATCATCGGAGATGGTTTTGACATGATCATCGTAAGAGAGCTTACAGGAGGTCTTTATTTCGGAGCAAGAAAGACTACTGAGGAGAACGGAGTCCGCACAGCAGTAGATACTCTTTCTTATAATGAGAATGAGATCCGCCGTATTGCCATTAAGGCATTTGAGATCGCACGTAAGAGAAGAAATAAGGTTACAAGTGTAGATAAAGCCAATGTTCTTGATTCTTCCAGACTCTGGAGAAGTGTAGTAGAGGATGTGGCAAAGGACTATCCGGATGTAACACTGGAGCATATGCTGGTTGATAACTGTGCAATGCAGCTGGTACGTGATCCGAAGCAGTTTGATGTTATCCTTACAGAAAACATGTTCGGAGATATCCTCTCTGATGAGGCAAGTATGGTGACCGGTTCTATCGGAATGCTTTCCTCCGCAAGCTTAAATGAGACAAAGCTTGGTCTCTATGAGCCGAGCCATGGTTCTGCACCGGATATCGCAGGCCAGAACAAGGCAAACCCCATCGCAACCATTCTTTCCGCTGCTATGATGCTGAGATATTCTCTGGATCTTGATAAAGAAGCAGATGCTGTGGAAACAGCAGTACAGAAGGTTCTTACAGAGGGTTACAGAACAGGAGATATCATGTCTGACGGATGCAAGCTTGTCGGAACCAAAGAGATGGGCGATCTGATCGCAGATGCCATTGCATAAATGAAGCGGGACAGAGAGAAGAAAACGAAACAGAACAGAAAAACCCGGTACCTGGAAGAGGAAGTCTATAAACAGATACCGGATCCTATCGTAAAGAATAAAAAGGAGAGACCTTAAAAATGAAAAGTGATACCGTAAGAAAAGGCACACAGCAGGCACCACATCGTTCCCTGTTCAATGCCCTTGGAATGACAAAGGAAGAAATGGACAAACCACTGGTAGGAATCGTAAGTTCTTATAACGAGATCGTACCGGGACATATGAACCTTGACAAAATTGTAAATGCTGTAAAGCTCGGCGTTGCAATGGCTGGCGGCACACCGGTTGTATTTCCGGCGATCGCAGTATGTGACGGAATCGCAATGGGACACGTTGGAATGAAATATTCCCTTGTTACACGTGACCTGATCGCAGATTCCACAGAGGCCATGGCATTGGCTCATCAGTTTGATGCCCTGGTCATGGTTCCCAACTGTGACAAAAACGTACCTGGCCTTCTGATGGCAGCGGCAAGGATCAACGTTCCTACTGTATTCGTAAGCGGCGGTCCGATGCTTGCCGGCCATGTAAAAGGACACAAAACCAGTCTTTCCAGTATGTTTGAGGCAGTAGGCTCCTATGCAGCAGGAACCATCACAGCAGATGATCTGGAAGAATTCGAAAACAAAACCTGCCCGACCTGCGGATCATGTTCCGGTATGTACACTGCGAATAGCATGAACTGCCTGACAGAGGTTCTCGGTATGGGACTGAAAGGAAACGGTACCATCCCGGCCGTATACTCCGAGCGTATCCGTCTTGCAAAACATGCAGGAATGCAGGTAATGGAAATGTACAGAAGGAACATCCGCCCAAGAGACATTATGACAAAAGAGGCAGTTTTAAATGCACTTACAGTAGATATGGCACTTGGATGCTCCACAAACAGTATGCTTCATCTTCCGGCTATCGCACATGAAATCGGAATGGATTTTGATATCAGCTTTGCAAATGAGATCAGTGAGAAGACCCCGAACCTTTGCCACCTTGCACCGGCAGGCCCGACCTACATGGAAGATCTTAATGAGGCCGGTGGTGTCTATGCGGTCATGAATGAGCTGAACAAGCTGGGACTTCTCCATACAGAGTGTATGACAGTAACCGGAAAAACAGTAGGTGAGAATATCAAAAACTGTGTAAACCTGAATCCGGAGGTTATCCGCCCGATCGACAATCCGTATACAAAGACAGGCGGACTTGCCGTACTGAAAGGAAACCTTGCACCGGATGGTGGTGTTGTAAAACGTTCTGCTGTTGTACCGGAGATGCTGGTACATGAAGGTCCTGCACGTGTATTTGACAGCGAGGATGACGCAATTGTTGCCATCAAGAGCGGTAAGATCGTAGAGGGGGATGTTGTGGTTATCCGCTATGAGGGACCAAAGGGTGGCCCTGGAATGAGAGAGATGCTGAACCCTACATCTGCCATCGTGGGAATGGGACTTGGTTCTTCCGTAGCCCTGATCACCGACGGACGTTTCAGCGGTGCATCTAGAGGAGCCGCTATCGGACACGTATCACCGGAGGCAGCAGTAGGCGGCCCGATCGCACTGGTTGAGGAAGGCGATATCATCAGCATCAATATTCCGGAGCTGAAACTGGAGATCAAGGTTTCAGATGAAGAGATGCAGGCTAGAAGAGAAAAATGGCAGCCAAGAGAGCCGAAGGTGACAACCGGATATCTGGCAAGATACGCTTCCATGGTAACATCCGGAAACCGTGGTGCGATCCTGGAAGTACCGAAAGCAAAATAAGGAGGAACGAAAGATATGCAGCTTACAGGTGCAGAGATCATCGTAGAATGTCTGAAGGAACAGGGCGTTGATACCGTATTTGGATATCCGGGCGGCGCGATCCTGAATGTTTACGATGCCTTATATGAATACAAAGATGAGATCACACATGTACTGACCTCCCACGAGCAGGGTGCATCCCATGCTGCTGACGGTTATGCAAGAGCGACCGGAAAGGTAGGTGTCTGCCTGGCAACCTCCGGTCCAGGAGCAACTAACCTGGTAACAGGGATCGCGACTGCATACATGGATTCCGTACCGATGGTAGCCATTACTGCAAACGTAGGAAGACCACTCCTGGGAAGAGATTCTTTCCAGGAGGTTGATATCGCAGGTATCGTAATGCCTGTAACAAAATACAGTTTCATCGTAAAGAATATCGAAGATCTCGCAGATACGTTAAGAAGAGCATTTTATATTGCAAAAAGCGGAAGACCCGGCCCGGTGCTTGTGGATGTCCCGAAGGATATCACAGGAATGAAATATGAATATGAGCCATGCCATCCGGCTATGGTTAACCGTGAGATCAAAAGTATCCGTAAAGAAGATATTGATCAGGCACTGGAAATGATCAGAGAGGCAGAGAAACCGTTTATTTTTGTTGGCGGCGGATGTGTGATCTCCGGTGCTGACCAGGAAGTACGTGAGCTGGCTCGCAGGATCCAGGCTCCTGTCTGCGATACTCTGATGGGCAAGGGTACCTTCCCGGGAGAAGATCCTCTCTATACAGGTATGGTAGGTATGCACGGAACCAAGACTTCCGATCTTGGCGTAACAGAGTGCGATCTTCTTATTGTTCTCGGTGCACGCTTCAGTGACCGTGTAACAGGAAATACCAAAACTTTTGCACATAATGCAAAAATCCTTCAGATCGATGTGGATGCTGCGGAGATCAATAAAAATATCAAAGTGGATGCCAGTGTGATCGGTGATGTGAAGGAAGTGCTGAAATGCCTTCTGGAGGAAATTCCGAAGAAAGAACATCCGGAGTGGATCGCACATATCCAGGAATTGAAATCAAAATATCCGCTGAATTATGATCACACACAGCTTACAGGTCCGTATATTATAGAGAAGCTTTATGAGTTGACCAACGGTGATGCGATCATCTCCACAGATGTTGGACAGCATCAGATGTGGGCGGCGCAGTATTATAAATACAAAGAGCCGAGAACTCTTCTTACTTCCGGCGGCCTTGGAACCATGGGCTACGGCCTTGGCGCTGCAATTGGCGCGAAGATGGGCAGGCCGGAAAAAACAGTTGTAAATATAGCAGGTGACGGATGCTTCCGTATGAATATGAATGAGCTGGCAACAGCTGCACGCTGTGGCAGACAGCTGATCCAGATTGTTATGAACAATCATGTACTGGGAATGGTGCGTCAGTGGCAGACGCTTTTCTATGGAAAGAGGTACTCTTCCACAGTACTGGATGACGCCGTTGATTTTGTGAAATTATCAGAGGCGCTGGGTGCAAAAGCCATTCGTGTGACAAAGATGGAGGATGTGGAGCCTGCACTTAAGATGGCACTGGCAGCAGAGGAACCTGTCGTTCTGGATTGCTGGATCGATCAGGATCTGAGTGTGTTCCCGATGGTACCGGCTGGTGCGAACCTTGATGATGTATTTGACGAGGAGGATATGAAGAAACATGAGTAGAGTGTATAATTTTTCTGCCGGACCGGCAGTGCTTCCAGAGGAAGTACTCAAAGAAGTAGCGGATGAGATGATGGATTATAACGGCACAGGAATGTCTGTTATGGAAATGAGCCACAGAAGTGCAGCTTTTCAGGAGATCATTGATACTGCAGAGAAAGATCTTCGCGAGCTTATGAACATTCCGGATAACTACAAGGTACTTTTCCTTCAGGGAGGAGCATCCCAGCAGTTTGCCATGATCCCGATGAACCTCATGAAAAACAAGGTCGCAGATTATATCGTAACAGGACAGTGGGCAAAGAAAGCTTATCAGGAAGCTCAGAAATACGGAAAAGCAAACAAGATCGCATCTTCTGAAGATAAAACCTTCAGCTATATCCCGGACTGCAGTGATCTGCCGATCAGCCCGGATGCAGACTACGTATACATCTGTGAGAACAACACCATTTACGGCACAAAATTCAAAAAACTTCCAAACACAAAAGGCAAGACCCTGGTAGCAGATGTATCCTCCTGCTTCCTGTCTGAGCCGGTGGATGTAAGCAAATATGGTATTATCTATGGCGGTGTTCAGAAGAACATCGGACCGGCAGGCATGGTTATCGTGATCATCCGTGAGGACTTGATCACAGAGGATGTTCTTCCGGGAACCCCAACCATGCTTACTTATAAGACACATGCAGACGCAGGCTCTCTTTACAATACGCCAAATGCTTACTGCATCTATGTATGCGGAAAAGTATTTAAATGGCTGAAGAAGATGGGTGGTCTGGAAGTGATGAAACAGCGCAATGAGGAAAAAGCAAAAATCCTTTATGATTACCTGGATTCCAGCAAGCTGTTCAAAGGAACTGTAGTTCCGGAAGACAGATCTCTTATGAATGTACCGTTCGTAACCGGTGACAAGGAAATGGATGCCAAGTTTGTCAAAGAGGCAACTGAAGCAGGACTTGTAAACCTGAAAGGACACCGTACTGTTGGCGGAATGCGTGCCAGCATCTACAATGCCATGCCAAAGGCCGGCGTAGAGGCACTGGTTGCATTCATGAAAAAATTCGAGGAGGAGAATGCATAATGTTCCAGTATCATTGCCTGAATCCGATCGCTGAAAAAGGTCTGAAACTTTTTGGCGATAATTATAAAAAAACAGAGACTGCTGACCAGTGTGATGCAATCCTTGTAAGAAGTGCAAAAATGCACGACATGGAGCTGCCGAAGAGCGTTTGCGCAGTTGCACGTGCAGGTGCAGGCGTCAATAATATTCCGGTTAAGGAGTATGCAGAGAAGGGTGTTGTTGTATTCAACACGCCTGGAGCCAATGCAAACGGCGTAAAAGAGCTGGTACTTGCAGGTATGCTCCTTGCATCCAGAGATATCGTAGGAGGTATCGAGTGGGTTGCACAGGAGAAAGATAAAGAGCACATCGGCAAGCTTGCCGAGAAGCAGAAAAAACAGTTCGCAGGATGCGAGATCAGCGGCAAAAAGCTTGGTATCATCGGTCTTGGAGCCATTGGAGCCATGGTGGCAAACGCAGCATGCGGTCTTGGCATGGAAGTATATGGCTATGACCCATATCTTTCTATTGATGCGGCATGGAACCTGTCCAGAACCATCAAGCACAGCAAGAGCCTGGATGAGATCTACAGCCAGTGCGATTATATCACCATTCATGTGCCGCTTCTTGACAGCACTAAGAAGATGATCAACAAAGAAGCTTTCGATAAGATGAAGGACGGCGTAGTTCTTCTGAATTTTGCAAGAGATCTTCTTGTTGATGAGGATGCGCTGATCGAGGCTGTTGAGAGTGGCAAGGTTAAGAAGTATGTAACTGACTTTGCAAATGAGACAGTTGCAGGACGCGAGGGTATTCTGGTAACTCCGCATCTTGGTGCGTCTACAGAGGAATCTGAAGAAAACTGTGCAGAGATGGCTGTAAAGGAGATCCGCGATTACCTTGAGAATGGTAATATCAAAAATTCAGTTAATTATCCGAACTGTGATATGGGTACCTGTGTGGCTGTTGGAAGAATCTCTCTTGCGCACAGCAACACACCGAATATGATCAGTCAGGTTACCAAGATCCTTGGATCTGAGGGACTGAATATTGCGGATATGACGAATAAGAGTAAAGGGGAGTTTGCTTATACTCTTATTGATCTTGAGAGTGCGGCGTCTGCTAAGGCGTTGGATGAACTCAAGGAGATTGAGGGAATGTACAGGGTGCGTGTTGTTAAGTAAAGTAACAAGAGGTTAGAAATACTTTTTTTTAAATACTGTGTGGCGTTTGCTTTTTTGGCGAATGGCGTGCAGTATTTTTTTGAGGAAAAAAGGAAAACCGCAAAGGGGCCGCAAAGCCGCGGCCCCTCTGCACACCCCTCGGGCTTTTTTTAGGAGTGCTTGGTTGTGGAGGACGGGAGTTTTGTTGACTTGTGTCTGTATGCGACGGTGCTGGGAACGAAAGGTTGAGCCGATGGAGGAGAACGGCCTGAAGGGGTTGTTGAGAGTGAAAAAGTCTTGAGGCGTTATAGGTATGTGACGGTATTGGATGTGGAAGGTTGAGCCGAGAGTGAGGGTGGGAGGGCGTTGGCAGGTCTCGATGTGCGGGGCACATC
This sequence comes from Blautia sp. BCRC 81119, assembly GCF_003184505.1. Lineage (NCBI taxonomy): Bacteria > Bacillati > Bacillota > Clostridia > Lachnospirales > Lachnospiraceae > Blautia > Blautia sp. BCRC 81119. Next base: position 5,379 of record NZ_QJHD01000014.1, on the reverse strand, counting down.
TGCGGATTTTTTGGAATAATATAGAAGTGAATTTGAGGGGGAAATATATCAAATGCAGATATATCAAATGATCAAATGCAAATATATCAAATGATCAAATGTAAATATATCAAATGCAAATATATTAAGTGTAAATATATCAAATGCGAATATATTAAATGTAAATATATCAAATACAAATATAATGTGCAAATATAATATGCGTAATGATATTGGCTGTAAATTTTTATACGATAAGATATTAATAAAAATATATGATATAACAGGGAAAATATGAAGAATACACAACAATTGGCGGATAGGCGCGAAGCGCCGTTTCCGCGGTACGTGCCCGGAAAGAGGGGGTGCAGGGGGAGAAAAACGGGCTTCGTAACTTTGAGTGCTTTCTCCCCCTGCGGTGTTTTCTCAGCTTTTCAAAGCCAATAAACAAAAAAATAATTCAATAAAAGAAAAACATACACTACTTGCGGGATGCAATGAAGTCAAGAACTTCATCTCTTTCAGGCATTACGCGGAGTGCTCCCTTCTTTGTTGTGATGAGAGAAGCTGCTGCATTTGCAAAAGTAAGAAGCTCTGCGAGATTTTCGTCAGTGAGATCCTCAAGACCGTGTTCCAGCACATAATTCAGGGTGCTTGCACAGAAGGTGTCTCCTGCACCGGTGGTTTCAATGGTTTTTTCCTGAAGGAAAGGAGCAGCCTCGACCTTCCGTCCGCGATAATAAGCGCGGCTTCCGTCTTTTCCCATTGTGATCAGCACAAGCGGGATATGATATTTTTCTTCGATAAGGGCAGCACCCTTATCATAATCTGTTGTGTCAAAAAGAAATTCCACTTCATTATCAGAAATCTTCAGTACATCACAGCGTTCCATGCCGTATTCGATCTCTTTGCGGGCATCGTTCAGATCCTTCCAGAGTGGAGGGCGTAAGTTCGGGTCAAAGGTGATGATGCATCCGGCTTCTTTTGCCACGTCAAGAGCATAGCGGGTTGCTTCACGGACACCCTCATGTGTGGAAGAAAGCGTGCCGAAATGGAAGATCCTGGAATTGCGGATCAGATCGGCATCTACCTCATCCTTTGTCAGCATCATATCTGCACCTGGATTACGGTAGAAAGAAAAATCACGGTCTCCGTCCGGGTAAGTATGTACAAAAGCAAGGGTAGTGTGAATTTCATCGTCCATGACAAGATTTCTGGTATCAATGCCGCATTCTTCTACGGCAGCCTTCAGCTGCTTGCCGAACATGTCGTTTCCGACCTTTCCGATAAATGCAGTTTTTTTGCCAAGACGGTTCAGCATGGCAAGAACGTTACAGGGAGCTCCGCCCGGGTTTGCCTCGAAAGTAGGGTTTCCTTGGGAACTGTCACCGTTTTCTGTGAAGTCGATCAGAAGCTCGCCGAGAGCTGTTACATCATACTGTCTGTTTTCCATTGATGATTCCTCCTGATAAGTTATTTGTTTCATATTCTGCTTCATATTATAATCGTTACACATGATTTTGGGAAGGACCAAATCGAATTATTTTCTGTTCTGTTACCGGTTACTTGTGGTGCTTTTTGCGAAGATTAGAACTGTTATCTTTATTTTTCTGTAAAATGGTGGTAAACTTAGTCTATAAAACAACAAATATGATGGAGGAGACGATTATGGCTGATAAAGCGTATGAATATATGGATTGGCCCCGGATCGAGGCGATCGTTTATGGGGAGGAGGCATCACCTCGTGATGTGATGCAGCCAAGGGTAACAGAGGATGGCGTTCTGATCCAGGGATTTTTTCCGGGAGCGGATGCTGCAGAGGTTGTTGTAGGGGAAAAGAGTTATCCGATGATCCTGGAAGATGAGGCTGGTTATTATGCTGTAATGCTTCCACTGAAAAGGATTCCGGAATATCGTTTCCGTGTGATAAGAGGAAGCAGGAAAGAGACTTTTTACGATGCGTATGAATGTCCATGCCAGATCACGGAAGAGGAGGAACGAGCTTTTTGTGCCGGTGTCTATTACAAGGCATATGAGAAGCTGGGAGCGCATCCGGGGACCTGTGGCGAGGTAGAAGGAACATATTTTGCTGTCTGGGCACCCAATGCAATCCGTGTCAGTGTGATCGGTGATTTTGACAGGTGGGATGGAAGGCGTCTTCCGATGCATCGGATGCCAATGTCCGGAATTTTTGAGATTTTTGTTCCAGGTGTACAGGCAGGGGCCTCTTACCAGTATGAGATCAAGATCAAAGGCGGCAATGTACAGCGGAAGTCTGATCCTTACGGAAATGGAACCCAGGGAGCGCCGTCTGTGATTTCTGTTGTAACAGAGCTGGGGGAGTTTTTATGGCAGGATGAAGCGTGGATGAAGGAACGTGAAAGGTTTGCCAGCCGTGAAGTTCCGGTTTCCATTTATGAAACGGATGTAACAGAGTGGAAAAACAGTGGTGAATTGGTGGAGTTTCTGAAGGAAACCGGTTATACGCATGTAGAATTTCATCCGGTGATGGAGTATCTTGACCGAAGTTCAGGAGGATATTCTACGTCTGCGTATTATGCTGTGACTACCCGTTTTGGGACTGCGGCAGATTTCCGGACACTGGTGGAGGATCTTCATCAGGCAGGGATTGGCGTGATCCTGGATTGGACACCGGCTCAGTTTCCGCGGTTTGATGCAGGGCTTGAGAAATTTGACGGAACTCCTCTTTATGAAGTACAGGATCCGGCTATGGCCGTTCATCCGATGTGGGGCACCATGCTTTATAATTACGGAAGTCCTATGGTCAAAGATTTTCTTATTTCCAATGCGTTTTTCTGGCTGGATGAATTTCATGTGGACGGATTTCGGATGGATGATGTAGATGCGATGCTGTATCTGGATTTTGGAAGAGAGGCGGGACAGTGGACGGTTAATCTTTATAGTTCCAATGAGAATCTTCAGGCACTGGAGTTTCTGAAGCATCTGAATTCTATTGTGAAGAAGCAGTATCCGGGGATTCTTCTGATCGCACAGGAGGATGGTTTATGGCCGCAGCTTACAGACAGTGTGGAGAATGATCATCTGGGGTTTGACTATAAATGGAGTGGTGGCTGGACAAAGGATCTTCTTTCTTACCTGGAAGCAGAGCCTTTGGACAGACGAAATTATTATGATCAGCTGACGCTTTCCATGATGTATGCATATAGTGAGCATTATGTACTGACTCTGGGGAAGAGAGATGTGGGTACGTTAAAAGAGTTTCTGGAGAAGCTTCCGGGATCTTCAAGGCAGAAGGATGCTCAGCTGCGTGCTGCGTATGGCTATCTGATGCTTCATCCGGGTGTGAAGATGACAGCGCCGGATGGGGATGTGGGGCCGGAAATGAGGGTGTATCTGCATGATCTGAATGAACTTTACAGGAATCATCCGGCGTTGTATGCAATGGATGGTAATTCGGATGGGTTTGAGTGGATCCAGTTTACCAGCTATGATGAGAATGTGGTTGCGTTTCTTCGTAAGACGGAAAAGCCGGAAGAAACGATTCTTGCGGTGTGTAATTTTTCACCGGTATCTTATGACAGTTACCGGGTTGGTGTGCCTTTTGCAGGGAAATATAAGGAAATTTTCAACAGTGACAGTGAAAAGTTTGGCGGACAGGGTGTGGTGAACGCACGGGCGAAAGCGGCTGTTCATATGGAGTGTGATAACAGGGAGTTTTCTTTGAAGCTGAAGCTTCCGGCTTATGGTGTGGCGGTATTTGGGTGTACACCGGAGAAGGGGAATGTGAAGAAAAACTCTGTGAAGAAAGGAAATGTGAAAAAGACTGTGGGGAAAAGCAGGGGAAAGCGTATGGATAAAGCGAAAATGACGGTGGTTGAAAAATCTGTGGCTGTAAAGGATGCGGTAAAGGTTGTGAAACGGGTGGCTTCTCGCAGGAAGGGGGCTTCCGGGGATGAGTGATGGTTTGTGAATTAAATGGGAATATGGTTGGGGTGATTGGAGGGTAAGGATTTGAGTGGATTGTAGGAAAAAGTGCTTGCATTTTTTGTAAAATACGGTATAATATCAGTTGTGTTTAGCACAAGCTGGAATAGCTCAGTCGGTAGAGCACTTCACTCGTAATGAAGGGGTCGTGAGTTCGAGTCTCATTTCCAGCTTATATATGACTGATGGGAGTCCGGTGTCTTTGGAATATGAAGATGCCGGGCTTTTTTTTGTGTGTATGGATGTGGTCGAGGGACGCCAGAGGAAGGTGGCATTGCTCGGTGGATGCAGTCGGGGATGCTTTTGAGGTTTTGTGAGAAGGATGGAGAGGGACGCCAGAGGAAGGTGACATCGCTCCGGGGGTGGATGCAAGCGGGGATGTTTTTGAGGGACGCCAGAGGAAGGTGGCATCGCTCCGGGCAGGGACTCCGTCGGGGGATACTACTAGGGCTCCGTGAGACGGCTAAAAGCATTGCGGCAGGGCCAGAACTCGCCTGCGGCTCAGACAGCAGACCCTGCCGCAATAACGCCGTCTCTCGCAGCCCAAGTAGTAATCACCCCTCCTCCGCAGCAGCCCGGCCCGATGCCACCTTCCTCTGGCTGACGCTTCCAGCCGACAGGAAAAAACATGCGGGGGATGGAAGCGGACTGGGCGTCCTGTCCTGAAATGTTAGACTGGCACAGAATATTCCTATAAGTATCGAAGAATACAGAAACAGGATCGGCACAGCGTATCACCATAAATATCGAAGAATACAGAAACCAGATCGGCACAACGTTCCATTCTGAATACCGCAGCATACAGACAAAAGTCAATAACGCAGCACACACAACAACGAAGAACTATTTCCGTGCCCAAGAGGGTGGGGGTGCAGGGGGAGGGCCTTCGGGCTACGGAACTCTGAGATGGCCTTCCCCCTGCATATTCCCGCATTGAAAATGCGACCGGCGTAGCGCCATACAGCGAAGAGACTTATTATTAAAAAACAACACAATAAACAACAATAAAGATAATCCTAAAAATTACAAATAAGAATAAAAAATTGTCCTATAAAAACAAACTTCCAGGAAAATCTAAAAAAATTGAAATTTATGGTTGACAAGCATAACTCCCAGTGGTATTATAACTGAGCTGTCGCAAATAATTGTTTTCAAAAAAAAAACAATTAAAAAGGATTTCAGAAAAATGAAATTCACAGTTGACAAAAGACAGAAGATATGATAAAGTATCCAAGTCGTCAACGAAACGACAACAAAATCTTAACTCAAAAATGTTTGAAAAAAACTTAAAAAAGTGCTTGACAAACAAAAAGAAATGAGATAAAATAAACGAGCTGTCTGAGAGACAGACACAACAAACCTTGATAACTAAACAGTGAAACACATACGATTCTCGAAAATTTCTTTACATTTAAAGAACGGTTTAAACAAACC
>NZ_QJHD01000013.1:0-112070 GCF_003184505.1 Blautia sp. BCRC 81119 | reverse complement strand
TAAAGAAATTTTCGAGAATCGTATGTGTTTCACTGTTTAGTTATCAAGGTTTGTTGTGTCTGTCTCTCAGACAGCTCGTTTATTTTATCTCATCTCTTTTTGTTTGTCAAGCACTTTTTAAGTTTTTTTCAAACATTTTTGAGTTAAGATTTTGTTGTCGTTTCGTTGACGACTTGGATACTTTATCATATCTTCTGTCTTTTGTCAACTGTGAATTTCATTTTTCTGAAACTCTTTTTAATTGTTTGCTTTTCAAAAACAATTATTTGCGACAGCTCAGTTATAATACCACTGGGAGTTATGCTTGTCAACCATAAATTTCAATTTTTTTAGATTTTCCTGGAAGTTTGTTTTTATAGGACAATTTCTTTTCTGCTATCATTCATCCATTATGCTATTATCTTCCTGTTTATTATTTTATATGTGTTGTTTTTTATAATAAGACTCTTCGCTGGATGGCGCTACGCCGGTCGCATTTTCAATGCGGTAAGTGCGAGGGAAGGCGATCTCAGAGTTCCGCAGCCCGAACGCCCTCCCTCGCGCTCCCACCCCGTTGGGCACGGAAGGAGTTCTGTGTTGTTGTGTGTGCTGCGTTGTTGACTTTTGTCTGTATGCTGCGGTACTCAGAATGGAACGTTGTGCCGATCTAGTTCCTGTATTCTTCGATATTTATGGTGATACGCTGGGCCGATCCCGTTTCTGTATTCTTCGATACTTATAGGAATATTCTGTACCAGTCTGACATTTCAGGACAGGACGCCCAGTCCGCTTTCATCCCCCGCATGTTTTTTCCTGTCGGCTGGAAGCGTCAGCCAGAGGAAGGTGGCATCGGGCCGGGCTGCTGCGGAGGAGGGGTGATTACTACTTGGGCTGCGAGAGACGGCGTTATTGCGGCAGGGTCTGCTGTCTGAGCCGCAGGCGAGTTCTGGCCCTGCCGCAATGCTTTTAGCCGTCTCACGGAGCCCTAGTAGTATCCCCCGACGGAGTCCCTGCCCGGAGCGATGCCACCTTCCTCTGGCGTCCCTCAACCACATCCACCTCTCAAAACCTCAAAAACATCCCCGACTGCATCCACTCCCGGAGCGATGCCACCTTTCTCTGGCGTCCCTCAACCACATCCACCTCTCAAAACCTCAAAAAACATCCCCGACTGCATCCACTCCCGGAGCGATGCCACCTTCCTCTGGCGTTCCTCAACCACATCCACCTAACGAAACCTCAAACGTATCCCCGCCTGCCTCCAATGCTAAGAGCAGACGTCAAAAAAATCTCTCGCACAGACATGAGACTCCGGCATTCTCTTTCCCTGGCCTTCCGTAAAAAATTAAAATGTATTATACTTATTGACAAGCGGATAAAAACATCCGCCGCTGTTTATGGCAAATATCACACAAAGGGAGGTTTTTATCATGGAATACAGACGTTTTGGAAACACGATCTATCTTCGTCTTGATCCGAAGGAAGAGATCCTGGAGGAGATCGGCAAGGTTGCAAAAAAAGAGAATATCCGCCTTGCACAGGTCACAGGCCTTGGCGCCATCAATGATTTCACTGCAGGCGTATACAACACAGTGACAAAGGAATACCACTCTATTCAGTTCCAGGGAGCGTTTGAGATCGTATCACTTACCGGTACCGTTACCCGAAAAGACGGTGACGTTTATCTTCATCTCCATATCGCAGCCGGTGACGAGGAAGGCCATGTACACGGCGGTCATCTGAACCGTGCCATCATCAGCGCTACTGCCGAGATCCAAATCCAGGTGATCGACGGAGAGATCGGCCGTGAGTTCAATCAGGAGATCGGTCTGAATCTGTTTAAATTCTGATTTTGCCAGAGGGATTCCGGACACAGCCTACTGCTTTACAGTTTAAAAATTTCATCACACATAAAAAGGGTGAAACTACACAGCATAATGCTGTCAGCTCACCCTTTTCTTTAGCTTCAATATTGCCCTCTTCCGCAATATCTGCAATGCTGTCACTGCTGTCGCCAAACTCTTCCGCACTCTCTGTCACGGTTCCGGCTTCCGCCAGCGGCATTTCCTCCTGTGCATAGGCCGTCACGGTTCCCGCTGACAGAGATGTGACTATCACGGACGCCGCAAGCAGCCAGGCCATGATGGTACTCGTCTTTTTTCGCATACCTGTTCCTCCCTTTTCCTCTAATTCACTTTACAGTTTTCTGTAAAGCTGATATCACTGTGAATTTGCCTGATATTTTCTGTTCTGTCAACAAAGTGGATTTTAACAAAATCTGGTCAAACAGCTATTCGCAATTGAAGCAGAGGACTTCCCTGATTCACCGACATTTACATTGACAAATTCCCCTGTTATGATATACTTTGATGATAAAACTATTTTATACTAAAATTATTTAACGAAAGCAAATGAATGTGAGGATCTGATCATTATGAAGAATTTTAAAATCGGTGATAAACTTACGAGATTTCCCCTGATCCAGGGTGGAATGGGCGTTGGTATCAGCCTTGGCCGTCTGGCAGGCACCGTTGCAAAGGAAGGCGGGATTGGAATCATTTCCACCGCTCAGATCGGCTACCGGGAAAAGGATTTCGACCGGAATACCGAAGAAGCCAACCAGCGGGCTATCCTGTCCGAGATGAAAAAAGCACGCAGGATTTCTCCTGACGGTATCATCGGCTACAACATCATGGTTGCACTGAAGGAGTACGCATCTCATGTAAAAGCCGCTGTCCATGCCGGCGCTGACCTGATCATCTCCGGTGCAGGACTTCCTACAGAGCTCCCTGCTCTTGTCAGCGGAAGCAAAACAAAGATTGCCCCCATCGTCTCAACGGACAAATCTGCAAAGGTTATCCTGAAATACTGGGAAAGAAAGTACAAGCGCACTGCAGACCTTGTGGTGATCGAAGGTCCCCAGGCAGGCGGTCATCTGGGCTTCCACAAGGAAGAGCTGGATTCCTATACACCGGAAGCCTACGACAATGAGATCCGAAAGATCGTCCAGACTGTAAAAAGCTATGCCGCAAAATTCGGCACGGAAATCCCTGTAGTAGCTGCCGGCGGCATCGCCACGCACGAGGATGTAAAGCATGTCCTTGATCTTGGTGTGGACGGCGTTCAGGTCGCCACCCGTTTTATCCCAACGGAAGAATGTGACGCAGACATCCGGCTGAAAGAATCCCTGATCCACGCCGCAAAGGACGACATTGCCATTGTAAAAAGTCCGGTAGGTATGCCGGGACGTGCCATTATGAATCCCTTCATGCAGCACGTCATGGCCGGAGAAAAGATCCCGCACAGTCCCTGCCACCGCTGCCTTGCCAAATGTTCCCCCGGCGAGATCCCTTACTGCATTACAGACAAGCTGATCGCCGCCGTAAAGGGCGACGTGGAAAACGGCCTGCTGTTCTGCGGAGCAAAGGCCTATATGGCAGATAAGATCGAAACCGTGCACGATGTGATCGCTGATCTGTTTGGCACAGAATCGGAGTGCATCCGGCTGTCATAAAGATAAACCTGCGCTGTCAGGCACCTAAACAAAAAGCCCCTGCTTTCATTGCTTTTCGCAGTGAAAACAGGGACTTTTAGTTTTTCTACCGGTTATCGATCTTTTCCGGGTACATGTCATGCTCTGCAAGGCGTTTCCAGGCAATCTCCTCCCATCTGGTTCCGGCTTTTCCGTAATTGCAGTAGGGATCAATGGAAATGCCACCTCTCGGCGTAAATTTTCCCCAGACCTCAATGTATTTCGGATCCATAAGACGGATCAGATCCTTCATAATGATGTTCACGCAATCCTCATGAAAATCTCCGTGATTGCGGAAGCTGAAAAGATACAGCTTCAGAGATTTGCTCTCCACCATTTTTTCACCGGGTACGTAGGATATCGTGATCGTCGCGAAATCCGGCTGTCCGGTAATGGGACAAAGGCTTGTAAATTCCGGGCAGTTAAATTTTACAAAGTAATCGTTGTCCGGGTGCTTGTTCAAAAATGTTTCCAGTACCTCCGGAGCATAATTGTCCGGATATTTTACTTTCTGATTTCCGAGAAGGGTGATCCCTTCTTTTTCCAGGTTTTCTCTGCTCATATTTTTTTCCTTTCTATGGTCAAACGGATATTTATGATCCGATCTATCTGTCAAGTGCCGGATCCTTCACTCCATTGAGCCAGAATGCCTCTGCTCTGTCAATACAGGTTCCACACACACCGCAGGGCTTTTCGCCGCCTTCGTAACAGCTCCAGGTCAGTTCATAAGGAACATTCAGCTCCAGGCCGGTTTTTACGACCTCTGCCTTTGTGCAGCTGACAAAAGGCGCCTCAACCTTCAGCTGGCCGCCGCTTCCCTGATAGATTGCCTCGTTGATCGCATTGTGAAACGCACTGCTACAGTCCGGATATGCATTTCCGGCTGCATCATCCGCATGTGCTCCGTAATAGATCACACTGCAGTTTTTTGACAGCGCAATACTTGCTGCCGAAGAAAGAAACAATCCGTTCCGGAACGGCACATAGGTTGAAACCGGTGAGCCATCGGTTTCCTTCAGCTGCTCTGCATAGCTTTCGTGCGGGATCTCTCTGTCTGAATGCTTCAGAAGCGAACAGTCACTGTACCGGAAGATCGGCTCCAGATTCAGATAAAGATGCTCCACTCCGTAATATTCTGCTGTTTTTCTGGCAGCCTCGATTTCTTTTGTGTGCTTCTGTCCGTAAGCTACTGTTAATGCAATTACATTCTCTTTTCCATATTTGTTTACGGCAAGCCCCAGGCAGGTGGTGGAATCCACACCGCCGCTTGCAAGTACAAGTGCTTTCATAGCGTTCTCCTTTTCTGCGGTATTTCTTGTTATATTGTGATATGTTTTCCTGTCATACTCCCCGTTTCTGCGGGTCCCAGATCACCTTATGAAGCTGGATCTGAAGCTTTACATCGTTGAGCTTTTTTTCCATAAGGAAATCCACGATCTCCACCGGCTGGATCCTGCCGAAAACAGGGCTGAAATAAACTGCCGTTTTTCCGACCAGCCTGTACTTTTCCAGGATTTCCAGAGCTTTTTCCATATCTCTGCGGCTGCTGACCACGAATTTCAGCGTATCCTCACTGCCCAGAAGCTCCAGATTGGAAAGGAGCATCTCTTTTTCCATGCCGCTGTCCGGTGCTTTATAATCCATGGTAAAGGACGGACGTTTTTTTAATATATGATAAGGCTTCAGATCTACGCTTCCATTGGTCTCAATCTCCACCCGCCGGAATGGATCCTCCAGGATTGCCTCGATCAGCTCCTCCATGCCTTTCCGTAAAAGTGGTTCCCCGCCTGTAAGTGTCACATTTTTTACGCCTGTTTCACGGATCCAGGAAAGGATCTCTTCTTCTGTCAGCCTTTCACTCTCACATCCCGGCTCATTTGCCCAGCTGGTATCACAATAGCTGCACTGAAGATTGCAGCCCTTAAACCGGATAAAAGCGGCAAGCTCTCCTGCCCGTCTGCCCTCTCCGTTGATGCTGACAAATTTCTCTACAACCTGATAGGTACTCATAGCCATACCGCCTCCGTTTCTTCTTCCGTTTCCCGGTAAGCTGCACAGTTATTTGGTGTTTCGTAAACAACAGCTCTTTTTACAGGATAGCCCTTTTCTTCCATTTTTCTGAAAAAATACTCTGAAAAATTCTCTGCTGTAGGGCGAAAGGGAACCTTCACCAGATGAAAGCCTTCCTCATCCAGTGCTTCCAGCGTTTTCGGACGTAATGTATTTTCTTCATAGATCAGCGTGTGATCCATGGAATCTGCCAGCTCCCGAAGATCCTTTTTCAGATCTCCGAAGTCTACCAGCATCCCTCGCTCCTGGCCGTTTTTCTCCAGCTTCCGGCTTTCGATCTCAATCTCCACATGCCAGCGATGACCATGGATATTGGAACATTTGCCGGTGTAACCGGACAGAAAGTGTGCCGAATCGAAATCTGCTTCTGTTTTTAACTGATACATAAATTTTTCCTCCTTCTGAATCTGTCACACCATCCGGATATTTCCATAAATAAAAAAAGCCGGGTTCCCGGCCTTGATCCTTCTGTGATCTGCATGTCAGGCGGATACTCACGATCCGCATTCGCTACGCAGCTTTAAACCGAATAACTGCTTGATCCGGTTTAAATAAAAAAAGGCAGACCCGCCACGAGTCTGCCCTGATTCTCACATCTTCTTCAGCCCTGGTTTTATTTATAGACAGGATGGTACAAACGAACTGTCTTATATTAATTTGTATGGTATTTCCGGAGATACTGCATCAAACGATAAATCGGACCAGATATCCGCGTTCGCTGCTCACTCATGAGCGCAGTCGCTCCGCAACGATCTATGGGAACTTTCAACTCCGGAATTACAGTAAATTTTCTGCAGAATTATCTTCTTCCACAGCACTTCTTATATTTCTTACCGCTTCCGCACGGACACGGATCGTTGGGATAGATTTTTCTTGCAGATGCCGGCTGCATCGGCATTGCTGTCGGCACAAAGCTGTTCGGCATTGCAGTGTGCGGCTTGCCTGTGGCAAACGGCCATACTGCTCCTGAGATCTCATTCGGTGTGTAACCGCGGAATTCCAGCATTCTTGTGTTATTGTTTGCCTCCATGATCAGCTTTGTAAATTTCTCAAGCTGCTCATCGTTAAACTGGATCCCCTTCTGGTTCAGGTTTTCCATGATCGCTGACATTCTGCCATCCATGGAGCATTCTTTGTAAATAAAGAACAGTACCTGATCCTTCACTGCATCGGAAACCTTCATCTCATCCAGCAGAAATCTGCCCAGTCTCTGGTAAGAAGCAGATTTTGTTGGATACCCGTTTTCGGAATAATCCAGGATCTCATCTACAGACGGAATATAGAATTTCCGTCCACCCTGACGTCTCTCGATATCCTTGTAGATGTTATTGACCAGTGCGGATTTCAGAATCAGCTGATCCTCCGCAAGCTCACAGATACAGGCCTTCTCCGGAATGGTATGATACAGCTCGATGAAGCTGTCATATCCGATGTCAAAGCCTTTTCTCTGCTTAAACATCTCATATACGGTCTTTGCCGGTGCAGATACATACAGATAGCTTACCATAATAAGGCAATCCTTCAGCCAGTTTACTTGGCTGCGAAGTGTCTGGAACTCCGGTGTATTGATCTGATCGTAAACAGCTACAACCTCTGCCGGAACTTCTGCGTAATCATCACTGTAGGAAACAAGGTAGCCCATATCGTTCAGCCATTCTAATGTATTCCACTCATCCTCTGCAACATGGAAGCATTTTCTCTGAATAGCCGCCTCAAAAGCCAGTACCTCCTGATCGTCTGCTACGAGGAAGCTTGCTTTCATAACCTCCGGTTTAAGAACCTCTGCGGCAACCTTTGCGGCGATCTCTTCCTGATCCATTCCCTTGCAGTGAAGTCCAAGCTCACCTGCAATGCTGAGAAGGTCTTCTTTACGATAGGACATGAGGAAATCTTTTACTGTAGGATTTCTTCTGCTGCCTGTGGCTGCCTCATCTGCTTTTGCAGCTCTGGCTGCTGCCTCTACTGCCGCTACTGTTGCAGCAATGTCTTCCGATGCTTTGGCTGTTTCCGCCTCAGTTTCAACTGTTGCAGTGCATCCCAGCTCTGGTGCCTCTGTCCAGTACGGATCATCCTCACCCTTTACTTCTTTTACAATAGAAGGAGCTTCTGCTGTTCCCTCGTCTTTCTTCTCAATATCAACTCTGTATTCCGGAGCTTCCTTATCCGCACCATACTGACGGAAGGTAAACCATTTCTCGGAATCCATAAGCTCTGCAGTCTCTGTCTCGCCTGCATTTAATAATGTGAAATTATTCTTCGCTTCTCCGTCACCGTTCTCACGGATCTGTACTTTTTTCTGAAAAAATTCAATCTCATATAGGCTGCCTGCCGGATACTGAACCAGTTTTTCAAGCATGGCTGCCATATTTGCAAATGTAACGTCAGCCGCAACAGTACAACGTCTCCATACCGGCGGTTTCGTTCCTTTTCTTGTGATTTTTAACTGATAAAACATTCCTGTGTTCCTCTCCTGTAAATATATGCCGGATCAGGAGATACGAATAACTCCTGATCCGGCGTAAGCAACTTCCCCTATGTTATACAAAAATAGAGAAATTGTCAATATTTGAGAGGCTTCTACAACACAATATCATATTTCTCAACCTGGATCACAGCATTTCCGTCACTGTGAAACAGGATCTCATCTGCTTCCACTGGTGTTGGGATCACGGTAGTCGCAGTTTTGCTTCCATCATTGATAAAAAGCTCTATGGAGCTTCGATCCAGGATAAAACGCAGCTTCAGATTTTGTCTGTCATCTGTGATCTGGAGCTTTCTTGTACATACAACATCACGCTGCACCCCGCTCCAGGTTCTGTCGATTTCCAGTATCTGTCTTTTTCGATCATAGGTAAAGACCGTTGTATATTCTTCATTGCGTGCAAGCTCGATCCGGAACTCATTGTACACATCCAATGCTTCCTGATTTGGATTTCCGGAGTTCCTGCTTCCATCCATGATGCCATCTGCGTTCTGCAGTTCCACAGTCAGATCGATCATTCGGCCACGGACGCCTTCAAGGCTTAAGCTCTCACCCACTTTTACATTCTCATAACAGCAACGGTTTTTCCGATAATTCTCAATTTCTCGGACTGGCTTCTGCCAGATCTTTCCGTCACGATATTCCAGCTCTCTCGGAAGAGTCATCATTCCCTGCCATCTCTGCTTTTCCTTGATCACACAGCTATCCCAGGATTTCATCCAGGCGATCATCACTCTTCTTCCATCTGGAAGAAGGGTTGTCTGCGGCGCATAAAAATCAAGTCCGTAGTCCAGACTTACCGGTGCGTCTTTTTCAAATGTATGTTTTTCGCTGTCATAATCTCCCGTAAAATACAGGGAATTATGTCCATTATGAAACTCATACCCTTTTGCACGCATATGCTGCGGAGAACAGATCAGCACATGTTTATCCCCGAGCGGAAAGAAATCGGGGCATTCCCACATAACACCGATTTCTCCTGTGGAGTTCTCCGCAAGAATTGTTTCAAATTTCCATTCTTTCAGATCTTTACTGGAAAACAGAACTACCTGTCCAGGAATTTCTTCGCTGCGGCATCCTACGAGCATATGGTATGTTCCGTTATCTTCCCATACCTTCGGATCACGGAAATCAACTCTGCTGCATTTCTCCGGAAGCATATCTCCGGTGACTATCGGATTTTTCTCTGCCTTTACATAATCTTTTCCGTCACCCCAGGCAAGGCACTGATTCTGCCGGACTTCTTCTTTTCCATCAGGCAGCTTTTCTGTTGTAACTCCTGTGTAGATCAAGGCCTGTTTTCCATCCGCTTCAATAGCACTTCCGGAAAAGCATCCCTCTCGATCATATTCCTGATCCGGTGCAAGCGCTGTAGGAAGCTGCTCCCATCTGATCATATCCTCCGTCACACTGTGGCCCCAGTGCATAGGGCCCCAGTCACGGCTGTAAGGATGATACTGGTAAAAAAGATGTACCTTTCCTTTAAAAACAGAAAATCCATTGGGATCATTGATCCAGCCAACCGGTGCAGATACATGAAAGGCCGGTTTCTCTTCCTGCGGGATATTTTTTGCTTCCTCTATTTCATAAAGACGTGCTTTTTCAAGTTTTTCACTCATACTCTGCTCTCTCTTTCTTTTTTATGTTTCTGACCGGTATCTTTTTCTGTTTTTATTTCTCTGTCTCACTAAGAGACTTCTGATACTGGTCAAAATATTTCTGTTTGATTGCCAGATAATCAGACAGTCCATACTGCTCCATCTTTTTCAGATAGGAATCCCATTCTTTATCGATGCCGCCATTCAGGATCCAGTCTGCTTTTTTCTGTTCCGCATACTTCTTGATATCCGTGTCGTACTGAGATACCTTATTGGTATCATCAATACTCATAAATACATTCGGATACACATATTTACTGTTCATATCCTTAAGATATGTTTCGTGCATATTGTCGAGACGCCATTTTGCATCTGCCGGCTCTGTTACATATACATCGTAATACTCGTTAAGTATTGCCAACGGTCCGTTTACAGACTGTGCTTCACGAACCTCTACCGGAGATGCATCTCCCAGATCCATATGTTTCAGCATCTGACCACCTTCTGCATTCTCGGACATCTCAAAGATATTAAATGAATCTTTTTCCCCGTAAGTACCCCAGTTATTCTGCGGAGACTGGATCGGTGCATACATCTGATCGATCCATGCTGCTGCCAGTGCCGTATTTCGACAGCTTGTAGTCAGAACGCAGCGTCCTCTGTCAAAGCCACTGGTTTCACTGTTATTCTGTCTTGTGATATTTACAAGACCATCCGGACCGGCCAGCGCCGGGAGCATTACATAATCTTCATTGTTATCAATATTTGCAATATCCCAGGTGAACCACAGACCATATCTGTGGTTCTTACCTTTTGCAACATAAGTTGACCATTCCTGGGTAAAAGCCTCCGGATCCACCAGCTTTTCTTCTACCAGCTGATGGAGCCACTGAATACCTTCTTTATAGCCTTCCTGTACAGTTGTATAAATAACGGTTCCATCATCTTTCACTGCAAAATGATCACCGGTGTCACCATATCCTTCTCCGAATCCGTTGATGAGAATTGCAGGATCCTGATCACCATTATTGATGATAAAGGACATCGGGATCACACCACCCTCAATGTTGAATTTCTTTTCCAGTTTATCTGCATTGTCGCGGAAAGCGATCAGAACCTGTTCCAGTTCCTCAGTTGTAGTCGGAACGTCCAGCTTCAGATAATCCAGCCATTTTTTATTAATGTAGGGAATATCTCCAATTGCCTGAATGGCTTCTTTCCCTGCACCAAGCTGCTCGATCCATGGGAAAGAATAAATATGTCCGTCCGGTGCTGTACACATTGTTCTGTATTCCGGGTATTTTTCAAATACAGCCTTAAGATTCGGCATGTATTTATCAATGAGATTTTCTACCGGAATAATGATTCCCTGTTTGGCATAACGAAGAAGATCATAATCACTCATCCCTGCGTTAAAAAGTCCATCCGGAAGATTTCCGAACTGTGCCAGCGCCAGATTTTTTTTGTCATCAAACTGATCCGATACAAAACAGGTCCAGTCAATGTGGACATTGGTCTGCTTTTCCAGTCTTTTAAAAATCGTTCTTTCATTAGGTTCCTGTGTAGATGTTGCAGGTGCACTGGTAATAAAAGACAGCTCTGCTTTTTCTTTCAGAGGAAAGGACACATCTTCCACCGGGATATCCGGATCTGTTTCTGCTTTCATGTGTTCTTTTCCGTTTCCACATCCGGCACTGCATACCATTATAATTGCAGAAAGCCCGATTGCCAATAATGCCTTCATTCTTTTTTTCATCATTATCAACCTCCTGTCATCAGCCTTTTACAGAACCAACCATAATGCCCTGGTCAAAATATTTCTGGAAGAATGGATACATGATCAGAAGCGGTAAACTTGATACAATGATCGTAGCATATTTCAGAAGTTCCGCTACCTTTGCCATCTGTGCAGTACTCTGGATATCTGCGATCATTCCGGGCTGCGGTGTATTCTGTACAAGGATGGAACGAAGTACCAGCTGCAATGGCTGCAGTTTCGCATCATTCAAATAAATCATAGCGTCAAAATAACTGTTCCACATTCCTACAAAGGACCACAGTGCAAGCACTGCGATGATCGGTTTGCATACCGGCATCATGATCTTGAAAAAATGCTCGATTTCCGTGGCACCGTCAATGGCAGATGCCTCTCTGAGTTCCTTGGGGATAGACTGATAATAGGTTCTGGCAAGGATCATGTTCCAGACATTAAACGCGCCCGGAAGCAGGATTGCCCAGATTGTATTTACCAGATGCAGCTGATTGATCAGGATAAAAGTCGGGATCATTCCTCCACCGAAAAACATGGTAATGAGAAAAATAACATTGAAGAAATTTCTTCCCACAAATTCTTTCTTGGACATTGGATATGCTGCCAGCAGAGTTACCAGAACTGAAATAATAGTAAACACCAGGGAATAAAAAAATGAGTTTGCAAAGCCTCTCCAGATCATATTATTTTCAAGAACTCTGCGGTACGCATCGATCGTCCACTTCCGCACATCAAAGCTGATCCCCTGGCTGTTCAGCACATTCGGATCCATAAAGGATGCGATCACAACATATAAAAGCGGAACCAGAATGGAAAGTACAAATGCACCCAGAAGTACGTATCCGATTCCTAAAATGGCTTTGTCAGATGCCGAATATTTCTTTTTCTTTGCTTTTGCCATAACAGCACCTCCTATAATCCCTCTCCGTCATTCAGTTTCTTGACTACCCAGTTTACAAAGATCAAAAGAATTACATTGATCACTGAATTAAACAGCCCCACTGCTGTAGAATATCCATAGTCTCCATTCAGAAGACCGATTCTGTATACATAAGTAGAAAGAATCTCAGATGCAGGAAGGTTCATATCTGTCTGCAGTGCATATGCTTTTTCAAAACCAATGCTCATAATATTTCCGGCCTGAAGGATAAACTGGATCACAATGATGTTTTTAATAGCCGGAAGCTGTACATACCAGATCTGCTGCAGGATATTTGCACCATCCACCACTGCTGCCTCTTCCAGATCCTTACTTGCATTGGCAAGTGCTGCAGTATACATAATGGATGCCCATCCGGCTGTCTGCCAGATTCCGCTGGCTATGTAAATGGTACGAAATGCTGCCGGCATAGTCATCCAGTTGGCATCGGAACCGATCAGTTTATTCAGCGGACCTACCGGTGAAAGAAACATACGAACCATACCGCAGAGTACGATAACGGAAATAAAATTCGGCGCATAGATCAGAAGCTGAATTTTTTTCCTGATCCCAGCTCTCCGGATCTGATTCAGAAGAAGTGCCAGGATGATCGGAATCGGAAATCCCCACAGTAGTCCGTAAATACTCAGTTTCAGAGTGTTCACAAGATAATTCATAAAATCCGGTGATGCCAGAAATCTCCGGAAGTATTCCAGTCCTACCCATTTGCTTCCAAATACACCATCAATGACATTGTAGTCCTCAAAAGCGATCAGTACGCCACCCATGGGCACGTATTTGAAGATGATCGTCAGAAGAAGTGCAGGCAGCAGAAAAAACACATACAGCTGCCAGTTCTTTTTCACATACTGAAGCTTTTCTGCAGCAGTTCTTTTTCCTGCCGGAACAGCTTTCGCAGAACCTTTTTTCATTCTCTTTTCCTCCCTTTTTTGTTCTTTCGTTCTTGTTTAGTAACCGGTAAAGTAACCGGTTACTTTATAATTTGATACTACTATATGACATAGCTTCTGTCAACCTTTTTTGTTAATTTATTCAAGAAAAGTTACCGGTAACTTAACTGGTTATTTTTTTATTGCTATTTAACGTCTGTATTGTTATACTTAATTACATCAATCCAATTATCTTGTACGGTCTGCAGATTTCTCTTATATGATCACATCTGCATTCCGTACCATAACTTTCTGCTGTTAAAAGGAGACTATTTTTTTATGGCTAAAAAACAGGTAACATTTGCCGATATTGCAGAATACACTGGTTTTTCCAAGACTACGATCTCCAGATATTTCAATCATCCGGATTCTCTGACCCTGGAAAATCAGGAAAAGATCGCAAAAGCCCTTGATGAGCTCGGCTACAGAAAAAACAAGCTTGCCAGGGTTCTTGCCAATGGAAAAAGCGAATTTGTAGGGATCATTGTCCCGAACCTTTATCTTCATTATTATTCCGAAATGCTGACACAGCTTCTTCGAAGTTACTCCGATTATCATTACAAATTTCTGGTTTTTGTCAGTGATGGCGGCCCGGAGAAAGAAATGCAGTATCTGGACGAGCTGATGGCTTATAAGATTGAAGGACTTATTGTTCTCAGCCATACTCTTTCCTCTGAAAAACTGGCTTCCTATAATATTCCTGTGATCGCCATTGAACGTGAAGCAGAACATATATGCAGCGTTACAACAGACAATTACATGGGCGGCATGCAGGCTACTTCTCTGCTGATACGTAATCAGTGTGATGTACTGATCCACATCAATGTCCATGTACCTGAGAATATTCCGGCTTATGACCGTATCCGTGCCTTTGAGGAAACATGCCGGGAATATCATGTTCCTTATGAACTGAACCTTAATGTTTCCGGTGATTCCTATCAGGAGCTTTTTGAACAGATGCGTGTGATCTTTCAGGATATTGACAGTAAATATTCCGGTCAGAAAAAAGGCATATTTTTATCCAATGATACTTACGCAAATATATTTCTCAATCTGATCTTCCAGAAATACAACTGTCTGCCGGATGAATATCAGATCATCGGATTCGATAATTCACCCATTGCTGCGGAGTCCATCATTCCGATCACTACTATTGGACAGCAGATTGATGTGATCGCACAGACTACCATGGAACTGCTTGTGGAACAGATGAACGAAATGAAGAAAAGAAAACCGGCACCGCTTCAAAAACCGATCCACAAAAAGATCACTCCGGTTCTGATACGACGACAGACAACCGGAGACTGAAAATACTTACAACATTTTTCCATATTCCATAACAACCCGTATATTCATGTACCGGAAACTTCATGCTATAATTCTGTGGAAAAATGTCAGATAACCATTACCGCCGGGAAATATTTGACAGGTTTCCCGACATCTATAAATATCTATTCAGGGAGGAAATCATGAAAAAAGATCAGGAAATTTTTCAGGAACGTTTAAACCATCATCACGACGAGCTTCGCTGGCTGTACACAGAGCTTTATCACAATGACGATATGTTTGCAGAGCTCTGCGACCAGATGTACCAGTATTTTACAGCACGCCGCCGCGCGCTCAAAAACCGTGACCTGGAAAGAGAAAAAAATCCGGACTGGTTCCGCCAGAAGGATATGCTTGGCATGATGCTCTATATTGACAATTTTGCCGGCAACATCAAGGGAGTTTCTGCCAAGCTTCCATATCTTAAGGAATGCAACGTGAACTGCCTGCATCTGATGCCGTTTCTGGACACTCCGAAGGGCCGTTCCGACGGTGGTTACGCAGTAGCCGACTTCCGCAAAGTCCGCCCGGACCTTGGTTCCATGAAGGACCTGGCTGCCCTTGCAGATAAATGCCACAAAAACGGAATGAACCTGTGTATGGATTTTGTTATGAACCACACTTCCGAGGATCATGAGTGGGCAAAAAAAGCACGCCAGGGTGACGGCGAATATATGAGCCGTTACTTCTTCTACAACAACCGTGAGATCCCGGACGAGTACGAAAAGACCGTACCTCAGGTATTCCCGACCACTGCTCCGGGGAACTTTACCTGGCTTCCGGATATCGGTCACTATGTCATGACTACCTTTTATCCGTACCAGTGGGATCTGAACTACGGCAATCCCCGTGTTTTCAATGAGATGATGTACAACTTCCTCTTCCTTGCAAACCAGGGAATGGACGTGATCCGTATCGATGCGGTTCCGTATATCTGGAAGGAACTGGGAACTCCTTGCCGTAACCTGAAGCAGGTGCATACGATCGTTCGTATGATGCGTATGATCGCCGAGATCGTCTGCCCAAGTGTCGTACTTCTGGGTGAGGTCGTTATGGAGCCGGAGAAGGTTGTTCCCTATTTCGGAACCGTAGAGAAACCGGAATGCCATATGCTTTACAATGTAACAACCATGGCTACAACCTGGAACAGCATTGCCACTCGTGATATCCGCCTTCTGAAAAAACAGATGGATATTGTAAACAGCCTTCCGAAGCAGTACACCTTCCTGAATTATCTCCGCTGCCATGACGATATCGGCTGGGGACTTGATTTCGCCACCCTGAAAGAATGGGGCATGGATGAGCCATCCCATAAGCGTTACCTGAATAATTTCTTTACAGGAAAGCATCCGGGAAGCGACAGCCGCGGAGAGCTCTATAATGATGACCCGGTAACTCAGGATGCTCGTTTCTGTGGAACTACTGCTTCCATGTGCGGGATCGAGGCTGCTCTTTTTGAAAAAGATGACGAGAAGCTGAAAAGAGGTATCCGCGAGGATCTGATGCTTCACGCATATATGCTTACCCAGTCCGGAATCCCGATGCTTTACAGCTCCGATGAAATCGGACGTCTCAATGATTATTCCTATAAAGAGGATCCGGATAAGGCTGCAGATTCCCGCTATATCCACCGTGGTGCTTTCCAGTGGGAGCTTGCCGAAAAAAGAAACTCCAAATCCTCCGTTGAGGGACAGATCTTCCAGACTCTTAGCCGCATGGAGCAGATCCGCAGCCAGGAATCTGTTTTTGATAAGGACTGTGATGTATATACATACGATGTTCATGATGACAGCATTCTCTGCATCCTTCGCCAGAAAGGAAACGAACGTTTCATCGGAATCTTCAATTTCAGTGACAGTGAAAAAACTGCCTGGATGCAGGAGGAAGGAACCTTCCGCGATCTGATCACTGACCAGACACTGGAGCTTAAGGACGTGGAGCTTCCGGCTTATGGATTTATGTGGTGTAAGAGGATGTAACTGTTACTTGGTAAATAAAAAAGACGTGGCCTTACGGATCCACGTCTTTTTATTATGTTATATCTTTATTTTTTATAAGCTGTTCTGGTATTCAGAAATTACTTGCAGAGCTCCTCTGCCATTGCATCGATCTCTGCCGCATTCTCATCACTGAGGGAAGACATGATCTTTACATTGTTCTCAAGCCATGTGATATTTTTACTCTTCTCGAACATTCCTTTCATGACTTTAGCTGCAGTCGGTGCCCAGCTTCCGTTCTCAATGAGGCCGATGGTGCGGTTCTGGTAATTACGCTCTGTCAGGTTCTCGATGAATGTACGCATAAACGGGAATGCTTCTCCGTTGTATGTAATGCTGGCCAGTACCAGCTTGCCGTAGCGGAAAGCGTCCTCCACTGCCTCTGCCATGTCTTCTCTTGCAAGATCGCAGACAACAACCTTCGGGCAGCCCTTTTCCTCCAGCTTCTGTGCAAGAAGCTCTGCTGCTTTCTTTGTATGTCCGTATACAGATGTGTAGGCGATCATTACTCCTTCACTCTCTACTTTATAAGAAGACCAGATATCATATTTCTCCAGATAATGTCCAAGATTCTCGGTAAGGACCGGTCCGTGGAGCGGGCAGATGGTCTGGATATCAAGAGTTGCTGCTACCTTGAGAAGCTTCTGTACCTGCGGACCGTATTTTCCGACGATTCCGATATAGTAGCGACGTGCTTCGCAGTCCCAGTCCTCTTCTACATCAAGAGCTCCGAATTTGCCAAAGCCGTCTGCGGAAAACAGAACTTTGTCTGTGCTGTCATATGTAACCATAACCTCCGGCCAGTGAACCATCGGTGCAAATACGAAGGTAAGGACGTGTTTTCCAAGTGTCAGGGTGTCACCGTTGGCTACAATATGTTTCTTTCCTTCCAGATCCATTCCACGGAAGAAATTCTCCATCATGGTAAAGGTCTTTGTGTTGGCAACAACAGTTGTATCCGGGTATGCTTTCATGAAATTCTCAATATTTGCTGCATGGTCCGGCTCCATATGCTGGACTACAAGATAATCCGGTTTCGCACCATCCAGAACCTCTGCAACTTTTCCCAGCCACTCTTCTGTGAAGCCGGCATCTACAGTGTCCATAACTGCGATCTTCTCATCTTTGATCACATAGGAGTTGTAGGACATTCCGTTTGGCACTACATACTGTCCCTCAAACAGGTCTACCTGATGATCGTTTACTCCTACATAATAAATATCATTTCCGATTTTCATTGTATTGAGTTCCTCCTTAGTCTGCTGTATTTTATATTTCCAATATTTCTGAAAATACTTTCTTATTGCTCTCATTTATTATATCATTGTTCGTACTGAAATCAATGTAGAATCTATAAATAAAAACAAACCTCTGCGCCTGGTAAAAGAGCTATTTTCCCCTCTTTACAAACCTATTCCAACATAGTATTGTATACCTTGGATGAAGGAATTTTTTATAATTTTTATGAGGTAAACTATGTGTGAAAATGAAAAAAAGAAAACGTCTTCCATTGAGATGACCTCCGGCTCTCTCTGGAAAAATATCCTCCTCTTTAGCCTTCCCCTGATGGGGTCCCAGGTGTTGGAGGTTCTTTTTAATTTAAGTGATGTTGCGGTTGTGGGGCGATTTGCAGATTACATGGCACTTGGAGCTGTGGGTTCCACAACTCTGCTGGTCACTTTATTTACCGGAATCCTGATCGGCATGGGCGCCGGAGTCAATGTTCGTGTAGCACACGAACTTGGTGCCGAAAACAGAAAAGGTACCGAAGAAACGATCCATACATCTCTTCTTCTCTGTGCCATCGCAGGACTTCTGGTCTGTGTCGTCTGTCTTCTGTTTTCCGGACAGATGCTGTCCATGATGAATACGAAACCGGAGCTGATGGACCAGGCTGTTTTATATATGAAGATTTATGCTCTGGGTATGCCGGCCATGGCTGTATACAATTTCGGTAATGGCGTATTAAGTGCCCGCGGCGATACGAAGCGACCGCTGATCTATCTTTCCATTGCCGGAGTGATCAACGTTCTTCTGAATCTGTTTTTCGTTATCGTCTGTCATATGGCCGCCGCAGGTGTGGCAACTGCCAGCGCGATCGCACTGTATATCTCCGCAGCGCTGGTAATGATCCACCTCCTTCGGAGAAAAGACGAATGCAGGGTATCCCTGCGTAAGCTCCGTCTTCACCCGAAGGCCTGTAAAGCAGTACTGCTTCTTGGTATTCCCACAGGTCTGCAGAACGGGATTTTTGCCATCGCAAATCTGTTCGTACAGACCGGTGTCAACTCCTTCGATGCAGTCACGGTTTCCGGAAATGCCGCTGCCGCAAATGCAGACTCTCTGATCTACAACGTCATGTTTGCTTTCTATACTGCATGCGCGAGCTTCATCGGTCAGAACTGGGGTGCCGGAAATAAAAAACGTATGCTGAAGACTTATGGGATCAGCCTTACCTATGCCTTCATCGCAGGTGCGATCCTTGGTGGACTGCTTCTTGTTTTCGGTCCGCAGTTTCTGTCACTGTTTGCCACAGAACCGGCAGTCATCGATGCCGGCATGGAGAGGATCCGGATCATGGGCTTCAGCTATGCCTTCAGCTGTTTTATGGATTGCAGTATCGCCGCTTCCCGTGGCATCGGAAAAAGTATCCCACCGACCATCATCATCATTCTGGGATCCTGTGTATTCCGTGTCATCTGGTTCTATACGGTGTTTGCACACTTCCAGACCATTTCCTCACTTTATCTCCTGTATATTTTCTCATGGGGAATTACAGGCTTTGCGGAGGTTCTGTTCTTTGCTGTAAGCTTCCGGAAAATTCGGACCTGATACTTCAAATATATAGCGCCAGACGAAGCATTGATCTGGCGCTTTTTATATCTTTCTCGCGTTTTATGTACATTTGTCTTTACAAGGCGGACATAATTGTATATAATTATCCTGTTGTGCTTTTACGCGATGCAGTAATACCACTTAGAACGATCCGCCCTTTACACTGGATCGTTGCTTTGCGGCTCAGCATTTTTTAGCACACTCACACAATAGGAAAGAGGAAACTAGTTATGAAAAAACTGATTCAAAAATGGAACAGCATCAACCTGATCAAGCGTATCATCTGTGGTCTGATCGTTGGTATCATTCTCGGACTTGCGATCCCTCAGGCATCTGTGATCTCCATTCTCGGTGATCTGTTCGTCGGTGCTCTTCGTGGAATTGCTCCGCTTCTGGTGTTCTTCCTGGTAATGAGCTCTCTGTGCCACATGGGAAAAGGCCAGAAAACAAACATGAAATTCGTTGTTGTACTTTATCTTCTGGGAAATATACTCTCAGCACTGGCAGCTGTGATCTCCAGCCGCCTGTTCCCGATCATGCTGACTTTTTCCGAAAGTACAAATACTTCCGACGTCACTCCGCCAAGCGGTGTTGCAGAGGTCCTCAAAAACCTTCTGATGAACATTGTTTCCAACCCGGTTGACGCACTTGTCAACGCCAACTATATCGGTATCCTTGCATGGGCCATCATCTTCGGTATCGCACTGAAGGCCGCAAGTGAAACTACCAAGACTGTCATCGAAAACATTTCCGATGCAACCTCCACAGCCGTAAGATGGATCATCAGCCTTGCTCCATTTGGTATCATGGGCCTGATCTTCACAACCATCTCCGAGCAGGGGCTTGGCGTACTGTTAAGCTATGGCCGTCTGATCTGTATACTGGTGGGAACCATGCTCTTTGTTGCACTGGTGATCAACCCGATCATTACTTTCATCTGCACACGCCAGAATCCGTATCCGCTGGTTCTGCGCTGCCTGAAGGACAGTGGTATCACAGCCTTCTTTACAAGAAGCTCTGCCGCCAACATTCCGGTAAACATGGAGCTGTGCAAGGATCTCGGACTTGATGAGGATACCTACTCCATCTCCATCCCTCTTGGTGCGACCATCAACATGGGTGGTGCAGCGATCACCATTTCCATCATGGCTCTGGCAGCTGCACATACACTCGGTATCAGCGTAGACTTCCCGACCGCTCTGATCCTCTGCATCCTGGCTGCTGCAAGCGCGGCTGGTGCTTCCGGAGTTGCCGGCGGTTCTCTTCTTCTGATCCCGATGGCCTGCAGCCTTTTCGGAATCCCCAATGATGTTGCCATGCAGGTAGTTGGTGTCGGTTTCATCGTAGGCGTGATCCAGGATTCCTGTGAGACAGCACTGAACTCTTCCACAGACGTACTTTACACAGCATGCGCCTGCAGGATCAGAAAGAATAAATGATCACACTTATAAACCGTCAGGCGGATATTCGTAATTGAAACAGGGAACTCCCTTGATTCGGTTAAAAAGAGCAGATCTTCCGTATTTGGAAAATCTGCTCCTTTTTTGGCTTAACAATATCTGCCCCATATAAAATTATCCGTAATCGGTAAATAAAACATCCTCTACATTCGAAAAAGCTTCCAGTTCTCTCCCATCTGCACAGCCAGATATACGATCTCAAAGATCACAGCTACAGATCCAAGCTTAAAAAGCAGGGAATCCACAAAGCCTCCTGCCTTACAGAAATCCAGCGCAATGCCGCCCGGCAGCGGATACAGGATCCGTACCCGTTTCCGGTTAAAGCAGTCCAGCACCAGATGTGATGCGAATCCAACCACAAAATAAAGGACCAGCTTCACGGACACCATGGATATGGCTGCACTTAAAATGGCCATAGCCATGATCGAATGCATAAATGACCGGTGCGGCTGATTTTTTCCAAAGGCGCAGACTGCAATAAAAATAATAACTCCCATGGCAACCGGCGCCATAGACTGGTTATTGCGGATCTTTTCCCAGATAGAAAAATCATAAAAATAATTCAATGCGATCTCTGCTGCCACAAGCAGTACCGCGATCAGTGTGATCCGGTCCGCATCCTTATGGGATTTGGAGGTTCCTACATCAATGTCGCTGATCAATGCTCCAAGCATTCCTGTTCCTGCCGCAAGTACCAGACCGGAAACCGTAGAGGGCTGTGTAACTGCCAGCACTGTTCCGAGTCCGACTGCCGCGTGTGTTTTTCCTGTCATAATTCTCCCCTTATTGTAAAAAATCTTCCGTTATTCAGGATTATCCACTGCTACAGATCAGACACTCTCTTCTGATCTTCTGCATATATAAATGTATCACTTTATCATTTACCGCAGATCTAAAAATACAATAAGGCAGCTGTCAGCCTTACCTTTTACTGACAGCTGCCTCCACGAAACAGCATTATATCACATAAAAAATTACGATTCTATCTAAAATCTTTCTACTTTCTTTCACGTCCCGTTTAAATGGAATATGTCTCTTGGATCTCTCTTTTAATCAGACCAGTTCATACGTCCGTAGCGAAGTGCAATACCTTGGATCTCTTTCTGAAGCTTCACAGTCAGCTCCCTTTTGCGGATCCTCCACTTCCAGTTCTTTCCTACTGTGGAAGGCTGGTTCATTCTGCAGCTGTTATCCAGGCCCATATAATCCTGCATAGGGATCACACAGAGCTTTGCACTGCTTCTCATAACCAGGCTGATAAAGCATTTATGCAGCTCTTTATCCGGTGTATAGTTATCACAGAGATAATCCCTGGCAAGCTTACGCTCTTTTGCCATAATGCTCTTCCACCATCCGGCGATGGTCTCATTATCATGGGTTCCTGTGTATGCCACACTGTTCTCCGGATAGTTGTGTGGAAGATAATCATTGGCACAGCCGGAATCTCTGGAATCAAACGCAAACTCCAGGACCTTCATTCCCGGGAATCCACTGTCATGGACAAGCTGACGCACAGAATCTGTCACATAGCCAAGATCCTCCGCAATGACCTGCTTCCAGCCAAGGGCCTGCTCCACTTTACGGAACAGATCGATCCCGGGACCTTTTTCCCAGTGACCGCCAATGGCATTTTCTGCACCGTACGGAATGGAAAAATACTCGTCAAAGCCACGGAAATGATCGATCCTTACCACGTCATAAAGGCGGAATACATAGCTCAGTCTGGAGATCCACCACTGATATCCTGTATTTCTGTGGTAATCCCAGCGGTACAATGGATTTCCCCAGAGCTGTCCTGTTGCGGAAAATCCGTCCGGCGGACATCCGGCTACAGCCACCGGCACATTCTCCTCATCCAGCTGGAAAAGCTCCGGATGAGCCCAGGTATCTGCACTGTCCATAGCTACATAGATCGGGATATCTCCGATGATCTGGATACCTTTTTCGTTGGCATATTTTTTCAGTTTCATCCACTGTTCATAGAATTTGAACTGCATATACTGCTGGAATTCAATATCAAAATATAATTCTCTGCGATAGTAATCCATGGCATTTGCCCAGCGAAGGCGGATATCCTCTGCCCATTTTGTCCACTCAACACCGCCGAACTGATCCTTTACTGCCATAAAAAGTGCATAGTCGGAAAGCCACCAGCTGTTTTCTGCAACAAATTTCTGATAATCCGGATTCTCGCTGATGTTGCTGTTTTCGTAAGCTTTGCGGAGAAGCTTATAACGGCCTTTGTAGATTTTTTCATAGTCTACGCTGTCTGCTCTTCTTCCCCAGCTGACCTTATCACAGTCCTCCTTTGTAAGGACGCCTTCCTCCACCAGTGCCTTCAGGCTGATAAAATACGGATTTCCCGCAAAAGTGGAGAAGGACTGGTACGGAGAATCTCCGTAACTGGTAGGTCCCAGCGGGAGGATCTGCCAGTAGCTCTGTCCCGCTTCCTTCAGCCAGTCCACAAAATCATAGGCACTCTTTGAAAAACATCCGATGCCGTACTCTGACGGCAGGCTTGTGATCGGCATCAGAATGCCGGCTGCTCTTTTATCCATATCTTTTCTCTCCTTATGTTGAGCCCTGCATCTCAGAGCATCTTATCTATTATCCTCTCACGGATGCATATTCATATAATCTACGCAACCGTTTGCGTAAATTATACGTCCATTTTGCATGAAGTGCAATGCGTTTTTGTCTTTTCTACCTTTCTTACAATTTTTACATCCTGATTTTGTGCAGTTTTTCATTATGTCAAACAGAATCTGTCTGCATCTCACTACCTGATTTTCTGTGCATCTGTTTTTACGCAATTTCATGCAATTTTCCGTGCAATATGTTTGACAGTATCCTTGTTATGAACTACAATATCTCTATCAGACTGAGATAAAAAAGCCGGATCAGAGGCATACTTCCGCTTTGATCCGGCATATCCGTGAGGAGGCAAATTTATGGCAGTAACCATCAAAGATGTGGCAGCTCTGGCCGGGGTGTCCCCGTCCACCGTTTCCAGAACCTGCAAAAATAATCCATCTATCAGTGAAGAAACCAAGGAACGTGTACGCAGAGCCATGGCGGAGCTTGGCTATGAGCCGAATTTTCAGGCCAGTAACCTGGCAGCACAGATTTCCCGCTCCATCGGTATCATCCTGCCTCCGTCCCCAAAGGAGACATACGAGAATTCCTTTTACCTTGAGACGATCCGGGGGATCAGCCACTACTGTAACGCACATCAGTATATCAGCACCATTGTTACCGGTCAGAATGAAGAAGAGATCCTTAACGCAGTACGTTCCATGTCCAGAAGCGGTAAGGTTGACGGATTTATTGTTCTTTATTCCCGTGTGAATGATCCTGTTATTGATTTTCTTTTCAGTGAAGGACTTCTCTATATCCTGATCGGAAAACCGGCACAATACACCAATCATACGATCTATATCGATAATGACAACCTTCTGGCCGGACAGGAGGCAACGGAGTATCTTTATGCTCTGGGACACCGGAAGATCGCTTATCTGGGTGTAGATAATTCCCTGGTCTTTTCCGCAGACCGCAAAACCGGCTACATGACTGCGCTGATCAGCCACGGATTAACCGTACAGCCCGAATACTGTATAGAGGTTCCTGCCGCTTCCCAGAATGAGTTTCAGGAGCTTCGAAAGCTGCTTTTAAGTGAGGAGCGCCCTACAGCTGTGCTTGTCAGTGATGATATTCTGGCGCTTTCCCTGGAGCGGATCTGTATAGAAGCAGATATCTCCATACCGGAGGATCTGTCCATTCTTTCCTTTAACAACTCACTTTTTGCCAGACTGACTTCGCCTCAGCTGACCTCCATTGATATTAACTCCGGGCAGCTTGGAATGGAAGCAGCCACGCAGATGATCAGTCATATCGAAAATCCGAGCCTTCCGGCCACAAAGATCATTGTACCTCACCAACTGATCGAAAGGGACAGCTGCCGGAGGATCTGATCTGCTTTCAAACAAAAAACAGGTATCTTCTCTGCTGACTGTGTATTGACCACCACTTATCGATCTGACATTGGTGGTCGATCTACCGCCCGGCAAAAAGATACCTGTTTTTCATTTTTTATAATGCTTTCTCATAACACCAGTACATATGTCCCCAGAGTTCACACTCTCCCACGTTCTCAAAATTCAGCTTATCATAAGAACGGAGTGCTTTTACATTGTCCTTCGCAACAAGAAGATGTACAGCTTTATAGCCCCGATTCTTCAGTTCTTCCATCACACCCTTAAGAAGTTTCCCGGCAATCCCCTGATTCTGAAATTCCTGACATACTCCCACCCGGGAGACCTCCGCTGACGGCACCATGGTTTCTGACCAGCATGTGAGACATTCCACATTTGGATCATCATCAATGGAGATCACACCTGCGATATTTCCCGTATCGTCCCGCATACAGAACAGCGCATCTCTGGAAAGATCAAATTCCACTTCTTTTTCTGAAGGATACTCCTCTGTCCACACACAATAGGGCGTCCCCAGCAGCGAACGGTACAGCTTCAGAACTGTATCTGCTTCTTCTCTTTTTACACGCTCGAAATTCATTTTATATCCTTTCTCCTCACACTATCTTAGCAATTTGATATTTCCAGGATTTCTCCTGAAAGTATATTCTGCCCAGATCCCGGTTTTGTGAATATTTATATTCTTCCATCAATAATAACACTTTTCACTGCACCCATGTGGAAACAATATTCTCTTTATCATACATTGAAACGCTGTTTCATTTTCTGCAGCGTCCAGGATTTCCAACGCTTTTCGCAAATTCCGGATATCTTTTTCCATGTGATCCACATAGTTTCCCCGGCCAACCAGCTTCAGATGCGTGATCCCTGCCTGCTTCAGCTGATACAGTGCACACAGTCCACAGCCTGTCTCACCACAAAGATATCCGGATTCATCATATGCTTTCAGATCCGGTTCCTGATCCCACGCCTGCTCCTGAAGAGCCATTATTTTTTCCGGAACAGCATCACCATTCCGTACAGTTCCAAGCCAATAGGACACCCTGCAAAGATATCCCATCTCATCACAGTGAAGAGAATTACAGAATGCTCCCGTAAACTGGCACATTTCATTCAGCACAAAGGCCTCGAACTCCATTCCCGCCTCCGGTCGGATCCCGGCCTGTTTTTCCACTTCTCTCTGAGATGCAATAACAGACTGCATATCCCGGAACGTGTTTTTCCGATGAAAGATCAATCTCTTCAGAGGAAAGCGCCGGAACATCTTCAGCATTTCGCTGTTCACTTCCCCTGTCTCTCCGCTGAGATGGATCTCACAGGAAATCCCCCTGTTTTTCAGATAAACAAGAAGCGCCGGATCTGCAATGATATAGCTTCGAAATCCAATTCCCATGCACTTTTCTATGATATCTCCGATCTCCGGATACTGTTCCGGAAGATAATACAGGGAATTGAAGGTGAGATGCACCGGCTTTTTATATTTTTTTACCATCCGGGAAAGAATTTCCAGCTCACTGTATGCTCCAAGCTGAACATTACAACAGAGAACCTCCCTGCGATTTAACGGCATTACTGTGCCATATTTTTCCGCCCAGGAAAATGGTACATAGCCACAGAAAAATTCATCTGCTCCTGCCTGCACAAAACGTTCATATTCATCTATGGAGCCTAACCCGGCTGTTATTTTCATACTGTTATCCATGTCCTGTTCCTTTTTCTGCAATGTATTCTTGTCAAACAGATATTCGTGCTCCACCTTCACAGCCTGCTCATCACCTGTCATATATTAACAACAATGCGATCCGGCTTTGTGCCTTTTATATTTTTCCACATTTCAGGTATCTCCGGAAATGTTTTATCCACACCGAACAGGGAATTATACCTCCCTGCCATGTGTAAATGTTCCGGATAAAGAAGTGTGTATTTTTCACAAAATTTCGGACAGTGCTCCGCAAGCTGCTGTGTACCACGATCCCCAGTGGTGCACAAAGCATACAATGGACAATACTGCGAAGTGTTTGTCTGATAAAAAGGCAGATGCAGACTGTTTTTTCCCGGGGGAAGCTCCTGTGGATATCCACAGGACTCCCACTCGTATCTGTGGATATGAAATTCTTCAGCCAGAAAATCCCGATAAAACCCCGCATTCAGGCTGTTTTGCTGAAATAATAAGGTATCACCGGATTTATATTTCATTCGCGGATCCTTTTTTCGTTTATTAAGCAATGTGCCCAGAACAGGATGCAGGCGGGATGTTTTTCCACAGAGCATTTCCACCATGGCCCAGTCATTGACTACGATTTCCACATTCACCCCATGAATACAGCACCAGTTATCCACCTTTTCCAGAAGCTTTCCCACAGACAAAAGCATAAATTCCCGGATATAAGAAAATACCAGTGTGATCTCCGATCCCTCCGAATACACTTTATCCATGATAGAAAAAAGCTGCTCTTCTATCGGAAACAAATTATGGCAGAACTGATTTCCAATATAAAATCTGTCCGGTATCCGGCCTGCAAAATAACTGTGAGTGAGATAATTCTTCTGCCAGTAAGACGCCAGAAAAGCCTGCAGCGGCTGGCACAGATATTCTTCATACAGGGAAGTGCAGTTTAATTCCAGGGCAAACTCTGCATTATCCAAAAGCCTTAATTCTTCTGCACCCATTGTATCCTGTGGATTTCCGGAAGCCTTTTCATTTTCTCTAAAAAACCACCGCTTCTTCTGTTCCTCCAGACTCCTGCAATGCATCTCATCCAGCTCCGCAGGATAACCGGTCAGTGATTTCGCCAGCTCTCCATCGTCTCCATCCAGCTTCAGACGGATATATCTGTTGTACTCTCCGGCCAGACGCCGAACCTCCTGTACATAATCCTTCTGTTCCACTCTCACAGAATATTCCCTGTAAAAATATTTTCCGGTTTTCTTTTCAACTGGCTGTTGATCCTGCAGGCATTGCTCCTCTGCTGCACTCATCCCAAACCTCCGGATCTCCACTCTCCTGTACCCGGCTTTTTTCATATCATAAAAACAGATCAGAAACTGCTCCGGTTCCGGGCATTCCTCTGCCAGCCGAAATCGAAATCCATCTTCACCCAGCTCTGTGATCCGGATTTCTTTGCTATCCATAAAACCGGACAGTAATCCAAATGGTATCATAGAGATCCTCATCAGGAAAGCTTCCTCCCTTCAGGCAAAAAAGGAGATGCCATATGCTCCCATACAGCACCTCCCACTGTTCCTTCTTATTTCACTTCTACTAATTCAATTCTGAAATTCAGCTCTTTACCTGCCATCTCATGATTAGCATCGAAAGTAATGGTTTTTTCATCTTTTGCGTTAACTTTAACCGGGAACGGCTGACCATACTGATTGGAGAGGTATACCTGCTGTCCTACAGTAAGATCCTCAGCACCCGGAAGCTGTTCGATCTCAAGTGTAAAAATCGCATCCGGATTCGGCATACCGTAAGCTTCCTCAGGCATCAGATGAACATCTACCACCTGGCCAACCTCCATGTTTGCAACTGCCGCATCAAAGCCTTTGATCATCTGTCCTGCTCCGCAGATGAATTCCAGTGGCTCGCCACGGTCATAGGAAGAATCGAACTGTGTTCCGTCATTAAAGGTTCCTCTGTAATGTGTACGGCAGGTTTTTCCGACATTAGGGCCTGTGATAGATGGCTGGGAACCACATCCTCCGCCACAGCCTCCGCAGGAATGTCCGTCTTCATGACCGCCGCAGGAGTGTCCATTCTCATGGCTTCCGCAGGAATGTCCATCCTCATGATGGTGATGATCACAATTCACACCTGTGGATACCAGCTCGCCCTTCAGATAAGCATCCACAGCTGTGTCTGCATCTCCCTGTGCTCCGGAACATAACTCAATGCCAGCCTCAGCAAGTGCACTCTGTGCTCCGCCGCCGATTCCTCCACAGATCAGAACGCTGATTCCCTGCTCTGCAAGAAGTCCTGCAAGTGCACCATGTCCGGTGCCATTGGAGCTGATCACTTCACTGGAAACAACCTTGTTATCTTCCACCTCATATACCTTGAAAAACTCCGTTTTTCCAAAGTGCTGAAAAATGTTTCCATTATCGTATGTTGCTGCAATTTTCATTTGTAAAACCCTCCATTAGTCAGATATGTATTATATTAGTATATCGTGCAGGCAGGATAAAAGCAAGGTTTAACTTCTCTCTGCCGGCTCTTGCTGTCATTCAATGAATCCAGTATAATAGAAGCATCTGTAAAAATAAAAGATTTTTTGAATAAGAAGGTTTGAACTAAAATGAAATCATACGAAGAATTACTTTCAGATATTGAAGAAGACATGGAACTCATGGGTTCCTCACACATTGTTTATTCCATGGAAGAGGACGACATTGTTACCGATTATGATTATCTTCCATCCGATTCCTGTACGATCTCCATTACCTTAAAGGAACTTCAGGAAAAGCTTCAGCTGCAGATGCTCTATGCAAAAGTTTCCGCTCATACAGCCGGAGCAGATAAAAATGCCCCGAAATTAGCAGTTGTTTTTCCGGGCATCGGATACACTGCCGACAAGCCGCTTCTGTACTATACCAGCCGCCTTGCCAGCAAACAAGGCTACCAGATCCGCACGGTATCCTATGACAACCTCCCGGAAAATGTCAAAGGAGATCCTGAAAAAATGAAACAGGCCTTTGACCTTGCCCTGGAACAAACAGAACGCTCCTTAGGCAGCATCGACTGGAATTCCTATGGCAACATTCTGTTTATTTCCAAAAGCATTGGTACAGTCATCTCCTCTGCCTATGCTTCCCGACACGATCTGACTGTAAAAAGCATCCTGTTCACGCCTCTTGCAGAGACCTTTTCCTTCCCTCTTGCCGGAAGCATCGCCTTCCACGGCACCGCAGATCCCTGGGCCGAAACCAATTCCATCCGAGAACTGGCAGCACAGAAAGATGTACCTCTCTTTCTCACCCAAAACGCCAACCATTCTCTGGAAACCGGTGATGTACTGACGGATATCTTTATTCTAAAAACCACAATGGAGCGGGTCCAGCGTTTTATTTAACGCCGGTCCGCTTATTTTTCTCCACCCACTAAAAACTGAGGTGTCAGCTTATTCAGCTCACGTTCCATGGAAGTTCTGGAAATATCACTGATGTCCTTCAGGGCAAACACTTTGGAAAAGCCGATCTCCATCATGTAATCCAGATCCCATACCGGACGCTTTTTATCACTCATAAACAGCTTACTGCTGAGCTCTTTCCCTGTTTCCGCATCTTCATGAGCATGGATACCTCTTCCATATTTTTCCCACATAGCAGCATCATGTGCCTCGTAAATCTTTTTCTTTTCTTCATCATAAAGATGCAGATACCAGCAGGCGTCCGATACCAAAAGACGTCCGCCTTTTTTCAGTACACGCAGCCACTCCTTGTAAGCCTTCTGTGGATCGTCCAGCGTCCATGTGATATTTCTGCAGATAACCATATCAAATGTCTCATCCGGGAAATTCAGATTGTGGCAGTCCATAGTCATCAAATCTGCGGATAAACCTGCTGCCTTTACATTTTCCTTTGCTTCATGGATCATATTTTCAGTAATATCGATCCCGGTCACATGATGTCCTTCTTTTCCCAGCATAATTTCAAAAAATCCCGGCCCGCAGCCTACGTCCAGTACTTCCAGATGTTCTTTTTCCGGCGCATACTCCAGAATCAGATTCTTCCAGTTTTCTGCTGTTTCACTTTTCAATTCTGCCTTGATCCCTTCGCTGTAAATGCCAGCTTCTCCTTCCCAGTACTCTTTGATCTTATCGTTTTGCATGTCACTTCTCCTTCTTTGTGGCTACTACAATAAATTTTTTTCCCTGATATCCGTATTTCCAGAAATCCATCGTCCATGGTCTGTTTAGCCAGCGGTTCTCTCTGATCTGGATCCTGGCAAAGCGTACCTTTTTTAATATCTGAAAGTCCGCTTCCGGACGCTTCTGCGATGTAAATGGCAGCTTTTCATAAATTCCGCTGTTTTCCTTCACGTCAGATCCATATGTTTTTCTTTCTGTAACATAAATAAGAAAATCAGCAATTTTCATATGGATCTTATTTTTTAATGTGGGTTCGACGGTCCGATAGTCCCCATCAAAATAAATGATCCTTCCACCTGGTTTTAATACAGCCTTCCAGCGTCTGAAAGCTTTTTCCGGATCATATAATGTCCACACCGCATCTCTGGAAAGTATCACATCATAGCTTTGTTCCTGTTCCAATGGCAAAGTTACACCATCTTCCTCACAGATTTCCACCTGCTGATGATACTGCCGCATATTCCTTCTGGCTTTTTCTACCATTCCTGATGAACCATCGATCGCTTTTACATCATGTCCCAGACGCGCTGCTATGATGCTCATAAAACCCGGGCCGCAGCCCACTTCTAAAATACGAAGGGGCTCAGGTCCAAGAA
The DNA here is from genome assembly GCF_003184505.1 of Blautia sp. BCRC 81119. NCBI lineage: Bacteria > Bacillati > Bacillota > Clostridia > Lachnospirales > Lachnospiraceae > Blautia > Blautia sp. BCRC 81119. The sequence continues at coordinate 80,696 of NZ_QJHD01000013.1, read as the reverse complement.
GTCTTTTCAATTCTTTTGTCCAGTAAGATACCGTTCTTTTGTTACTCAATTGTTTTTGGATCATATCATCATAATCACCGGAATCTTCTGTCCATTTATTCTCGATCTTTTCAAACATTTTTTACTCCACTACATCCAGTGTTGCCCAGTTAATGCCTTCATAGGCAGTCGGTGCAAGCTCTACATTGGTCAGTCTGGTATTGTTATAGATATAATCACGGTTCGGATAATACAGCGGCACTGTTACTGCCTGATCATTGATACGTGTGAGGATCTTATCGTATAATTCCGTACGCTTTTCTTCATCCTGTGTCTTTAATACTTCTCCGAGATCTTTGTTCAGCTCCTCATCGTACCAGTTTACTGCCTTTGCTCCATCTTCCGCATAGAACATTGATTTTAGGAATCCATGAGGCATCCAGGAATCTTCATAGCTGCGGTAAATGCACAGATCGTAATCTCTGGTGTTCCAGATCTCATCATAGTAAGCTGCGGATTCTTTTTCTACCAGTTCAATACCTACACCGACCTTCTCATATTCAGATTTCAGGAATTCACAAAGAGATTTCCATGAAGCATATTCTTCAGTCTGGAATACCAGTCTGAGGCTCAGTGGTTCTCCGTCTTTTTCTACAATACCATCTCCATCTGTATCCTCATATCCTGCTTCCTTTAACAGTTCCTTTGCTTTATCCGGATCATATGGATAGCCCTTGCTGTTTTCTTCTGTTACATAAGGAACTGTCGGAGACATAAGTCCGGTTGCCGGATTGCCGTAACCATCCAGCAGATCATTTACAATGCTTTCTTTATTTGTTGCATAATTCAGTGCCTGACGTACGTTTATATCCTGAAGCGCCGGTGTATCATAATTTTCAATCAGATAGTAAGAAAGTGTGGAAACCTGCTGTTCTGTCGATAAATTTTTATCTGCCTGGATAATACTGAAGCTTTCGGATGGAATATCCTGAAGATTCAGATCTGCCTCTCCACTCTGAAGCGCCATCACTCTGGCATCACCGTCTACCACCTGTTTCAGAACTACTTTATCAATATTTGGTTTCTCACCGTAATAATTAGGATTTGGTACCAGGACAACCTCCTGACCGCTTTCATAACTGTCGATCATCCACATTCCGGTACCCACTTCCTGACAAAATTCTCCGTCTTCATCCAGTGCACTTTCACAGGTGAAACGGAATGGTCTTGGATAGCTGAATTCGATCAGCAGTGTATAGCATGGTTCTGCGAACTTAAATTCTACAGTATAATCATCTACCTTTGTAACATTTTCCAGTTTGGCTGAAAAGTTACCGGTCACATCCTGTTCCACCCATCTGTTATAATTCCACATCACATTGTCTGCATTAAACACTGTACCGTCTGAGAATTTCACATCTTTTCTTAAATGAAACGTATAGGTTGTGCCATCTTTACTGATATCCCAAGATTCTGCCAATGCCGGTTTAATTTCTCCATTTTCACCATAACGCACCAGTGGATCATAGATCATTTCATAAAGACGAAAGTCCGGACCACTTTTTATAGGGTCACAAAGTTCAGGAGTCAGATCAATGGATGTCATTGCCGTAACTACTTTTTCCTCTTTTGCCTGTACATTGACACCTGTCAGTAAAGTTGCCGCCACCATGCTCAATACTATCAATTTTGCTACACGTCTTTTCTTCATTTCTTCCTCTCCTTTGTTTGTTTTATATTTTACAGCATATGACATGCCGCAAAATGTCCTGTTTCAATTTCTGTCAATTCCGGTATATGCTCTCTGCATATATTTGTACATCTTCTGCACCGGTTCTGATATGGGCAGCCCTGTTCCGGAATGGTATCTGAAAATATTTTCTTTTCCTGCGATCCGATTCTTCGCATTTTCGGTTCTTTTACCGGAATAGAATCAAACAGATCTTTTGTATAAGGATGTACGGCAGTCTCCTTTAAGCTGTCCGTATGATCAATAAACTCGACCACGCGTCCCTGATACATAATAGCCACCTCTTTGCAGAGATATGGAACGTTGGACAGATCGTGAGTGATCAGTAAATAGGTCATCTCATATTTTTCCTGCAGCTCATTTAACAGATGCAGGATCTGCTTTCGTATGGAATAATCCAGACTGGATACCGGTTCATCACAGATCACAAGTTCCGGTCTTAATACCAATGCTCTCGCAATATTAGCTCTCTGACACTGACCTCCTGAAATCTGTCCAACATAACGGTTTCGGATATCCGGATCAAGCCCCGTCTGGATCAAAGCCTCCTTTACTCGCTCTTCATACTCACCCTCTTGCAGTTTTTCATGTAATTTCAAAATTTCCAGAATATTTTCTCCAATGGTATAACCGGGATCAAATACCCCGCTGCTGCTTTGAAAGACCATCTGAAGATTCTTGCGATATGGACGAAACTGCTTTTCAGACAAATCCTGCATTTCCTGTCCCTGAAACCAGAATTTTCCATCTGTAGGTTTCTCCAGGCCGGCGATCAGCTTTCCGAATGTAGTTTTACCACTTCCACTTTCACCGATCAGGGCCATGGATGATCCTGCATGGATTTCCAGACTTACATCATCCACTGCCTTCACAATTTTTTTCTTGCCATAATATTTTTTTAAATGTTCTGTCTTTAGTAACGTACTCATACTTTTCCCCTATAAAACTGCATCCAACAGTTTTTTTGTATATGAATGCTGCGGATGATAAAAGATCTCTTCAACCGTTCCGTTTTCCACTATTTCGCCGTCTTTCATGATCGAAACATCATCTGCGATCTCTGCCACCACACCCAGATCATGCGTAATAAATAACACGCCCAGATTTTCTTTCCTGGATAGCTGATAGATTTCTTCCAGGATCTGCTTCTGTACGGTTACATCCAAGGCTGTCGTCGGCTCATCTGCGATCAGATAATCCGGTTTCATGGACATGGCAATGGCGATCATAACACGTTGGCACATACCACCAGACAATTCGTAAGGTTTTTTCTTCATCAGTTCTTCCGGATCACGCAGATTCATCATCCGCAGACTTTCCAACGCTGCTTCCCTTGCCTGTTTTTTGCTCATTCTGCGATGTTTTCTCAGTCCTTCCAGAAGCAGTTGTTCAACTGTAAAGAGCGGATCGAGAGCAGCGGTCGGATCCTGAAAGATCATTCCGATCCTGTCTCCGTATAACTGTCGTTTTTCTTTTCCTGATAACTTCAGAAGACTCTTTTCGTTCAGTGTCACATCTCCGGATATCACCTTTCCATTTCCTGCAAGCAGATTCATGATCGTCAGAGAGGTAACTGACTTGCCGCTTCCGCTTTCTCCCACCAGAGCATGGATCCTTCCGCGTTTTACTTCCAGGCTGACATCTTTTACTGCATGAACCATTCCGTGAGAAGTCTGAAACTCCACATGTAGTCTTTTTACCTTTAGAACATCATTTTTGGGCTGTTCCATTCTGTATTCCCTCCCCCAGATAATTAAATGCCAGAACAATGATCATGATCAGTATGCCCGGATAAAACATCAGTCTTGGATAAGTCTGAATATAACTTCTACTGTCACTGAGCATGATCCCCCATTCCGGTGTCGGTGCCTGCACACCAAGGCCGATAAAGGAAAAACCGGCAATTGACAGAATGATCGAACCGATTTCCATTGTTGCCAGTGCGATTACAGATGGCAGGATATTTCTCAATACATGCCTAAATATGATCCTTGCGTGGCCGCAGCCGCCGGCTTTTAGTGCGGTCATATAATTTTTATTTTTTTCCTGAAGTGTCAATGCTCGGGCAAGCCTTGCATATTCTGCCCAGGATACGACCGATAAGGACAGGATCAGATGAGCGCCGCTGGCTCCTACGGTTCCTGCAATGGCAAGTGCCACAATAAAGACCGGCATAGCCATAAATACATCAATGATCCTCATAATTATGGAATCGATTTTTCCACCTACATATCCGGCAAACAGTCCGATCGGCACCCCGACACATACGGTGATCAGAAGCACCGTAAAGCTATAGCTCAGTGAATACCGGCTGCCCCAGAGAAGTCTTGATAAAATACATCGTCCCAGCTGATCAGTACCTAAAGGATATGCCGCCGACGGATTCTTTAATTTTATCGAAACATCCACAAGCAGTGGATCATGCGGCGCCAGTACAGGTGCAAAAATAGCTGCCAATGCAAAAATTATGACCACCATCAATCCTATTTTTGTTTTCGGTGACCGGAATACCTGTTTCCAGTACAGATTCTGGATCATGCTTTTTTCTGTTTTCTGCTTTCTTCTGCTTCCCATTCTATGATCTCTCCTTTACTTTAACTGGATTCGCCGGTCAATCGCAGAATAGGCGATATCCACAAGAAAATTTAATACTACAATGCCAACAGCCAGAATAAAGATAAAACATTGCAGCACCGGAGTGTCTTTTGAGATCACGGATTTCAATGCCAGATTTCCGATTCCCTGAATTGAAAAAATACTTTCTATCACAGCTGAGCCACAGAAAAAACCGATCACAATTGATACCAGACGTGTAAGCACAGGAATCAGGATATTTTTCAGACCATGACGCAAAATTACATTTACAGATGACAATCCCTTAGCTCTGCTGGCACGTATGTAATCCTGCTTCAGCACCTGTATCATATTGGTACGGATCAATCTCGTCATAATTCCAAAGAAACTGATATCCATGGCAAATGCCGCAAGAATCGGGATGCCTCCGGCATCTCCTCCGATCACGGAAATCACTTTTAGCTTTACTCCAAATATATAGAGCAGCATCAGACCGATCCAGAAAGACGGCATAGATACACTGAGGGACGACAAAATGCGAATGACTTTATCCAGAACTCTGTTTTCATAAATTGCCGACAAAATTCCAAGAGGGACTGATACGATCATCAACAATAAAAACGAAGTAACTGCCAGTTTAAATGTCTGTGGAAAATATCTTTTTAATTCCTCAAAAGCCGGTTTTCTGGTAGAATATGATTTTCCAAAATCGCCATGAAGTGCCTGATCCAGCCATTTCCCGTATTGTACCAGCACCGGCTGATCCAGTCCTTCCTCATGCCGTACTTCTTCTACCTGCTCCGGTGACGGATGCTCATATTTTTTCTCCGCCAGCACTCTGGCAGCATCACCTGCCGATATAAAACTCAGCATAAAAATAATAAATGTAACCGCCAGCACTACCGGAATCATAAATATAAAACGCTTTGCAATTACTTTTCCCATCTTCATCTCTCCTCATTTTTCATCTGTTTATTCGGTTAAAATAAAAAAAGCTGATATGATCCAGCATCATATCAGCACAAAAAACAAACCTCTACCTCAAGCAGAGCTTATTCCTTCTGTATCCCATCCGAATCAGAATTCTTCTGTCAAAAAGGCAAGTCTCCTGACTCCAGTTCTTCCTACTTACCATCTTCCCGGATCTCTCCAGTGATATTTTGGTTTTCGTCCCTGTCACAGTAGCGGTGGCTGTTCTGGCATTTCACCAGATTCCTTATTAAGTACTTTGTACACCCTTCTGACTATTCAATTTTCATAGTTGCAATGAATAAATATTATAATATCATACTTTTCTTTTTATATAAATAGTTTTTTGTCAAATATAAAATATCTGAACATTTCATAGTGAAACCCGGATATTTTCTGCCTGTATTATTATAAATCTCTTAAGTAAATAACATTATGTATGAACGGTGACTTCTTTATATTTCCGTATAATGATCATATAACTTACGAATAATAAAACAGCTGCACTGCTCCATGCACAGATCTCTGCATAGTATATTCCATCTTCACCGATCAGTTTTGGCAGCAGCAGCGCAACACTGACACGCATTATAAATTCTGCAATGCCGCTGGCAAGCGGAATCAAAGTATTACCCAGGCCCTGGATAGCGGAACGATACACATACAGCAGATACAGCACCCACAAAAAGACAGCCATGATAAACAAATACTTATATGCTATATCCAATACCTGTCGGGTCTGATCCGGTTCACCGGATACAAACAGGGACAGTACATTACGTCCAAACAGTACCATCATGCCGGAAATGAAAGCCGAAGTGAGCACTGCCATATAAGTGCCGCTGCGCACGCCTTTTCGAATCCTCTGGTATTTTTTTGCACCAAGATTCTGGCCCACATAGGTTGTAATAGCATATCCATATGAAACGGCAGCCATCTCCAAAACCCCATACAGCTTGTTCGATGCCGTAAATCCCGCCACAAACAGAAAACCAAATCCATTGATCACATACTGTACCACAAGTCCTCCCACGGAGATGATCACATTCTGTATCGCAAGAGGAACCGCCAGTTCCAAAAGCCGCAGGCTCATAGAGGGCTGCCTGTAAAAGTCCTTCTTTTCCAGGCGGATATCCGGGATTTTACGTAATACGATCAAACAGTACAAGGCAGAAAATCCCTGCGCGATAACGGTCGCCACTGCTGCTCCGGCTATACCCCAGCCAAAAACCGCCACAAATAACAAATCCAGTCCCACATTGATCACTGCTGCCACTGTCATTGCGATCAACGGAGATCTGCTGTTTCCAAGTGCCCGAAGGATCGCTGCAAATATATTATAAGCAGCTATGATCGGGATTCCTGCAAAGATCAGCCGCAAATATAGCATTGTCAGATCAATGACATTATCCGGTGTCTGTAAAAATAAAAGAACATGATAAACTGTACCTTCACTTACTGCGAGTACGACCACAGACAGTAATGCTGTCATGATATAGCTTTTCGCTACTGCACATTTCAGATTTTCCTTTTCCCTTGCTCCATAATACTGAGATACAAGAATAGAAAAACCCTGTGTGATACCTGTCATAATCCCCAACACCAGCCATACCAGCCAATCTCCGGCACCTACTGCCGCCAGTGCTTTAACTCCTACCACTTGTCCGACGATCATGGTGTCTGCCATTGTATAAAACTGCTGAAAAATATTTCCAAGCATCATTGGTATGGCAAAAGTTATGATCAGTTTTCCGGGAGATCCGGCAGTCATATCTTTTTCATTAGTTCCCATAAGAATCTCCTTTTCTTTTCATCCTTGACCGCTATTTTACAAGGGACTCTTACGAAACACAAGCCTATTTTTTCACAAAGTTTTTCTCATATTTTTGGTAGCTATTACATCTTTATAATCATTATTTTTAATGGATCATCTTTGCCACGCCTATCTTAAAACTCTTTCTTCTTCATGGCGCTCATACTATACTTATACGAAGCAAACCATATAAGCAGACTTAGCACAATGAGGGCAATCCCGATTTCAAGATCCCCTATTCCCCCTATCATATGCAGAATACTTTCTTTTAATCCCAAGTTAGTCTTCACAAAAGATCTAATTGTATAACAAATCGCAAAAATAATTAAAATTGCGATTGGCAGCACAATTCGCCCTTTCTCTCCTTCGAACCTTATCCTGATCGCGATCATAATTCCCGCAATTGCCTGAAACACAAAAAATGTGATCAACTCCATTGCCAGCATTTCCAGATCAAACACCTCTTCAGGATTTATGAGTACCATAATTCCTGCACAGATCATTCCAATGCACCATCCACATGCTGTCATGATAAAGGAAAAAATATATTTTTCTCTGACATATATTTTTTTATTTACGGGTAAAGAAAATAAATATGTGTAACCATGGCCATTTTCATCATAACTGATCGTATTACCTGAATATATCGCCAGAACAGATGGGATATACATTGCAATGAAAGCAGCTGCCTTTTTTCCTGTAAGTATAAAAAACAATGCTACAAACACTAACACCAAAAAAAGATTACCACCCTGTCGAAAAAACAATCGAAAATCCTTTTCCAAAAGCCCTCTGATTCCTTTCATCATCTTTCGCCTCCTGTCAACATCAGGATCACCTGATCGAGTGATCCGCTCTCTACTACGATTTCCGGATAATTTTCTATATAATACTGCTTCTCGTTCGTCAGACAGGCAACTCCAAAAAACTCTTTTTTCTCTTTCAAAAGATACCTTTTGTCCACTGCCTGATATTGTTCCTCACTGACCTTCAACACTGCATATTTTTCAAGAATCGTATCCATCGCTTCATGAAGTACAATCTTTCCTTTATGTATCACATAAATGTCATCACACAGATGTTCTAAGTCCGAAGAAATATGTGAGCTGATCAGGATACTTCTCTCCGGCTCTTCTTCCATATACTCTCTTAAAATATCCAGCATCCTTTCCCTCGCTCCGACATCAAGCCCTGCTGTCGGCTCATCCAGCATCAGGAATTCTGCCTGATGTGTCAATGCAACGATCAGATTCAGCTTTGCTTTCATTCCTGTTGAGTACTCTTTTATAAATTTATCCAACGGAATCTGATATTCTTCACACATCTGATGAAATTTTTCTGCTTCAAACTTTGGATATAATTTGGCAAGGACTGCCTCAACATCTTTCCCTTTCAAGTATCCACTGAATCCGGTTTCTGCCAGGACAACTCCCAGCTCTTCTTTCTCTTTTTCACTTAACTCTTCCGGTATTTTTCCCAGGATCTTTATCTCACCGGCATCATAAGAAATGAGTCCGAGCACTGCCTTGAACAAAGTACTCTTACCGGCTCCGTTCTCTCCAACCAGACCGGTGATTCTTCCTTTTTCTACATTTAACGAACAGTCTAACTGAAATTCACCGTAGCTTTTCTTTACTCCTTTGATCTCCAACATAATCATTCATCCTCCATGATGAGTTCAAACAACGAACGGATCTCTTCCTCTTTCATTCCGCAGCGCCTTCCCTTCTGAATTGCTGCTTCCAGATCCGCCTCAACCTCTTTCCTGCGCTCTTCTTCCATCAGCTGTGTATTCGAAGCCGCTACATACGTTCCTTTCCCATGAACTGTGACTGTCATGCCCTCTGCTTCCAGATTGTCATATGCTTTCTTCACAGTAAGTGCACTGATCTTCAGTTCCTTTGCCATTGTTCTCACGGACGGCAATATATCATTTTCTTTTAACTCTCCGGAGATGATCTGCGCCTTGATCTGCTCCATGATCTGTTCATAAATTGGTACCATCGATGTATTATTGATTATAATCTTCATATGTTCCCTCCTGTTGCAAACAGTATATAACAGTATAATACTGTTGTCAACTGTTATATACTGTTTTGCAGTAGTTGACTGCCGGGATATATTTTTTAGCACGAAAAAAGCACCTCTCGGTTTTCTGATTATTAACTCTGAGAAGTGCTCTTGTTTTATATCTAATTTTAGTACAGCTTTGCACCTGCCGGGATTCTGTCATCTACCATCAGAAGGTTCAGTCCTTCATGACCATCTTCCTCAGGTACTGCTGAGATCAGCATACCCTCGGAATCGATTCCCATCATGAAGGAATTCATTCTGATCAAATGCTCTTATTTTATTTCTTTTTAACTCATTCAATGTTAAAAGTATAGTTTTTGTTTCTGTCTTCATTATCCTGCTGCTGAAGATAAAACATTGCCTTTTGAGTTTCAATCTCCGCTTTCAGTTCTTCTTTTGTCGGCAGGTATAATTTGTACTTGGAAGCAAATAATTGTTCATTGCCATGCATAACAGAATAACGGGCAATATCATCATCTGTATCGGAACAAAGAACAATACCGATTGTTGGGTTATCGCCCTCACTACGTTTCAATTCATCATACATACGGATATACATATCCATCTGTCCTACATCTTGATGTGTTATCTTTTCTGTTTTCAGGTCGATGAGGACAAAGCATTTCAGTATGTAATTGTAAAACACAAGGTCGATATAATAGTCCTGTTTCTCCGTATGGATATGCTGCTGCCTTGCCACAAAAGCATATCCCTTTCCAAGCTCCATCAAAAATTTCTGCAAATTGGAAAGAATACTTTTCTCAAGGTCACTCTCTGTAAAATCTGTATTCTGCGAAAAGCCTAAAAACTCCGCAACTACCGGATTCTTGATAAACTCCAACTTATCATTCTGATACGGTGCAGTCAGTTCCTTCATTTCACTTTCTACAAGCTCTTTTTTCTGAGTTTTGAGCATACGGTAATAATACTGAGAAGAAATATTCCTCTGCAAAGTACGGACACTCCAAGTCTGTTTTGCGGCTTCTTTCTCATACCAGTCGCGAGCTGCCTTCTCTTTAACCTGTAATAATGTTGCATAATGCGACCAAGACAGTAACCCAACAGATTTTCCAGACGATGTCTGGAAAATTTCAGGATAGGTCTTATAGAAAGAATAAAAGCTATATAGATTCGACTTTGTATAACCTTTTCCATATTCAGCCGATAATTCTTTTGCTAACTTTTTTATAATTTCAGCTCCATATTTTGCCCTATCCTCGCCCTGCAATTCTTCACTTGCAATTCTATAACCAAGGAGCCAATTTCTCTGTATAAGCGTTGTATTGACCGCTCGATATGCAGCTTTTTGTGAAGATTCGATAATCCCACACATATCTTTTAAGATGTCATCGGTTTTAACAAAATTATCCATAAAATTATTTTGACCGATTTTTTCTAATTTATTCTCCATAGCTACCGCTCCTTTGGATTTCATTTTCAAATTATTCGCTTTCCTGCATATTCTCATCAGCTTTTGCAATCATCTGTCTGTACTGTTCTTTCACTCTTTCCGGTGCAAGTATCTGTACTTTGCCATTGAAGCCAAACACCCAACCGAAAAAAGTAGGACTGGCTGATACTTCGGTCTGTACTCTGAAAGACGTCATATCATACGCAAGGGTTGTCACATCTTCTCCGAAACGGTCAACCATTGTTTTCATCAGGCTGTTATCACACCGTAAATCCACCAAAACTTTCTCGCCTGAGAACATAAAGAAAACTTCCTTTGTGTAATTCTCAATATCAAAATCATCAGGCATAGGAATAATGTCCTTAGCCAGTATCTCCGGCTTAGAAGCAATACGGTCTACCCTGAAATTGATAACCTTGCTTTTCTTCTCTGAATATCCGAGAACATAATAATAGTCCCCACACCAGAGAAGTTTATACGGACTGAACTTATACACTTCGCCCTTATTCTTCAGAACCTTTTTCTTCAATCCGGTATAATCATAATACTGAAAAGAAATCTGCTTACCTGCATTGATGGCATCATTTATAGCGTCGATGATATAATATATCTGCTCATTATCCGGCTTAATTCGATTGACCACATAGTTATTACGTTTCAGCTTTGCCACCTGTCCCGGACTGGTCATCGTATGTATCTTCTCAATCAGGGTTTCGCTTTTCTTCTTTGTAATGAACTTCGATGACTCTACTGCATCTATCAGCAGTTTCAGTTCCGGCAATTCAAACTTACGACTGGCTACAAAGTATTTGCTCTGAGTAGAATGGATAGTAACAATGTCCATCCCAAACTCCTGAAGTGCTGCAATGTCTTTTGTGACTGTAGTTCTATGTGCAGATATTCCGTACTCATCATTCAATATATTGATTAACTGTGTTGTGGAAAGAGGATTTTCTTCATCAGTTCTTTCCAGTAAAATCTTTTGTAAATATAAAATCCTTGGCTTTGTTTCCATAATTTTTATATACCTATCGCTCCATCAATAGTATCTGTCTACTTTTTCTTTTTAATCTTAGGTGCTGACAATTCATCGTACATTGCATTAAATAGTCCTGTTAAAAATTTCTTATTATCCACATCTTCTACAAGCAGCATTTCCTTTGCCCCATCATACGGCAATTCATAAGTAGCTGTCGGCATATATGAAATTGCTGATTTTATCGGTTTTACAAGTAATCTGTCATCATAAATTCCGCCGACAATTTTACCACGATAATAAATAATATATTCGCCCATCATCGCACGGTAAGTAATCTCGTCCAATTCTGCCAACTGCTCTAATACAAATTCCAAATATTCTTTACTTGATGCCATTAGTTGTCCTCTGACCTAATTTCATTTTACTCAATTTATGCCTTCTTTATTGGGTGTCTTATTACTGTTTTGCATTTCTCCGGTGCAACTTTTCTTGGGTCTGATAAATAGATTTCGTGATGGCGTCGCTCACCAGTAAAATCATTTACATAACCGTTTTCTTCAAGATATTTATCCATCATTGCCACGGTTGCAGGTTCATCATCAAAAGCTCCTATATGCATTATTTGTACGCACAAACCTTCGTCAATACTCAAGAACTCTGCACCAGAGCAATCCATCTTTTTCTTTTTTGAAGCAGTTTCCACCGCCCAATCAAAATCTTTCTTTGCAATAAAATCAGGCATACGAATAATAGAAATCCAGTTGAAAGCTGATTTGTTGGTATAATCTACACTTTCAACATTGTCCTGCCACCAAAATCCCTCAAGCGGTGGTACAACATATTCAAAAAATCCGTCTATTTTGTAATCCGTCTTATAACTCATCTTGAGAGTATAGGCAACAGCATACAAAACACCAATAGCAGTTTTATATTCCTCGCCTTCTTCATTAGGATTTCCTTTACCTCGTACTGCTATATAATTTGCCTTTGGAATTGCCACAATCTGCGGCTTATTCTTCGGCATATAAAATTCTTTATATTCTTTCTTAAAATCGAATGCCATTCATCATTTCCTCTCTGAAAAATCATTTTACTTACCTTATAATTTATAAAACACAATTTGTATATATTTCAAATAAGGCTAATAGGAATAAATCTTCCATTGTTTCTATGACTTCTCCATCGTATCCTCCCGGAGAACCGTATGATTTATCAATGTTTTTATTTTTATTCCCATAGATTGCTGAAAACTCTGCAATAACAGTAACCAACTGGCATGTTTCTATTCCTTCGCAACTTTCAAAATTATATTCTACCGACAACTGCTGAATTGGTGTAGCCTTTTTGTCATTACTATTAAACGCATTAGCCAAAACATCTGTAATATGATTTTGATACTCAAACTCTTGATGTGGAATTGGTTTAGCAGCATAGTATTCTAAGCTACGAGTAAAATACTTCCCTCCATCGTAAAAAACACTTTTATCATCAGGGAAGCGTTTATTTAGCACACTTTCTATTGCAACCAAACACTTTTCATAAATACTGTACTCACTGACTCGTAAATCCAAACCGCAATATTCCAAAATTCTATTTTGAACCTCTTTAGTACAACAGCAAAATTCTCTATACATCTCTCTGTTGTAATAAAACAAATCATTATACATCGTGGCTATTGCACATAATGGAATAAGCCCTCTATCCTTATAATATTTAGAGATGAATGAAACCGCTTGTGCTTTTACGCTTTCTTGATGACGCTGTTCATCTCGCTTGTCCTGCCTTTTTTCAAACCTCTCCATACGGTTGCTTTGTCTTATTTGCAGGACTGCAATAATAACCGTGACTATTAAGGCAACCACCGCACAAATAATACTTATCCAATCTGAAACACTTATCATATAGTTTTCCCTTCTACTGTAAACGATAATTTACCACATCAATCACTGATGGTAGCCTGACCGTTCATCAGCATAGGTATCAACCAATCACGCAATTTAATTAGCTCACTAGTTTCATTAGCGATTTGTTTTTTCATTTGATATATAGGTCGTACATATTCAGAAAAATTTTTAATTATATTAGCTGGAGGCAATATAATGTGGCTGTCCTGTAAATGTTCACTAGTTATATGCCCCATTGTTGTTTTTCTTGCTTCAGCTATCTTTATAAAATGTATAAGATATTCTGACAACTGCAAATATACATATTCTGAAGAAAAATAGCTTTTAGGAACGACTTTAAAGATGTGTTGATTCAATCCTGCATCAACCCCATACCACATTATTACCTCTAAAGATGCTGACCATGAAAATAAAATATCTCCTGAAGAAATAATATTTTTAGCAGGAATTGTTGATGATACACGCTCAGTGTCATTAGTAATGCCACCATTCATTTCACGTATTTTTACAACTGGCAATGAATGTTCTTCGTCAGATGGACGATATTTTTGACATGCAATTCCATTGATATAATCCGCTATATCATAAAGATTACCGGAACGCCAATCTTGAGGTATTTCTTGTTGGAGATTTTTGTTCCACACTAATTGTCCTCCTGATGAATGATATGGATTTCCATTTTCATCTGGAAAGTTAAATTGAATAAACCAATAATTGTAAAGTAGCTTAGCTTGCTGCTCTAAATTATCGTTTATCGCATTATTATTGGCAATTTTTTCATCAATAGACCATAACAAATTTGCAATTTTTTGTTGAGAAATCACATCGGGAATTTCAACCTCAACATCATAAATTTTTTCAGGCGATGTATGCTTTACCTTCGTACCTGATGAACTACGTTCTAACTGCTCTCTTACACTTTTGGTCATAAAAAGATAATATGCAAATAATTTGTTCAAACGTTTTTCATCACAAGTAATCAGTCCTATTCGCTGATTATGCAAGTATTTATTATTTTCAGGAACTAACGCTGTACTTCCTAAAAGTCCCTCTGCCTGTTGTGTCATGGCAACTATCAAATCGCCTTTATGACACAAATATTCCTTTGGATAAGTTCCTGTATAGTAACGTTCTTTCCCATTATTAGGCTTAAATCCACCTTTTTCAAAAAAGTTTCCCGGAGTCAAAATACTTTGTTCTCCATCTTCTGCAAAATACTCTCCCTTAAAAGCCCAACCATGCTTTACGGATAGTATTTCTCCAAGTTTCATTCTATTCATACTTTACCTTCTTTAACTGTTCCATAATTTCCGTTTTCAGTTTGTCGCCCTCCGCAAAATATTCCTGCAACTTCTCTGCATAGGCACTCATACGAGCATTAAACTCGTCCTGTGACAATTCAACATATTCAATTTTTACATCAAAATATTGTCCCGCTGCAAGTGAATATTTCTTTTCTTTGATTTCATCATAGGTAACAGCAACTGAAAAATCATCAACAGCTTCTTTATTAAGGAATGTATCAACAATCTTATCAATCTCAAAATCACGAAGTCTGCGTTTTTGATTATTACCGTCCTTATATTCTTCTCCCAGTTTTGAAGCATCTATCAGTACAACCTTATCTGTTTTTCTTGAATTATCGAAAAACAATACTGATACATTAGTTCCGGTATTAGCAAATACATTTGACGGCATACTAATACAGCCATAAACTATATGCTCGTCCACAATATGTTGTAGTATCTTCTTTTCTACACCTGATTTTGCGGTTACAAATCCAGTAGGAACTACAATCGCACCTTTTCCGGTTGATTTCAATGAATTAAGAACGTGCTGAATGAACAACGTATAAATTGCCATACTCTCTTTCTTCTTGGCAGGTACTTTCGGAACTCCCGCCCAAAAACGAACGGGCATTGCTGCTATACGTTCTCTTGTATCTGAGAAATCCATCTTAAAAGGCGGATTTGAAACTACATAATCAAAAGTTCTTAATTCCTGTCCATTATCACTCTTATGATATGGAGCAATCAGCGTATCTCCTTGAATTGCGTGGTCAAGAGAAGATACCAAGCTGTTCAGGATAAGATTAAGTTTTAACATTTTATTACTTCGCTGTGAAATATCCTGTGCAAAAATCGTACACTTATCTTCGCCAATTTTATGGGCAAGAGCCATCAAAAGTGTCCCTGTTCCGGCTGATGGGTCATAACACTCAATGCTATGTAAATCAGTTGCATTTCCAACAAGCAATCTTGCCATAATCGTTGCAATAGCGTGAGGAGTATAATACTCTGCATACTTACCACCGCCTGCGGTATTGTAGTCCTTTATCAGATATTCAAATATATCTGCAAAGAAATCATAGTGCTTCTCAAATGCTTCTTCAAAAGAAAAGTTTACCAACTTATCAACCAAAGCACGGGCAAAAGGTGCTCTTGCTGTATCGTCCGTTACATACTGTGTCAGCTTTTCAAAAAGCGGTATTTTTGTATTCTGAGCAGTCTGAGTTGAAAATATATCAATATTCTTATCTGCTATATCTGTCATCGTGCTGTCAAAAATCAAATCAAAATCGCCTTTTGCTTGCTGATTCCACAAGTTGGCAATGAGATGTTCCGGGTTAAGCAATGGAATATCTGACGGTAAACTATCAAAAATATCCAATCGGTCATCTTCCGACATTTCTGCATAAACAAGTTCCCATTTTTCGGCATTTTTAAGAACAGGACTGACTTTTTTTACTTCATATCCGAATTTATCATTAAGGAACTTATAAAGGAAAACCTGAGTGATAATTTTATATTCGTTACCATCGTTTCCCATACCATAGGTCTGACAAGTTGCTTTTAAGGCATCTATCAACTCTATGGTTTTTTCTTTTATCGTCTTTATTTCTTCCATTGTGTTCTCCTTTATGCCACTGAATAAGTCTGGTTATACTGGTCAAGATACTGTTTTGTAATCCTGCTCTGTATAAATACTCTATCCTCACGAGCACTCGCTATTCCCAACTTATCAATGCCTGCTTTTATTTGTGTCATAACCGTTCTCTCAAAATATGCGTCTTTCTTCAATATATCATTTCTGTCATACACTTTCTGGTCAATATCAGACTTAATAGAAAGCAAAACATTCATAATAGACATATCATATTCTGAAACAATCGGCTGTTTATTTGCTGCTTTTCGAGCAAGATTTTCTTCCCTGATTCTTTTATGAACCCTTGCAAATTTCGCATCGCCATTATATTTTCTCAGCAGAACCGTGTTTTTCTTCTGCAATTCATCAAGCTTTTTCAGAATATCTTCCAATTCCTTTCCTTGCTCCTCAATCTCAGATACACTCTTAGGTTCAAAACCATGTTGCTTGAAGCGAAGCAAAAATGCTTCCTGCAAAGTAATAAACTCAGGGTCATCAGGGTCGATATTCTGAGTAAAGGCACGAACAGTCTTTTTATACTTTTCTGTTACTGCGTCTTTACCACCGACGATTTTCAATTCTTCCTCGCTGATTTTGCTGAAATTAAAAGTAATATCCTCCATTGCTTCATTGACAAGCAACTTTGTGGTATCATCACTTGCAAAAAGTTCTTTCTGATTTATGTTATCAATATGATGTTGCACCTCTGAAATCAATGATGGCAATTTTGTTAATTCCATTTTTGCAAATGTTTCCTTTAACTCATCATCGCCAAAGGTTCTTACCAAATTACAACAATCACGAGCAGCAATAAGAATTTTTTTAAGTTTAAGCAATTCCTGCTTATCCTCAATCGTGGATATTTCAGAACTAAATTCTTCTGCATTATCTGTGGTGTAGTTAAAAAGAACCTGCTGCACTTCCTGCATTTGTTTAATGAGTTCTGCCGGGTCTTCAATAACCTGTTTGAATGTATCTGTTTCATTTCCCGCACCAACTTCATTCGGGTCATTAAAACGGTTCAGCTCTTTGAGGTATGCTTCATTTGTTTCCTCAAAATTCCTTTTTATATTTGCAAAATCAATGACATAACCATAATGGTTTTCTTTATACGGTCTGTTGACTCTTGTAATTGCCTGCAACAAATTATGGTCTTTCAATTTTCGACCAAAATACAGGCGTTTCAATCTTGGTGCATCAAATCCGGTAAGAAGCATATTGAAAACGATAAGAATATCAACTGTCATATTATTTTTGAAGTCATCAATAATCTTATCTCTTGTATCTTTGTCATCACTATCGTGAAGTATAAGTCCAGCTCGCAAATGACTTTTCATAGAAGCGTCTTTATTAAGTTCTGCTTGAATTTCATCAAAATACGCAAACAGCTTCCTTGCCTGCTCACTTGTTTCACAAATGACCATACCGCCGAGCGTATTATCTCCCTGAATTTGTCTAAATCTCTTTAGGTCAGAAATAATATATCTAAGCAACTCTTTGACATAGTTATCGTGTTCAACAATCTGACTTTTCTTTACGTCTTTCTTTTCTACCAAGGTTTCAAGTTTTTCATAAATTTCAGAAAGTCGCTCCTTATACTGCGTTTCTATATCCTCACGGATAATTTTCAGCGTATATCCATCTAAAATTGATTTGTCATAATAGTATGTATGAATATAATTACCAAAAACTCTCCAAGATTCTCTTTCTTCTTTCAAAAGTGGTGTTCCTGTCAACGCAATCTTAATCGCATTTTTATCCGCATCAAGAAGATTAGCCAAGAATGAGCCTTCTGGTTTATATCCTCTATGTGCTTCATCAATAATAAACACTCTCTGCAAATTCGTTGCATACGCAGGAAGGTCAACTTTTGACCTATCTTCAGCAAAACGCTGTATATTTACAACTGTAATTTCTGGTTTTCCAGTATTTCCCTCTTGTGCCTGATTGTTACGGAACTGTTCCATAAGTTCAGCACGGGAACTTGCTGTTTTTACAACCAATCCACGAGCTTCAAATTCTTCTGAAGCCTGTTTCAGCAAATCAAGGCGGTCAACAATGAAATAAAACTTTGCAACTTTATTTTGCTTGCTAAAATAGTCAGAAAGAACATAAGTCAGGTAATAAGAAAGGGCTGTTTTTCCACTACCTTGAGTATGCCATATAACACCTGAATTAACACCTTCATCAATCTTACTTCTTACTGTTAATGCAGCAAACATCTGTTGATAACGCATTATATGTTTCTGCTCAATAAACTCTATCTTGCCATTTATTTCTTTATGAAAACGAACATAGGCAATTCCATATTTTAATATAAATAGCAATCTTTCAGGACTACACATAGATGTCAGTACACGGTTGGTTGGTGTATAGGTATCTAAATTTGTTTGATATTCCGGAGAAGTATGAATAACCTGACAATTAAAGTCAGTCAATATCTTCTTTTCAACAATCGAGTCAATATCCTTATATGGGAAATCTGCATTATAAGGTGCAATATCCAAATTAGTAGGATTTTCTTCTCTGAAACAGTTGAACGGTGCAGACTGTTTTGCCGTCGTACAGTAGAATGCCCCCTGAACCGGAACAATACCACCCATAGTGTCATATTCCATATTATTAGAAAAAATCATCAACTGTGTAATATTCAAAAATCTCCTAAATTTTTTATTAGGAAATCTCTTTTGGTTCATTCTCTTGCTTTCTGCAACCATACCGCCGTGATTATTCGGCTTCTTTACTTCAACAAACACAAGTGGAAGTCCATTTACAAACAACGTAATATCAGGTCTAAATTCATCTTGGTCACGCTTACAAGTGAACTCAGCGGTAAAATGATATGTATTATTTTGGGGATTTTCAAAATCCACCAATCTAACAGGCGAAACAGACGATAAACGCTCGTAAAAACTGCGTCCTATATCATCATTATCTAATTCCTGCCTAATAGTTTTCAATGTCTGTTCCGCTTCTCCTACGTGAGTAGGATTAAGCCGTGCAAACTGCTCCTTAAAAACATCTATTAAGATATTGGTATCAGGGTCATATACTGTCCCTGCCATATCCTCAGTTATTTTTCCAAAATAAGTATAACCAAGGCGTGTCAAATGAACCATTGCTGGCATTTGGACACGGGTAGCTTCGTTAAACATATTTTTCTTACCACTTGCCGCCATCTTCAGACCTCCTCATATCATTCGTCTAATATGACTTCACATACATCGCCAATATCACAATGAAATACTTTGCAAATTCTCATAAGCACATCAAGGGATACTGTTTCATTCTTATTTAATTTTGTTGCAACAGACGATGAAATTTCCGCAGCACGCATTAAATCTTGTCTTTTCATTTGATTATCAATCATAAGTTTTTGAAGTTTATTGTAGCTTATTCTCATCTGTAACGCTCCTTCGTATTCTCCGTTCCTTTTGGTTACAGTTACTCATTTGACATTATACTATAAATAATCTATTTTTTCAAGATATAGGGGTTTATTCGCAACTCCTATCCGGCAAGGTGTCACTTTTTACAAACACCTAATACGACTCTTTTAAAGAATAATAAAAAAGAGATGCCGAAGCACCTCAATTATACATTCTATTATTAACATTCATCGCAAGCGTTAAATTCTTTTCCGACCACTCCGAAACAAGCTCCGGGTGTACTTTTGCTAAACTGTTATTCATAGCCAAACCTCAACCTCCTTGTGCTTAGAGTATATGAAGTTTTGGCTTTATCTTGTAGTTTGCGAATATCCGTATAAATAGAAAAAGCCCTTTGAGAAAAGGATTTCTCCTCTCTCAAAGGGCAACCTGACAAACTGGAATTTGGCGTTCCATCACTATTAGTTCAAAAGGATGTGCATCAGAAAACCAATTAAAACGCAAACAACAAATGTTGTCAACGCAGTACCTATAACTAAAAGAATTTTTTGATAAGGACGTTTGCCTATTTCTCGTTGCTTATGAATATCATCCAAAAGTTTTCCCTCAGAAAATGCGACAATTTCTTTATAGGTTTGAACATCATTATCTTTTTTTACCTTTTCAACCTTAAAGGCAAAGTACATAGAGATTGCCCAAATGATTCCCCAAGGAATGAATGCCCAAACACCAAGCCACATAAATAGCGGAACTGCAGAAACAGCAGTTGCAATTAGCATTATAGTGTAGGATTTTCCATAGCGATTCATCTTTTCAATTTCTTCTTTTTGAATTACATCTTTCATAACTTCAATATCTCCTTTGATTAGATTGTCAAGGGAAATTTGAAAGATTTCACTCAGTAATACCAAACTATTCACATCTGGATAGCTTTTATCATTTTCCCAATTTGAGATTGTTTGCCTTGAAACATAAACACGATTGGCTAACTCCTCTTGGGATAAATGTGCTTCCTGACGATGCATTTTTATTTGCTTTCCAAGTTCCATCTCGTCACCTCCTTGCATACTCATACTAATCGAAAGGTCTTATTTTCGCTATCAAAGTGCATTGACATCTATGTTTTCCGTGTGTCAAAGGTCTTTTACAGACCGTAAACTTCCGATTTGTATTTCTATTTGTTTTAAAAATGGGCAACTCCGATTGGAATTGCCCACTCATTGTACTAATTATGCGATTTTTTCTTGCTTGCACCGATTTCTGCATCAAATGATGTAAGTTTGATGTAAATCGCTGTTTTTTAGTTTTTTATCAAATGAAGTACGTCCCGTCTATTCGGTAAAACGGTACATCTTTACATCATCTTAATAGAGCTTTGCACCTGCTGGAATATGGTCATCAACCATCAGAAGATGGAGCTTTTCTTCGCCTTCTTCTTCGTGGATAGCACTGAGGAGCATACCGCAAGAGTCAATGCCCATCATAGCTCTCGGTGGAAGATTTGTGATAGCGATAAGCGTCTTTCCAACCAGTTCTTCAGGCTCATAATAAGCGTGAATACCGCTTAAAATAGTTCTGTCTGTGCCTGTTCCGTCATCAAGAGTGAACTGTAAGAGTTTCTTTGACTTCGGTACTGCAACACACTCTTTAACCTTTACTGCACGGAAATCTGACTTGCTGAATGTGTCAAAATCAACTGCTTCCTCAAACAAAGGCTCAATCTTTACCTTAGAAAAATCAATCTTTTCAGGCTCAGCTTTCACTTCTGCAGCTGCCGGAGCTGCTTCGGAAGTCTTGGAAGCTTTCTTATCAGCGTCCAGGGACTTCATTGTCGGGAATTTTTTTAGCATTTCTTCGTTATTCTTCATAACGCTTCGCTGGGCTGTTTCTATTAAATTGTCTTCTCTTCATCATTATTCATGATGAACCATTGTCAAATTATATTTGTTGTCAATTTGATGTCATTTGGTTCTTTCTGTTGTCAGATGGAAGTCTTCATAAGCCCTTCTTAAAATACATCCATTGTTGCAGCCAAATGTTCAAATGTTTCCTGTTTTTTCTCCTCGGTCGCTTCCGCATAGATATCCATAGTAGTCTGAATATCCTTATGCCCCATGATCGACTGGATAACCTTCAGATTGGTTTCTCTTTCACAAAGTCTTGTACAAAAAGTGTGTCTCAGATTGTGTGCCGAAAAGTTGGGGAGCAGCACTGGCTCTCGATGCTCTTTTCTTGCTTCTACTTCTTCCGTCGCATTGTAGGAAGAAGATATCCTCTTGATTGCCCGATTGACTGACTGTGCATTCATTATATTTCCATAACGGTTACAGAAAATAAATCCTGTCATTCCATCAATCTCTGCATCCGTCCAGCCTTTCTCTTTCTGTTCTTCCCAGATCATTTCAAAAGCATCTTTTACCGCATCCAGCATAGGAATCGTCCGCATCCCAGCTTCTGTTTTCGGTGTTGAAATGTGATTTTCTGAGGCACGATCCTCACCTACCGGATAATACGTCAGATTATGATTAACGCAGATAATCCGCTTCTTATAATTGATGTCTTCCCATCTCAATCCCAACACTTCACCGATACGACAGCCAGTTCCAAGAAAAACGGTAAAGATTGGCCACCAGTGATAATAAATCGGATGCGTGGCAATATATTCAATAAATGCTCTCTGCTGTGGAATTGTCAGTGCATGTCTCACACCGGTTTTCATACCCAAATTTTTCTTTAACTCTGCCATGACACCATCCGAAGGATTTTTTCTGATAATGTCATCCCTCACTGCCAGTTGAAAAGTCGGATGCAGTAACGTATGAACTGTTTCCAGTGTATTGATCTGCAATTCTTGTTTCTCAACCAGGTAATTATAGAATTGCACTACATCTGAATACTTGATCTCTGCTATATTCCGCTTTCCAAATGTATCTCGCACAAAGCGGTCATACATATACAGATAATTGCTCTTGGTCGTCGGTTTCAGATTGTTTTTGAGACTCATGTAACGGTCAAATACAAAATTTACAGTAGCCTTTCCGGCAACATAGATATCCAGACCGTCCATCTGATCTTTCAAGAGTTGTGCTTCTTTTTCCCGAAGCGTTACAAGGTCTTGTGCATAAACATATTTACGTCTTCCAAGTGGGTCCGTATAAGTATATACATACCTCTCATCGGAACGTCTCTGTGATTCACCTTTCCGCAGGACTCTGCCCCGCAGATCTTTTCTTGTCTGTGCCATATAAATCCTCCTTCAAATAAAGGAAGGACTCCATATTATTCAGGTCTGTTCAAAACTTTCTCCAGTCCCTGCAAGACAACTTCTGTCACAGTCATTTTGTGTTTTCCGGCATAATCACAGATACGCTTATACATAGAATCTTCCACCCGGATACTCAATACTTTCTTTTTTACATTTTCCGATTTTGGTCTCCCTGTTCTCGCCATATCTGTTCTTATTCCTCCACATCCACATTATAATTTTCGTATGACAAAAAGTCAATCCCTGTTTTTCGTCCTTCCGCAAGTTTCTTCTGTTTTCTACGCAATCCGAAATGTCTCCAGATATTTCTCAAAGATCTCACAATTTACAAGCGCAACTTTATCAATCTTGTACACTGCTTTCGCCTCTTTTGCCAGCTCTTGGAATTTTGTCAGCCCAATGCTGTAAAGTTCTGCCCCTTCCTGATAACGGACAAATTTCTTGGCTATTTTCTTTGTCTTTTCTACATCTTTACGTGCATATCCCATACACGACACCTCCTTTTGGGCATGAAAAAAGCAGCTACCCTATTTTTTTCATAGACTAACTGCTCGTGTTAAGTTCCATATTCAGTTTTATTCTATAAATCCGACAGTGAAATTCGGTCATATGCGCCATTTTTCTTATCTTCCGGGTGTGGTTCCAGTCCGATAATCGTAATGTCTTTCTGGTCTGGTCCATAAACCCAGTACATTCTCATTGCGCCACTGGTTTTGTTTTCCAGATAAGACTGCCACACTTTCATTCCATAACGTCTGGACAATGGCTCTATCTCATGGGTTTGAAGACTTGGATACCCTGGATCTGCCGATAACAGCTTTAAAGCCTTTCCCCATTTTTTATACAACTGTTCTTCCTTCTTTTTTATATTCCCAGAACGATATTTCTCCTGCAGATCTAGCCAAAGTTCCTGCATTTCAGGGATTCCCATTCGTATATTAAAGTTCATTCTTTGTTCCTTTTAAAAATCTGACAGGTCAATAGCCGGAGAAACATCTCCTCTTTTAAAGTTACTTACTGCACGATCCATATCTGCCAGGGTTCTGGCTGAAATGCTCTCTGGCACTGCCAGTTCCCGAGGTTCCAGAATAATGCAGCCATTTCCATATTCTTTTACATTATAATACTGATAAGCAGCTCCTCTGAGGGTAATCCTTTTTTTATTGTCCAGATGAGCAACATAATCTTTCATTGCTTCCATTATCAACACCTCCTACGCAAGCATTTGTGTGGGAAATCCCACCTCTTGCTATTATAATACGCTTTTCTATATTTTCTGTCAATCCAAATTTACTTATTCCTATACACTTAAAAATATCCATACGCCGGCAGGTGGCAGACGGCAGATAAGGTATCTATAAAACGCTGTACCTTCTTAATCTGTCTGCCACCATCCGTTTTTTAATCAGATATTCCTGTTTATTCTTCATTCGGTCTCTTACATCACACATTATCTGCCTGAATGTTTTCTGCTTTTTCACTTTCTTTAGTACACTCATAATCTTCAATGCTTTCCGTCAGTTCATTCTCTATTCCCTGTTTTAATCCATTAAGAATTTTCTCACCTTTTTCTTTATGAACTTTTTTCATTGAATAAAGTTTTTTTGCTCCAACTATTAGTCCTACCCCAGCAAGAGTTGCTGTTGCACCAAGCAATGCGCCTTTTCTCATACCGTTTTCTTCAAAAAAATCTACCATAATTTTCATTCCCTCTTTCATATCCCCATCACCGATATTTTTCAGACCATGCGTCATATCCGGTGCAGCTTTACATTCATTAGACAATAACTCTGTTATTTTTTTACTAAGATCACTCATTTGCATCCCCCTTTACATTCTCAATGTTTTTCAATAAATATTCCAGGCTTTTTACCTTTGTTTCTTCATCAACTATTTCCTGTTCAAGCTGGGCAATAGCCTTCTTCTTATTTTTTATATTTGCATTAACCGTTACAAGATTCTCTTTCAATATCTTTTTTATTTCCTCCGAATCAACAGTAGAATTCTTTATTGCTTCACCTTTTTCAATATTCTTTGCTACAAAAGTTCCTAACAACAATGTCGAGGCAGCAACAATTCCTCCTATCGGATTAGCCAATGCAGCAGCATATTTAGGCGTATTCCTTGTGAATTCTCTCAACATTGCATCAGTGATAACACTCCCCTTCTTCCGCGAATCCATATTAGCCTTTAATTTCCCTGAGCGAATCCATCTTCTAACAGTTTCTTCAGACGTATTCATCATTTTGGCAACTTCTTTTACTGTGTACGTGTCCAAAGAATCTCACCTCCTAAAATCAAGTATACATTTTAATGCTACATTTGTCAATTTTTATAGCATTAAAATGTAGCATTAAATTCAACGATCTATACAATTGTTAAACGGTTCTGATTGGTTGGATTATTCTTTAATATTAATCACACTTTTAACCGAATACAGTTTTCCTGCTTCTCATTTATCCAATACTCCAGTTCATTCTTCATCCGGCTTCTTACATCACGCATTGTCCTCCCGGATATTCCCTGTTCCTTTGCTTTGTCGTCTAATTCCCTGATTGAAATTTCGTTTTTATCAACAAGCAGTTCCTGAATCAGCTTTGCTCCTCGTTCCAGCTTTGTTTCGGTTGCTTTTCCTTCTTTTCCATCTAACAATTCATCTGCCGAAATTTCATAAGCTCCCACCCATCGGAAACCTTCTTCATCTCCCAGTTTAAAAGCCATTGTCTCCCCTGGCGGTGCAAGAGAACTTTTTTCATGAATCAACACTCTCGTTGTCGGATCTTTTCTCACTTTTCCAATAAAAATCAAGCTTCTTACTGCTGCCATGATATCAATAGAGCCAAGCCCCCGGTAAGTACTCTGTGTCCCAGAAGATTTGTTCAAATGACCAATCAGTACGATAGCACAACTGGTTTTCTCTGCAATCATACCCAATTTGCGAAATACCGGACGAACTTCATTTGCCCGGTTCATGTCCACATCTGCTCCGATAAATGCCTGTACCGGATCAATGATTACAAGCCGGACATGATTCTGTCTGACCGCTTTTTCAATCCGATCATCGGATAAGGTCAATACTTCTTCCGAATCATCAATTACCATAACCCGGCTCAGATCTGCTCCTGCTTCCACCAGTCTTGGCTTAATAGTATCGCCCATGCCATCCTCTGCTGTCTGGTAAATCACATTGAATGGCTCAATATCTTCCATGTTTGGAAACAACTTACGGTTCGTGCACGCTGCTGTCAGCATCATGGCAAAATAGGTTTTTCCCTCTCCCGGATTGCCCTGAATGATTGTTAGTTTTCCAAATGGAATATAAGGGAACCACAGCCATTCCACACTGGTCTGTTCAATATCTTTATAACATAACATCGGCACCAGTGCTTCTTTCTCCTGCATTTTCATTGTAACGGTTTCCTGTATCACTTTCTTTCTGTCAGCATTTTCGTCACAGAGAATTTCATTCCAGTCTTTTCTGGCAGGTTTCAACCGGATCACACGATATCCATCCGGAATTTCTCCTGCCAATTTTTCACAAGCTTCATTTCCTGCGTGATCATTATCCAGGCACAGGAAAACCGAAGTAATCTGAGGGCGTTCAGAAAGAAAAGTCATCAGTGCCACACTGGAGACTCCGCCCAGGCTCAGGTAGCTACGTTTCTTCCAGTCTTTTGGAAATAACTGGATAAATGACAGCAGATCAATGGCTGCTTCAAATACAAACAGTTGATTATCCTCTCCTCTGTGACAGAATCCATAAGATTTATCCGAACCAGCTACATCTCCCCGATATTTTATCCCGCCAGTTCCCCTGCAGTGCGCATATCTCGGAATACCGTCTGCATCTCTGCCGACAAATACAACATTATGGTGTTTCTTTTCTTCGTAAATATTCCCACCGGCAATCCATTCCTCCACCAGATCTTTCTCAAGCCTCCTGATTTCTGTCAGATATTTTATGACCGTCTCATTCGTTTCACTTTTCTCCGGTAACCGGAAGTCAGGTGACGGGGCGAGGCAGGACTTCTGCCTGCCTTCGCCTTCTTCATCGATCAACATCTTCACCGCTTCCGGAAATGTGGCATGATAAAATTCCATCACAAAATCCACCGGATAGCCACCCTTATTCTGGCTATGACGATACCAGCGATTTCCTGATACCGTTACACTGTCATGCTTTTTCCAACGGTATTCTCTGCCACTTTTTACCAACTGTTCTCCCCGTGCATTCAGAAAAGAAGCAAGATCTGTCTGGTTTGCTCTTGCGATCTGTTCTTCTGTATACTGCATTTTCATCATCCTTTCCCGTCTGTCCTGCAACAGATTTTTATAAACTTATCTCATTACTTCGTTTTTTCTTCATTTGTCGATTTTTCACTTTTTCTTCCTCAATCAGTTTCTGGTTCTCCGCCAGTCTGCCATGAATAGAAGATTTCTGTTTCGATTCCTGCTCCGGCATTTCTCTTTTTTCTTCTGAAAGCCCGGAAGTATCTGTTTCTGGCATTTCACGATCTCGCCTGGCAATATCAGCACATCTCTGTACCTTTTTCACAAAGGCAAGCTCATCCTGATAGGGCTGATTATCAGCTTTTAATTCTTCAATCATTATACGGAGATCTTCTTTTTCTTTTTTCCATCTGGATTCTGGCAGCCGTCCCTTTTTATCCCGGTATGGTTTTAGTTCACGCTCACATTTACGATAATAATTGATCGCTTTTTTATGCTCCGTATAAAACTTTTCCCGTCTTTTCTGGAAAAAGAAGTGGTTGTATTCATCTATCAACGGCTGATTCTGCTTCAATACCTGCATCTTCTTTTCCAAATCTTCCAGGTTTTTCAGTTGTTCTCTCTTTTCACTGATTTCAGCTTTGCTGGCAGAAATAATTCCATTCAGTTCCTGAATTCGTGTTTGTAAATCGTCCATTGTCTCAATGTTGTGTACCTGAAGATAATTGATGGATTTTGCAAACTCCTGTAAGTTTGAAATTTTCTTTCCCCTTCGTTCCATCTCCGCATAAAAATTTGAAAGTTTCGGGCTATTCTGCGTTTTTTTATCATAATAATCTTGCAGACTCTCCAAAAGCGTCGGGTTCTGCTGCCTTCGATCCAGTTCCATTTTCATTTCTTCATAGGCTGTTTTCATCCACTGGATAGATTCTTTTAAGGAAATGAACATCTGATTGAATTGCCGGATCGCCCGATTCAACTCTCCAATGATTGTTTTGATTCCCTTCTTCTCCATTGCTCTGACTTCGTACCCTTCATGAATTGTCGGGATCAGATCAATTCCCTGTTCTTTATAGGAACGATGGTCGATTCTTGCTGCCATATGACACTCCCGGAATTTATCATTCACTTTCTCGGTCCATGCCTTTCTCCATTCCTTTAAAAGTTCAGGATCGTTCCAACCGGTAGTAGAAACAGCATTGAAGACATACTTTCCTTTGGCATCTTTTATCCTGTTTCCTTCTTCGTCTAAAACATATTCCCGTTTCTGTTTATTTCCCCAAATTCCTTCTTCTGTAAAAGGACGAATTGGAGCAAGTACATGAAAATGAGGATTATCCGGTTCATCTCCATCTTTTGATTTTCCCTCATGAACTGCCAGATCCACAATCATGCCACGTGCCACAAATTGTTCCTGGCAAAATTCTCTCGCCAGTTGGATATTCTCCTCTAACGTCAGTTCATTCTGCAATGCAATGTCAAAAGAATAGGCAAGCTGTGCCCGCTTGCCCTTTTCTGCTCTCTCTACCTCGTTCCATAATGTTTCCCTGTCTGATAATCGTTCCGGCACATAATCCGGTTTGAGGATTTCTGTAAACATCACACCGGATTTCCTCGTGTAATCATGGACTTGTCCATAATAATCGTTATACAATTTTTGCCCGGAAATATACGCAGCCGAATTCACCACTGTCTGCCCTTTTCCTCTGGATACCTGCTTTACAGAAAAATGATAAAGTGCCATCAGCTATCATCTCCCTTCGTGGTTTTCTCTACTTCTTCAGCAATCTGCTGTCGTTCCTTTCTTCCTGCCTCCAGATATCTATCCCGGACTGTATCTCTGTTGTATTTAAGAACTTTCATTTCATTCATTACTTTCTGGAAATCCTCCTGCTCAAGATCTTTGGACATAGGAAACGCTTTTTCAAACTCAGCACCTTTAACCACCAATCGGTGTGATCGTTCTTTCCTCTCGATCAGCTTTTTTCTCTGTTCCAGAATATTCTTATTGTGCATTGCCTGTTCAAGTTCCTTTTTACTTTTTTCCATGTTGGCTTTCAATTCTTCCAGTGACATGGATTCATATTTGGGGTTCTTCTCTCTGGTCATTGTCTGTCTCTCCTTATTTTCACAAACAAAAAGAACCAGCTTTCTCTCATAAATGCTGATTCCCTGATATAAATGAGATAGGCACCTGTGCCGCAAGGGGAGCTATCCCCTTGTCCGAAATCTATGATTTCGCTACATTCCCGGATTAAGATTTCTCAAATCCGGGAACAGCACCGCAGGTCGCACGATACAGGCAGATGTAATTGCCTGTATAGAAGTGCGCTCTTAGCTTGCTAAGAGAATTATGCCGTATCCGGCGTGCTATTTTCATCATCCGTAAATTCCATCATCTCATCAATGGTACAGTCCATTTTTTTACAGATCTTCTCAACTGTCTCCATGGACACATACTTGTTTTTTCCCATCCGGGCAAGAATATTTCCGCTGATTCCGGCGAGGTATTGCATCTCTACTCGCTTCATATTTTTATCAATGAGCATTTTCCATAATCTGTTATAACTCACACCCATAATCCACACCTCCAACCACTTATTCCAGATTAGTCAAATGGGATCTCACCTTCTGCTGCTTCCATAAATCCGTCCTTATCTGTTTTCGGTGTACCAGTTGAGTTTTCACCACCGCTGTTGTCCTTGTTCTGAGCAAATTCATGCTCTTCCACAATTACATCCGTGGTATAAATCATCTTTCCATCCTTGTCCTTATAATTACCAGTACTGATACGACCACCGATCACAATCCGCATTCCTTTATGAAGATATTTCTGTGCAAACTCTGCACTCTTTCCAAATGTTACACAGGAAATAAAATCTGCTTCCTGTTCCCCATCACGTTTATATCTTCTGTTTACTGCCAGCATGTATCTTGCTACTGCCATATCATTATCTTTCCCGGCATATTTAATTTCCGGATTTTTTGTCAATCTTCCCATTAAAATAACCTTATTCATAGTCATTATCATCCTTTCCAGGCATTTCGCCCTGTGAATATTATTATCAGTTACTTTTTCGCCAGCGGTTTCCGTGCGTTTCCCTGTCACCTGCAGCCATCTCAGACTGCCTCTGCCTGCATATACAGGTCACTGACCATAAGGCTCCGGTCAGCCGCCCATCATCGGGAGTGTCATTATGATCTCGCTCACTTTCAGAAAAGAAAGGTCATGGCAAGACTCCTGGTAGACTTCCAGGGTGCACTTATCAGTTGTCAAGGTTCAACAAAGGAACATTTTCAAAACGTCCTCTAATTACTAAAGTCAAATGACCTGGCACGATGCAAAAAATTCGTGATATTTTTTTGCGTTTTTATTACCTTACCTTTTGTTTTCGTTAGTTCCTTCATATACTCTGTACTGAGGCGTATAAAAACGGACATGATTTTGAAAAATAATTGTTCCTCTACCTATAAAGCTTTAAAAACGGTATTTACCAACCCTCTTTTGCAAGTTTGTTATACATAAATGAAATATTTCTTCACTAATTACCTGTCACATAGAACGTGAGGGCAGATATTTTCTTAGAAAAATCATTTTTCCACTAATCACACGTGGCAAAGGATATAATGTCAGATGATTTTGAAAAAAAGCAAAAAAAATAGGCACTAACCATTTACGGTTAATGCCCTTTGGGATAATCATTATTTATCTGTTTTTATCTGATTGCGAAAGTACACTTGCAGCTAAACTCTTTGTTGTTCCAGAATACTTATTACTGTTCATTACCATAGATGCCTTTGTTTCCATAGCTTTACCAGTAATTTTTCCGGTGTTTCTCTGTGACAATACACTTGCAGCTAATGACTTCTGAATTTGAGAACTATTATTCGATCTCATAATTTTTGAAGCCTGTGTTGATAATTTCTGTCCACTTGATTTTTTATTCATGTTTTGTCTCTCTTTCTTTTTAAGAGAGAATGTGATCATCAAACATTCTCGAACATATTGTTACTTATAATTTATTTATCGTTCTTTTCTTTGGCTTCTTTACGTGGAAAGCAAAATACCTTTTTGCCAACCTGCTTAGCATATAAACGATTTCCATTTCTTAATGTAATATATGCTGTAAAAACCATGTCAGTCTGGTCACATTTTACCATGCAATCTGCCTCCTTTCCAAAAGATTTTTCTCAGACGAATCCGAAAAAGTATGGAAATTGGCAGAAACAAATACTAAAATATATTTGAAAGATATGGTTTTAGTAGATGATCTTTTGTCTCTGCTATTTCCGCCAGAGTTCGTTTGAGGCCCTAATCTCAAATGAACTCTTTTTTTGGAATCAGAAAAGTTGCAAGCCTTATATCATAGTGACTGCTTCATTCAAATCAAACAGCATTAAATTCATTTCTGGAACTAATACGCCATTTACTCGATACGACAACTGACTCAAATCCCAATCACAAATTCTTGCAATCGTGTTAATCAAATCTTTTGCATTCCATCGAACCGACAAAACACCATTTGATTTTTCCTTATAAAACTGTACTGACTTATCATCATGTTCATCACATGCTTGAACCGCAATCTGTTTATCAGATTCGTTTATCAGAAGCTTTACATATGTTGGGTATTTCATCTTCATGATTACAGATTTGTTGAATGTAATACCATTACTTGTAATCGAAATATATGGTACACCCTCGCTAAAGTCAAACGTCTTAAAATTTGATAAATCAATCACTCTGCTCGCCTCCTTTCTGTTTTCTATATGATTATAACATATTCATCCATTCTGTTCAATCCTATTTATTTTCTTGTTTTCTTTTCGTCTTTTATTTGTTTTTTATTCATCTTTTGTTCTTCTATTATTTTATTATTTATTCACTTGTCATTTTGTACATTTGTATTAAAACTCATGCGAATACTTTTTATTTAAAAGAATTTAACTGAAAACAGATACAATTTTTATAGTAGTCAAAACAAAAGGCACTAACCATTTGCGGGTAATGCCTTTTCGGTTAATCATTATTTTCTATTTTTCTTCTGTCAGCTTCTGATACATTTTCATCAATTCTGCCACACAATCGGCTTCCGACATTTTAGTGCTGAATCCATAAGCCTCCATCACAGCTCTGTTGTTTGCGTTATGTGCTTTAAGTAATTCCGGCGGCATAGTCAACGGGTCATAAAGATCTGCAAGACTGCTATTTGGATAAAGTGCTCTGGCATTTAAGATTGCCTGTGCAGTTTTCTTTATCTTTTCTTTTTGTTCATCCGTAGGTGACGGCCATGGGAAATTATTGTAAACAATCGTATTAGAATAACTATAATCACTCTTTAATCTGCCACATACAACTCTTGTCCATGCCATATGAACATTCGACATCAATATACCAAACTCATAGCTTGTTGCAGATGGCATTGTAAAAAGTTTATCACCCGGAATAATTTCACCATCCAGATAATCCATTGGAATATATCTTCTGTTTTGTGATGACACCTTCGGTATCGCTATATACGGAGAATCATATTCAAGTATTGATGCAAATAATCCTGGAGTATCTGCAGCTTTTCTTGTATTATTTCTCGTGCTTGCCATTCTAAATTCACGAACTTTATCAATTCTTTCTCTGACAAGCGGACACCGTTTCAATAATGATGGATCTGCCCCAACCAGCCATATACAATATCTTGGTTTTCTATCAATAAAATCTTTTCCCATCATATAATGTCTGATGAAAGATATTGCCTGTGGCTCTTTAGATATCAATTCTTCTTTTTCTTCTTCCGTAAGTATCAAATATCCGCCATCTATTGCCTGTCCTCCTAATGAAATAGGTGGAACATCTGATAAAGGTTTCATTCTTTTTTCAATTGAAATATTATCTGCATCCAGCAGATAACCATTAATATTTTTTGCTACTATTATATCGTCCTTGGAATATATCTTCTTCTGATACTCTGCACCATTTT
This sequence comes from Blautia sp. BCRC 81119, assembly GCF_003184505.1. NCBI lineage: Bacteria > Bacillati > Bacillota > Clostridia > Lachnospirales > Lachnospiraceae > Blautia > Blautia sp. BCRC 81119. The sequence continues at coordinate 47,460 of NZ_QJHD01000013.1, read as the reverse complement.
TTCTACTAAATCCTATAATGACACAATGTACATGTGCTTTGATTGAAGCCTCACTATCCCATATAAATGTTCTATATGCATAATCAATTTGTATTCCATCTTCAAACAGTGGTTTCCACAAAATGGAAACGCTCTCTCCCTGAGTAATTGAATTAGTCGATACAAGAGCTGCTCTGATATTTATATTTTCCTTCATGTAATCAGATGCCTTTTTATACCAGCAACTTACATAATCGAGATTACCTACACTTTTCCATCCAGCAAATATATCAGCAACATCTTCTTTTTGTTTTTCTCCCATCCACCTTGCACCAACGAAAGGTGGATTCCCCATTATATAAGATAATGACTTAGCCAAAACAACGCTGTTCCAATCTATCTTCAGTGCATTACCTTCTGCAATATTTACATACGTCTTCAACGGAAGGAAATCATCATTGAACCCATATACAATATTTTTTGTTTCCTCCATCATCTGTGATTCTGCAATCCACAAAGCTGTCTTTGCTACTGTCACGGCAAAGTCATTGATCTCAATTCCATAAAATTGTTGAATGGATACTCTGATTGGATTATGAACATCTCCCAACGTCATCTGACCACCAACTTTTTCACGAATGACTTCATTTTCTAACCGTCGAAGTGATAAATATGTTTCCGTCAGAAAATTTCCCGAACCACAAGCCGGATCTAAAAATGTCAGTAAAGCCAGTTTATTCTGAAATTCATCCAGACGTTTTACTTTTGTCCTCTGCACCTGTATTTTCAAAATCTCATGAAATTCCGTCTGCAATTTATCGAGAAACAACGGATCAATCACTTTATGTATATTGGAAATACTTGTATAGTGCATTCCACCGGATCTTCTCGTTTCTGGATTTAACGTTGACTCAAACACTGCCCCAAAAATTGTAGGGGATATATCACTCCAGTCAAAATCTTCAGAAGCTTTGGTCAAAAGTAATTCTTTGATTTCTTCTGTCAACGGCGGAATCTCAATAGTTTCATCTGAAAACAATCCACCATTCACATACGGAAACTGTGCTAAATCTTCTTCTAAATATTCGTCTCTCTCAGAGACAGGTGTATCCAAGACTTTAAACAGTTCCAGTAATGCACGCCTACAGTCTTTCACTTCATATGCTTTCAGATAATCATGGAAAATATTCCGTTTTCCAAAAATCCCAGCATCCTCGGCATAAAGACAGAACACAATTCGAACACATAAAGCATTCAGACTTTTCAGTTTATGCTCTCTTTTCTCTTTTTGTTCAATGGTTTCCTCTTTCGCTTTTACTTCTGGAATCTTATACTGTGTAAGGAATGCTTCATAAAGCAGTCCAACAATATCTCCTGCTTTAATCGATACTTCCATCTCGTGAGAGATTTTCTGCACATCTTTCTTTATTAAAATATCAAGCAACGGATACTTACTCGGTATTTCATCCAATGATATTTTTACTGCCTCCGGTACTCTGGCATTCATATCATAAATCCATATATCAGAGAAATTGCTGGTAATGATCCAACGTGCCTTTTCATCATATGGGAGATTATCATTATATCGTTTTGCTTGATCATACGGCGTCAGTTCTATTGAACCAGAATTCATAATCTTATGGTCCAGTGCTTTACCAAGACTCTTTTGTTCAATCAATACATGCGTTTCTGGAATATACACATCAATTCTTTTTGTATTTCCATCTACCACAACTTTTTTCTCAAATTCCACACGATCTGTCACATTCTCCATTCCAAGAACGTTTGACAGAAAATCAATCCAATATGATCTTCCATCCTCATCTTCTCTTCCTCTCCCCTTCCATTTATTTGCAAATTGGCGGGCAGCTTCCCTCTGTTCTGCATCGGTCATCGTTTTTTTCCTCCTGCGTATCCGTAAGCTCTCATATTCATAATCTATTAACTCAGACAGGTAAAGTACCGATACTTATCATGTATCTGTATATCATCATTCATCTGCAAAAATGTGTACTTTTTGACAAGTGCTTTGGAGGTATCGTCAACGAACTTCTATCGTTGGAAGATAGGCTGTTTTATGATATTATGGAGTAGTAGAGAAAAAATGAGCATTTTACAGGAAAGTACACTTTCATGTAAAACACCCACCTTACAATAATTTGGCTTTTTCGTAAATTTCTGCACGATACCGAAAAGTTGATAAGGGCATATTACATTCTTTCGCAGCAGACGTTCCAGTTATTTTCCCGTTTTTCCACCGCTGATACACATCGTGAAAATTATCTGGCAATCTGCTTGGTGGTCTACCGAACCGCACACCTCTGGCTTTTGCCGCTGCAATACCTTCTGCCTGCCTTTGCCGAATATTTGTTCTTTCGTTTTCTGCTACAAATGACAGTACCTGCAATACAATATCTGACAGAAACGTTCCCATCAAATCTTTTCCCCGGCGAGTGTCAAGTAAAGGCATATCAAGAACCACAATATCAATTCCTTTATCTTTTGTGAGAATTCTCCACTGTTCCAGTATTTCCGCATAGTTACGTCCTAAGCGATCAATACTTTTTATATAAAGAAGATCATCTTTCCGGACACGTCGAATCATTTTTCTGTATTGTGGGCGCTTGAAGTCTTTTCCAGACTGTTTATCAATAAAAATATTCTTTTCTGGGATAGCCAACTCCTTCAATGCAATCAATTGCCGATCTTCGTTCTGATCCCGACTACTGACACGTATATATCCAAATATATTTCCCATCCTTGTTTCCTCCTGCATAGTCTCTGATAGGTGAAAAGCTGTCTTCCCCAAAAGAAAGACAGCTCCCCATGTCTTCTCTGAACTTTTTCACTCTAAACTACTCTCTTATTCAGGACAATGCTTTAAGGATCTGTTTCATGCACTTTTTCAACTTCATCCCATCTTTTAATCCCAGTCGATAAAAGAATTCCTCTGTATCTGCTCCACTGTTGAATATAGCATCACAATATTTCGTAATCGCTTCTTCCTGCTCCGGCGAAAGTGAAACTATTACTTTTTCATATTCTTCCTCGACTTTATCTGGTTCTGTATCTGTTTGCTGTTTTAATTTCCAGTCCGTATATGCCTTTCCCATGTGTTCTGTTATTGCCAGATTTAAAAATTCTTCAATTTCTTTTGTCATTTTCATAGATTCCCACCTGCTCTTTCTCAATCCTGTATCTCATTTGCCCTCCTATACATACACCAATTCGTTCAATACAATTTCCTGTGCACGATTCCTGATATTATTTGCCCTGCGAACCCATTCCATAGGATTCTGTGCTTTCAAGTCCTCTGTTACGCCCTCAGCACTTCTCATCTGTGCTTCAATCAGCTCAAAGCGTTCCTGTGCCTGTTCATTCACATCTGCCAGATGACTGTCCAGCCTGGCGGTCAGAAGAAGACAGCTATACATTCCTGATTTATGTTCTTTCAGATATTCCTTCCGTAGCATCCCCCAGCAGCCAATCGGTCTGGTTTCTTCCGGTAAGGATAACACTGGCAGATAATAATCTCCTACCAGTACATAATCCAATCCATTATTATCATCATGTATCTTTTTTCTTAATTCGCTCATGTGCTTGCCTCCCTCAGATTTTCCTTTGCTCACGTAAATATGCTTCAAATATACTTCTTCGAATCAAAACTTTCTTTCCAATCTTATAGACTGCTCCAGCTTCATGTGCCATGCGAATAACAGGTTTCATTCCCAACCGGTAATACTCACACGCCATATTGTAGGTCACATAGTCATGGCTCATAAATTCCAGATCTTCATCGTCAATCTCATCTGAAAACATCCATACATTACCGCTCATCTGTCTTCTTCTCCTTATCTTTTCCTGTTGCCGGTTCATGGAAACGTTCCAGGTAATCATCAAAAATATCACGACGAATCAGTACCGTTCCATCAATTCTGTAAATAGCTCCTGCATCACTGGCAAGCTCTAAGAGTTTCTTATGAGAGATACTGTAAATAATCTCTGCCTGTTGATATCGCAGATACTGTCGGCGTAATTTTCTTAAATGTTCCGGAACTTCCTTCATACTTGTAATCGGTTTGTACTTTTCATTCATAATGCTTTCCTCCAAAATTAGATTTACTGTTTTACAGAAGTTGACTGCCGGAATATAACTTTTCCACGAAAAAAAGCACCTCTTAGATCAACTCTAAGAAGTGCTCTTGCTTCATTGCCAAACCCGTGTCTTTCCACCTGAAATTCGTCATGCTTCATAACGATTCATTATTATCCCAAATTTTGTTGTCAAATTGTTGTCAAATGCGGTCTGACATCATGGTTTTAGACATTTTATATTTAATTTTAGTACAGCTTTGCACCAGCCGGAATGTGGTTATCAACCATCAGAAGATGAAGTTTTTCTTCTCCTTCTTCTTCGTGGATTGCACTAAGCAACATACCACAGGATTCAATTCCCATCATAGCTCTTGGAGGCAGATTTGTGATAGCGATCAGTGTCTTGCCTACCAGTTCTTCTGGCTCGTAATAAGCGTGAATACCGCTTAAAATCGTACGATCTGTGCCTGTTCCGTCATCCAGAGTGAACTGCAGAAGCTTCTTGGATTTCTTAACAGCTTCACATGCTTTTACCTTTACAGCTCTGAAATCAGACTTGCTAAAAGTATCGAAATCTACAAATTCTTCGAATAACGGCTCCACTTTTACCTTAGAGAAATCGATCACTTCTTCTTTCTCCGGTGCAGCTTCAGAAGTGCTGTTTGTTGTCTTGGAAACTTTCTTATCAGCGTCCAGTGACTTCATTGTCGGGAACAGAAGTACGTCACGAATTGCCTGGCTGTCTGTCAGGAGCATAACGAGACGGTCGATTCCGTATCCGATACCACCTGTTGGCGGCATACCGATCTCCAGTGCATTCAGGAAGTCTTCATCTGTGTGGTTGGCTTCCTCATCACCTGCGTCTGCAAGGGCATCCTGTGCTTTGAAACGCTCTCTCTGATCGATCGGGTCGTTGAGCTCGGAATATGCGTTACACATTTCCCATGTATTGATAAAGAGCTCGAAACGCTCTACCTTGTTCGGATCGGAAGGTTTCTTCTTGGTCAGCGGAGAGATCTCGATCGGATGATCCATGATAAATGTCGGCTGGATCAGCTCTTTCTCACAGTACTCCTCGAAGAAGAGGTTGATGATATCACCCTTCTTATGGCGATCCTCATACTCGATATGATGCTCGTCAGCAAGCTTCTTGGCTGCCTCATCATCTGCTACTTCGTCAAAGTCGATTCCTGCATATTTCTTGATGGCATCGTTCATGGTCAGACGTGCGAAAGGCTTTCCAAGATCGATCTCGATACCATTGTAGGAAATCTTTGTGGAACCGCAGACCTTCTCTGCAAGGTAACGGAACATGGACTCTGTCAGCTCCATCATTCCCTCATAATCAGTATATGCCTGATAAAGCTCCATCAGAGTGAACTCCGGATTGTGACGGGTATCAACACCCTCGTTACGGAATACACGGCCGATCTCGTAAACTCTCTCAAGTCCGCCTACGATCAGTCTCTTAAGATAAAGCTCCAGGGAAATACGAAGCTTAACGTCTTCGTTCAGTGCGTTATAATGTGTCTCAAATGGTCTTGCAGCTGCACCGCCTGCGTTGGAAACCAGCATTGGTGTCTCAACTTCCATGAAGTCACGCCCTGCAAGAAAGTTACGGATCTCCTTAAGGATCTGGGAGCGTTTGATGAATACATTCTTGCTGTCCTGGTTCATGATAAGATCCACATATCTCTGACGATAACGGGTATCTGTATCTGTCAGTCCGTGGAATTTCTCAGGAAGGATCTGTAAGCTCTTGGAAAGAAGAGTCATCTTCTCTGCATGAATGGAGATCTCACCTGTTCTTGTTCTGAAAGCAAATCCCTCCAGACCAAAAATATCACCGATATCAGATTTCTTGAAATCTGCATAGTAATCGGTTCCAATGGCATCTCTTGCCACATAAACCTGAATGTTACCCTGTAAATCCTGGATATTGCAGAAAGAAGCTTTTCCCATTACACGCTTGAACATCATACGTCCTGCGATTGATACATGGATCGGGCTTGCGTCCATGATGCTTCTTCTTTCTTCATAATCCTTCTTCTGAGCCTCTTTTGCCTGCTCTTCATCAAGACCTGTTACATCAAGCTCCTTGCGATCTTTGAGAAGCTCTGCCTCATGTGCTTCATAGAGATTCTTTACCTCAAGGGAATGATGTGTCTGATCAAATTTTGTGATCTGAAACGGGTCCCTGCCATTTGCCTGAAGGTCTGCCAGTTTGTCACGACGTACCTTAAGCAGCTGGTTTACATCCTGCTTCTTCTGCTCTGCCACTTGTTGGCCTCCTTAATCTATCTGTCGTTCAAGCGGATCTGTGCGATCCGCTCCGTTGTCTGCTTTATACGTTTCTCTGGATCTCAAGAACCTTATATTTCATGATTCCGGACGGCATCTCAACCTCAACGATATCGTTGGTGTGTGCACCGATCAGTGCTTTACCTACCGGAGACTCATTGGAGATCTTTCCCTCAAGGCTGTTAGCCTCTGTGGAACCTACGATCTTCAGCTCCATATCTTCCTCAAATTCATAATCATGAACCTTAACCTTGCAGCCTACGCTGATTCTGTCAAGATCGACTTCATCCTCTACTACAACCTCAGCGTTCTTGAGGATCTTCTCGATCTCCTCGATACGTGCCTCGATATCTCTCTGCTCATCCTTTGCTGCATCGTACTCTGCGTTCTCAGAAAGGTCTCCCTGCTCTCTGGCCTCTTTGATCTTTCCTGCTACTTCTTTTCTCTTAACAACTTTCAGATCGTGCAGCTCGTCTTCCAGTTTTCTAAGTCCTGCGTATGTGAGTAAGTTCTTCTTTGCTTCTTCCATTTTGCCTTACTTCCTTTCAAAACCGTGCTGTTTTTTCTGAAAAAAATACAGCTTCGGATATTTCTGTTGCTACCATTCCCAAGAGCTCTTTTTTCTAAAAAAGGGCGTAAAAATCTCAGGATATTCACAATTCCTGTATTATACCGAAAAGCCCCAGTATTGTCAAGCATTCCACGTCGAAAAAGGGTCCCTGAAATATGCAAAAAAAGCCGCGCGAAATCTCAGATTTCAACACGGCTTTTCTATATTATCCTGCCCGGTCTGATTCCTTATTTCTTCTCCGGAAAAAGATCTTTATAACGATTAGTCACCATCTGTGTCTGATACTCAAAATCCTGTTTATGCTGATTGACCAGTGTAGAAAGGATGATCCCGGAAAACCAGCAGATGATAGCTGTCAGGATCACAAACCCGCTGACGATCAGTGTCGGGATCTTTTCCACTGTCCCAACCTCCAGAAAATGTACCAGCACCGGAATAAAGAATACCATTCCCACCACAAACAGCACTGCTGCGATAAGGGAGAAGAACTCCAGCGGCTTGTAATTCTTGAACATTTTCACAATAGTCTTCAGGACCTTAAATCCATCTGCATAAGTATTCAGCTTGGACTCACTTCCCTCCGGCCTGTCACGATATTCAATGACTACATTCTCAACCTGCATGTTCTTATCGATGGCGTGGATCGTCATCTCTGTCTCGATCTCAAAATTCCTGGAAAGTACCGGGAATGTTTTTACAAAGCGGTAACTCATGGCACGGTAACCTGTCATGATATCCTTGATGTTGCTTTTGAAAAGACGGTTAATGGAACCTCTTACGATGCTGTTTCCAAAGTTGTGGAAAGGTCTCTTGTTCTCTGTAAAATATGTAGAAGAAAGGCGGTCACCAACTACCATGTCTGTGCCTTTCTCCAGAACCTTGCTGCACATTTCAGCTGCAAACTCTGCCGGATAAGTATCGTCGCCATCTACCATAAGATAACACTGCGCATCAATATCCCGAAACATACTGCGGATCACGTTTCCTTTTCCCTGCTGATACTCATAACGGACAACTGCCCCTTCTTTTCTGGCGATCTCGTCTGTTCCATCTGTAGAGTTATTATCATATACGTAGATCACAGCTTCCGGAAGTGCTTTTTTCATATCGCGGATAACCTTTGCTACCGTCTTGCTTTCGTTGTAGCAAGGAATTAAAACTGCTATTTTATCTGCCATTATTTTTCTCCTGTAAAACAAAAAAACTTTCTGCGGATTCCCGCTAACTGACTGTAGCACGCGCCCCGTTCCTTGTCAATAGAACGTTTCGTTTTCTCCGACATACTTTTCTTTTTTATCGCTCCAGTACCATGTCTGTAAGCTTTTTCAATTCTTCATAGCTTGAAATATTATTAGATTCTCTCCGGATTCCCGCACTGTGCCGCATACCGGCTGTATACCAGGCTACATGCTTCCGCATTTCGCGGATCCCGATATACTCACCCTTGATCGCGATCTGATCTTCGGCATGGCGCAGGATCATCTCGCAGACTTCCTCTGCGGTTGGTCTGGGAAGCTTTTCCCCGGTGTGGAAATAGTGGTTCAGCTCCCGGAAGATCCACGGGTTCCCACGTACTGCACGGCCGATCATCACCGCATCGCAACCAGTCTCTTTAAACATGGCTTCTGCAGTTTCCGGTGAAACGATATCTCCGTTTCCTATCACCGGAATAGTCACCGCTTCCTTCACCCTGCGGATAGCATCCCAGTCCGCCTGGCCAGAATAATACTGCTGTCTGGTCCTTCCATGAACTGCGATGGCTGCTGCACCTGCATCCTCCACCCGTTTTGCGATCTCCACCACATCCACCGGCGTATTTTCATCAAAGCCAATGCGGACCTTCACCGTTACCGGCTTGGAAACTGCTCCGGAAACACTGCGGACGATCTCTTCGATCAGCTGAGGATCCTTCAGAAGAGCTGAGCCCTCGCCATTATTTACCACCTTGGGAACCGGACATCCCATATTGATATCGAGAATGTCAAAGGGACGCTCCTCAATGCTTTTTGCCACCTCTGCCATAAGGTCCGGCTCGCTGCCGAAAAGCTGCATGGATACCGGATGCTCCCCGGGATCGATCTCCATCAGCGCCTCTGTATTCTTATTATGAAAAGAGATCGCCTTGGCACTGACCATCTCCATACAGATCAGGCCTGCACCCTGCTCCTTGCAAAGTCTTCGAAATGCCAGATCCGTAACCCCTGCCATCGGTGCAAGCACAAAGGGGTTCGGTATCTCCACATTTCCGATCTTCCACTGCATCTTCATGGATCATTCCTCAACGGCATCTGCTTTTTTCTGCAGTTCCTCATCCGGGATATCTCCCAGGAAAAATACCTTGTAATACATTTCCAGAGATTCCAGAAGCTCTCTTTTGTCCCGCTGGAGCTCCTTGATCTTCAGTGCACTTCCGATCTCGTCAAAACGGGCATCTGCCTCCAGGGCCTCAGTCTTAAACTGCAGACTGCCGTCCTCATCAAATTCCAGTGTCAGGATCCCGCCTACATCCTCTGTGAAAAGCACACACATGATCTGCAGCTCCTGCTTTACCGTCTCAGGAAGAGACGCAAAATCCTGGTTAAAATAATATTTCTGCTCATAAGAGCTTGCTCCGCAGAGCACAATGTTATCCTGATACATAAAATCTCCTTTATTTATAACTTGACACTCCCTGCAGCTAAAGCAGGGAGATTCTTGTTTTTTCCACTACTGCAATAAAACATCAACGGAAAATCGCTGCCGGAAATTTTATCCGATCTGTGCTGCATGTTTTACACATAGCTGTATAAACCACGTACAGAAACCTCTCCGGAATTTACTTCCTCGACTGTACCGTCTGCACGCTCTACCAGAAGCTCTCCGCCGGCATTGATCCCTCTTGCGATCCCCTCATATGGATCATTCTGATCCAGTACACGTACCGGCTGGTTCAGATTGGCCAGCATTTTCTCATAATCCGGTTTCAGGCCGCTGAGATCCTCTGTCTGTACAAATCTCTCATAATTTTCCTCAAAATGCTTCATCACAAGTCCGACTACCTGTGCCCGGTCAAAGGGATGTCCGCTTTCCAGATACAGAGAGGTAGCCTTATCTGCCGTTTCTTCCGGAAAGCTTTCCATGTTTACGTTAATCCCGACTCCGATAACTGCACAGCCGATCTTATCCTGCTTCATGGTCATTTCGGTTAAGATACCGCAGATCTTTTTGCGGGAAACAACTACATCGTTAGGCCATTTGATCCCTACCTCAAGACCGAGCTCTGCTACTGCCTGTGCAACTGAAAGTCCCATAACAAGTGTCAGCATCGGCGCCTTCTGCGGAGAAAATTCCGGGCAGATAAGGATACTCATAGTAATGGCACTGTCCGGCGGCGCACTCCATCGTCTTGTAAAACGTCCGCGTCCTGCGGACTGATATTCTGCCACAAACAGCTCTCCGTGTCCTGCGCCTTCTTCCCTCCAGGCACGTTTTCCCCAGAGGTTGGTGGAATCTGTTTCTCTTGCAAAATGGACGGTTTTGCCCGCCCATTTTGTATGTGTTGCCTGTGAAATTATTTCTTCATTAAATAAATCTGACATTATTTCTCCGGCTCTCCTAATGTTGCAACGATCACAGCCTTAATGGTGTGCATACGGTTCTCAGCTTCGTCGAATACCTTGGACTGCGGAGACTCGAATACTTCGTCTGTAACCTCCATATCTGTAAGGTTGAAACGCTCGCCCATCTCTTTTCCGATCTTTGTCTTAAGATCATGGAATGCCGGCAGACAGTGAAGGAAGATCGCCTTTTCACCGGCGTTCTCCATTACATGTCTGGTAACCTTGTATGGTGTCAGGTCGTGGATACGCTCTGTCCATACTTCGTCAGGCTCGCCCATGGATACCCATACATCTGTGTAGATGATGTCCGCATCTTTTGTTCCTACCTCCACATCCTCTGTGAGAGTGATGGTGGAACCTGCCTCTTCTGCCCACTGCTGACACTGTGCTACAAGCTCATCATTCGGGAAATATTTCTTATTGGTGCAGGCTACGAAATCAAGACCAAGCTTGGAGCATACAACCATCAGGGAGTTACCCATGTTGTAACGGGCATCGCCCATGTATACAAGCTTCAGGCCTTTCAGTTTGCCGAAATGTTCACGTACTGTCAGCATATCTGCAAGCATCTGTGTCGGATGATACTCGTTTGTCAGGCCATTCCATACCGGTACACCTGCATGCTTCGCAAGCTCCTCAACAATATCCTGACCGAAGCCACGGTACTCGATTCCCTCATACATTCTTCCGAGAACTCTTGCAGTATCTGCAATGCTCTCCTTCTTTCCGATCTGGGAGCCTGTGGGATCCAGATAGGTAGAACCCATTCCCAGATCATGAGCTGCCACTTCGAAGGAACAGCGTGTTCTTGTGCTTGTTTTTTCAAAGATCAGGGCAATATTCTTACCTCTGTAATACTCATGAAGCTCTCCTGCTTTTTTCTTTGCCTTCAGATCTGCTGCAAGGTCGATCATGTAAGTGATCTCTTCCGGTGTAAAATCTTTCAGTGTCAGGAAATTTCTTCCTTTAAGATTCATAATATGTCCTCCTCATGGCTGCAGATTTATTTCTGCTCTGCCGGTTTATCTGTCATGATTTCCTTCAGGGATGTTGCCAGCCCTGCGATGCCCTGTATCTCGGACGGAATGATGATCTTCGTTGCCTTGCCGTCAGCAACCTTTGTAAGAGCCTCCAGGCTCTTCAGAGTAAGAACAGATTCATCTGCTCCTGCTTCCTTGATCATACGAAGTCCTTCTGCAGTTGCCTGCTGTACTTTAAGGACTGCCTGTGCCTGTCCTTCAGCCTCTTTGATCATACGCTCCTTCTGAGCCTCCGCATGAAGGATCGCCGCCTGCTTCTCAGCCTCCGCATCCAGGATAGCGGACTGTTTTTTACCCTCTGCAACAAGGATGGTGGAACGTTTCTCTCCTTCTGCTTTCAGAATGGCTTCTCGTCTCTCACGCTCAGCCTTCATCTGTTTCTCCATGGCATCCTGGATGGCTGCCGGAGGAATGATGTTCTTAAGCTCCACACGGTTAACCTTGATTCCCCATGGATCTGTAGCCACATCAAGGGAAGCACGCATCTTGGTATTGATAACCTCTCGGGATGTCAGTGTCTCATCCAGCTCCATATCACCGATGATGTTACGAAGTGTTGTAGCAGAAAGATTCTCGATAGCCATGATCGGATTCTCAACGCCATATGCGTAAAGCTTCGGATCTGTGATCTGGAAAAATACAACCGTATCGATCTGCATGGTTACATTATCTTTGGTAATTACCGGCTGCGGTGGAAAATCCACAACCTGTTCTTTCAGGTTTACTCTTCTTGCAACACGCTCAATGAACGGAACCTTGAAATGGATTCCTGTACTCCAGGTAGCCTTGTAAGCGCCAAGACGTTCCAGTACCACTGCATAGGCCTGCGGTACAATGCGGATACAGGATGCAAGTACCCACAGCACAAGAACGATGACTACAAGCAAAACAACAACTCCACCCATAATTTAGCCCTCCTTGCTAATTTCTTTTACGATCAGCTTCACTCCGCGGATCTCTTCGATCTCAACCACTGCACCTGTTGGAATTTCTTCCCCGTCATCTGCGGTCCGTGCAGTCCACTCGATGTCATTGATCCTCACCTGCCCGGTCTGGGCCAGGTTGTTGACCGGCTGTATCACTACGGCTCTTTTTCCCAGAAGACTCTCTGCATTGGTCTTTTCCACGCCCTTGTTCATGTAGCGGACCGCCAGAGGTCTGGTAAAGATCAGAAGCACCACGGAAACTCCGAAAAATAAAAGGAGCTGTACAACAATTCCCCCACCAAGCCACGAGGCAATGCACGCCACAAGAGCACCGCCTGCAAACCAGACAGTGGTAAGTCCTACCGTGATTGCTTCAATTACCAGTAAAATTGCCAGTATTCCAAGCCAGGCCAAAGGTGTCATAAAACCCCTCCTCTCTTATTCTCTTCTCTGTCTTGCAGCTTCGTACATCAGGATTCCTGATGCCATGGCAGCATTCAGCGATTCTACCTTTCCGCACATGGGAATGCGGATCAGACAGTCTGCTGCCTCCGCCGCCTGATCAGTCAGGCCCTTTCCCTCGTTTCCGATGAAAAATGCGGTACCACCCTTATAGGATTCCTGATCATAGGAATTCTCACCCTTCAGATGAGCTGCAAAACTGCGGATTCCCTTTTCTTTCAGCTTCTTTTCTAATGATACCACATCTTCCACGTATAGAAAAGGCATTCTGTAAATAGAGCCCATGGTAGAACGGATCACCTTGGGATTTGTGATATCCACGCAGGTTTTTGTGAGGAAAACTCCGCTTACGCCGGCGCCCTCACCGGTCCTGAGAATGGTTCCCGCATTTCCCGGATCCTGAAGATCCTCCAGAACCATGACCAGAGGATTTTTTCCCGCCAGTACCTCCTCCTCGCTCCAGGAAGGCAGCTTCAGAACTGTCAGGATCCCCTGGGGAGTCTTGGTATCACACATCTGACGGAATACGGAATCCTTCACGATCTCACAGGGATATTTTTCTGCCTGAGACATCAGCTCTCCATCCTGGGAAACGGTCTCGGAGACAAACACCTGGGAAACCCAGCTTTCCGGTGCTTCCAGAAACATTTTCCGGCCTTCTGCCACAAAAAGTCCCTGCTCTCTTCTGGCTTTTGCCTTCTGGTTCAGCTGCATGACATTTTTTATTTTTGCATTTGATACACTGGTTATCATACTTTTATTTCTCTCCTTCCGGCAATCCGTATTCGGTTAACGTAATTCCTCACGACTTGCATTCAGATCCTTGTTTTTTCCGATGGCGATTATGGAACAGTTGTCCGGAAGCGGTTCGGAAGGATCCAGATCTACCGTGACATTTTCACCCTGCTTGATGCCAATGATATTAATGTGAAAACGCTCCCGTACATTCAGATCTGCCAGATTTTTTCCACTCCAGGATACCGGCATGGAAAACTCCGCCATACTGAACTCCGCTGAAAGCTCAAACACATCCAGATACCCGCCGGACATAAGATTTCTGGCAACTCGCAGTCCCATGGACTGTTCCGGATAAATGATCTTATCTGCACCAATTTTGTCAAGTATACGTCCATGAAGAGAATTCATACTTTTTGCAACTACAAAGGGCACTCCCAGATCCTTAGCCTGCATGGTCGCGGAAATACTGGCTTCCAGATTTTCGGCAACTGCGATAATGGCTACATCCACATTCTGAACTCCCAGAGCCTTCAGGATTCCCGGTTCACGGACATCTGCTTTTACCGCATAGGTTACTTTTTCGGAAATCTCTTCGATATTTTCTTCTTTGTCATCAATGGCAAGGACATCACAGTCTGACTCTGCCAGCGTCACCGCCAGAGTCATTCCAAACTGTCCAAGCCCGATCACGGCAAAAGATTTGTTTTTCATTCTATTCTCCTGTTTAACCGATCATGATATCTTCTTCACCGAGATGCGTTGTGCTTCCCGGCCTGTTGCGTACACGCATCACAACTGCTGTTCCAAGTGTCAGCGGTCCGATACGTCCCAGATACATGGTAAGGATCACGATCCACTTGCCTGCCACATTCAGCTGAGGTGTCAGTCCTCTGGAAAGTCCTACTGTAGCCCCCGCAGAAGTGATCTCATATAAAACATCTGCCAAATCCACTCCCGGCATTACTGCGGACAAAAGCACCGTCATGGTAAAAAGGATCAGCACACTGGTTCCTGCAACAACCATGGCAGAACGGAGATAGCTCTCACGGATCCTGCGGCCGTATACCTCTACATCCTTTTTTCCCTGAAGATATGCTGCAATAGAAAGGATCAGAACCGCAATGGTAGTAGTCTTCACACCACCGGCAGTGCCCATGGGTGATCCTCCGATAAACATCCACAGTAGGGAAATGATCACGGTAGGTGTGGACAAAAGCGACTGATCCATGGTATAAAATCCCGCCGTACGTGTTGTCACTGACTGGAAAAAGGATGCCATGAGCTTTGTTCCCAGTGGTGCCCCCTTCAGCGTGGAAGGGTTTCCGGATTCAAAGATAAATACCAGAAATGCTCCTGAAAATACCAGGATCCCGGTCATCGTAAGGACCAGCTTGCTCTGAAGCCGCAGTACACGAAAAACTCTGGATGGGGAGAGCTCTTTTCTCAGAACCTTGCGGAATTTATCCCACAGATCCCACCAGACGATAAATCCAAGACCTGACACAATGATCAGGCCAATCGTAGTGATATTGACCAGCGGATTGCTCACATATACCGAAAGGCTTGTTTCCCCGAAAAGATCGATCCCTGCGTTGCAGAATGCAGATACCGCCAGAAATATGGCATGCACCAGACCTTTTTTTATTCCAAATTCCGGTACAAAGCAAAACGCATACAGGACCGCACCGATTCCTTCTGCAAGAAACACGCATTTCACCACACTGCGGACTACAGCCACGACTCCACCCATTTCATCCAGGTTGTAGGATTCCTTGATGATCCGCCGGTTTTTCAGGGAAATTTTCCGCCGGAGGCTGATGAATATCATATTCGCCAGTGCGATCAGTCCGATCCCGCCGATCTGTATCAGGCACAGGATAACCGCTTTTCCAATGGGGCTCCACTGGACTGCCATAACAACTGTGGAAAGTCCTGTTACACATACGCTGGTCGCCGCTGTAAAAACAGCATCCGGGAAGGTAACAGCCTGCCCGGGTGCACTGCAGAACGGCATCCACAAAATAAGTCCACCTACAAAAATCACCCCCGCAAAGCCGAGGGCAATTATTTGTGACGTATTCAGTTTATGCAATCCGTCTGAAACTTTTTTTAAGTTCATAAATATCTTTATTTTCTGTAATTATGAGAAAGAGAATTGCAGACCTCCCACATGTAGGAATCTACATTCTTCTGCATTGCAAGAGCCTCATTGATGTCGAAATCGACAAACTCACCATGACGGTATCCAACAACACGGCTGCGTTTTCCGGCAACAAGAAGATCTACTGCAAGAGCACCCATCATGGACGCATATACACGGTCCTTACATGTAGGGCTTCCACCACGCTGCATGTGACCAAGGATCGTTGCACGTGTCTCGATACCTGTTGCAGCCTCGATACGCTTCGCCATAGCCTCTGAATGGCCGATACCCTCAGCATTTACGATGATATGGTGTTTCTTGCCTTTCTTACGGCTCTCTACGATATTGTCAATAAGCTTCTGCTCGTCGTAATCATATTTCTCCGGGATCAGGATATCCTCAGCACCATTTGCGATGCCGCACCATACTGCAAGGTATCCGGCGTTACGTCCCATAACCTCGATGATACTGCATCTCTCATGGGATGTGGACGTATCACGTACCTTGTCAATAGCTTCCATAGCTGTATTTACAGCAGTATCGAAACCGATGGTGTACTCGGTACATGCGATATCAAGGTCAATAGTTCCCGGCAGGCCAATGGTATTGATTCCAAGGTTCGCAAGCTTCTGAGCACCTGCGAAGGATCCGTCTCCACCGATAACAACAAGGCCGTCGATTCCATGCTTTCTGCAGATCTCTGCAGCCTGCTGCTGTCCTTCCTCTGTTCTCATCTCTGCACATCTGGCAGTATAAAGAATTGTTCCGCCTCGCTCAATCGTATCGGAAACGTCCTTTGCTGTCATATCTCTGATCTCTTCATTTAAGAGACCGCTGTATCCTTTATAGATTCCCTTTACGTTCAGTCCGCTGCTTAATCCTCTTCTGACAACAGCACGGATTGCAGCATTCATTCCAGGTGCGTCACCGCCACTGGTCAAAACGCCGATCGTTTTGATTTTGTTCTCTGCCATATTGTTATCCTCCATCTTATGAAACAACCTATTGTAATACACATATTCGGGTATAGTTTATAGCATTTTTATAAGTTTTTCAATACTCTCTCCACAATTTTAACATTGGAACTTCCATATTTTTTACACATGCGCTCCAGCCAGGAATCCTCGATATGGACCTGATAAGCAGGGGGAAGCTTCTTCATTGCCTTGACATCTTTGAGATAAATAACCACCGTGCTGTTTCCTCTGGATTCCATCAGATCGTCTACCAGACCGGTCTCGGCTTTTGCGTACTCTTCCCGGCTTTCAAACTGGAGCCACAGTTCTCTTGGCATATCATCAAAAAGACGGACCTTTTCCAGGATCAGCTTGCTGGCTTTGTCGTCTTCTGCGGATACTCTTCCCTGAATAAAGAGCCGGGCATCTTCATTCAGGAACATCTGGCATTTTTCGTAATCACGTGGAAATACCACAACCTCCACGGTGCCTACCAGATCTTCCACTGTAAGGAACGCCATTACCTTATTATTCTTTGTATATTTTATGGTTTTATCCGTGATCATTCCACCCACGATCACTTTCTGGTTATCGTAAACCTCCGGTATCCCTGTTTCATCATCCGGCTGAAAATCAGAAGTTTTTGCAGAGATCATTTTTTCCATCATATTCCGGTAACGCTCCAGCGGATGACCGCTGAGATAGATGCCGAGAACTTCCTTCTCAAAGGTCAGTATCGTCTCCTTCGGATATTCTGCTGCCTGTGGCATACGGATTTCAAATTCCTTTTTATCTTCTTCAGGCGCAATATCAAAAAGACTCAGCTGTCCCGCCATGGTATGCTTCTTATCCTGGTTGATACTGTCTATGATCTGCGTATAAACCGTCATTTTCTGATTCCGGTTTCCCTCCAGGCAGTCCAGCGCTCCGGCCTTGATCAGATTTTCCACAACTCTCTTGTTGATCTGGTCGATATTTCGCTCAATAAATGTTTTCAGGGAGGTATATTCTCCGTGCTCCTCACGCTCCCGCACAATCCCCTCGATTACCGGACGGCCGATACTCTTGATGGCAGAAAGTGCATAACGAATGGAACCATTGTCAACAGAAAAGCCATAAACACCATGATTGATATCCGGCGGAAGGATCCGGATCCCCATCTGGCGGCATACAGAAATATACTCGGCAACCTTGTTCGGCATTTCCACAACGGATGTCATCAGTGCAGCCATAAATTCTACCGGATAGTAATATTTGAGATATGCCGTCTGGTAGGAAACCACTGCATAAGCGGCAGCGTGAGACTTATTGAAGGCATACTTTGCAAAATCTGTCATCTCATCGTAGATCTTGTTTGCGATCTCCTCGGAAATACCGTTGGCGATACATCCCGGTACTCCCTCTTCCACGTTTCCGTAAACGAAATTCTGGCGTTCTTTTGCCATAACAGAAGCTTTTTTCTTGGACATGGCACGGCGCACCAGGTCACTTCGTCCAAGGGTGTAGCCTGCAAGCTCACGGACGATCTGCATAACCTGCTCCTGGTATACGATACAGCCATAGGTCGGCTTCAGGATCGGCTCCATCTGCGGACAGTCATAACGGATGGTATCCGGACGGTTTTTTCCGCGGATGTACTGCGGAATGAAATCCATGGGACCCGGACGGTAAAGCGAAATTCCCGCGATCACGTCCTCAAGGCTCTGAGGCTTCAGCTCCTTCATGAAGCTTTTCATTCCGGCACTCTCCAGCTGGAACACACCGTCAGTACGTCCTGTTCCGAGAGAATCCAGTACCTTTTTGTCGTTGTAGTCGATCTTTTGCATATCCAGAAGCATACCGGTACTTTTTTCCACCATTTTCACAGCATTCTGGATAACCGTCAGGGTACGGAGACCCAGGAAATCCATTTTCAGAAGTCCCAGCTCTTCCAGTGTTGTCATGGTAAACTGCGTGACAATGGAACCATCCTGTGCTCTGGAAAGGGGTACGTATTCCGATACATCCTTCTGGCTGATCACAACACCTGCCGCATGCATGGAGGTATGCCTCGGAAGCCCCTCCAGACGTTTTGCCAGATCGATCAGACGATGGATATCGTCCTGTTCCTCGTAAGCCTTGCGAAACTCCGGATTCATTCCCAGTGCCTTGTCAATGGTGATATTCAGCTCCTGTGGGATCATCTTGGCGATGGTGTCCACCTGGGCATAAGGCATATCCAGAACACGGCCTACATCACGAATGACACCGCGGGCTGCCAGTGTACCGAAGGTAACGATCTGAACCACGCAGTCATCACCATATTTTCTTCTTACATAATCAATAACCTCCTGTCTCCGTTCGAAGCAGAAATCCACATCGATATCCGGCATGGATACTCGCTCCGGATTCAGGAAACGTTCAAAGAGCAGATCATACCGGATCGGGTCCAGCTGGGTGATCCCAAGTGTATAGGCAACCAGGCTTCCTGCGGCAGAACCTCGTCCCGGACCGACCATGATATCGTTGTCCCTAGCATATTTGATAAAATCCCATACAATGAGAAAGTAATCTACATACCCCATGTTTTTGATCGTAGACAGCTCATAATCCAGGCGCTTTTTCAGCTCCTCTGTTACCGGATGATAACGCTGCTCAAGTCCCTCATGGCAAAGCTTGTTCAGATATTCCCAGGAGGTAAATCCGTCCGGCACATCATATTTCGGCAGCTTGGTCACACCAAATTCAATCTCCACATGACATCTCTCCGCGATCCTGTGCGTATTTTCCAGCGCTTCCAGCGCATATGGAAAAAGCCTCGCCATCTCCTCCGGCGATTTCACATAATACTGGCCACCCTCATAGCGCATTCTGTTCTCATCGCTGAGCTTTTTCTGAGTCTGCAGACAAAGAAGAACATCATGTGGTTCCGCATCCTCTGCCATAGTGTAATGCACATCATTGGTGGCAACCAAATCGATCCCCGTCTCTCTGTGCATACGGAGAAGCTGCTGGTTTACAGTCTGCTGCTCCGGGATCCCATGATCCTGAAGCTCCAGAAAGAAATTTCCTTTTCCGAAAATATCCTGGTAACGTAATGCCGCGATCTTGGCATCCTCATACATTCCACGTGCAAGATATCTGGCGACCTCTCCCGCCAGGCAGGCACTTAAGGCAATGATACCCTCGTGATATTTTTCCAGAAGCTCCAGATCCACACGTGGCTTGTAATAAAACCCTTCCACGAATGCCTTGGATACAATTTTCATCAGGTTGCTGTATCCCTGATTATTCTCAGCCAGCAGGACCAGATGATAATAACGGTCATCCCCACTTCCCACTTCTCTGTCAAAACGGGAGCCCGGAGCCACATAAACCTCACATCCGAGGATCGGATTGATCCCGGCTTCTCTTGCAGCTCTGTAAAAATCAATCACACCATACATAACGCCATGATCGGTGATCGCCGCACTGTCCATACCCAGCTCTTTTACTCTGGCTACATATTCTTTGATCTTATTGGAGCCATCCAGAAGGCTGTATTCTGTATGGACATGTAAATGTGTAAACTCCAAATTTATTCTCCTTATCGTAAAAAACAGGGCTCCGGATCCTCCCCGCTCTGCACTTTTCTCTGAACGTGCCGGAGCGTGTCTGATCCGGAGCCGGTCAACACCTTGTTATTTTTTAATGTAGATCCTCTTGTCACGGATCTCTACTTTTCCTTCCTTCATCAGATGACCGACTGCACGCTTGAATGCGTTCTTACTGAGGCCAAACTCTCTCTTGATGACTTCCGGTGAGGCATGATCATCAAATGGCAACACCCCTGCAAATTCCTCGATCACGCTGAATACGCTCTCTGCATCCTCGTTGATCTGGATGTAAGCCTTCTGGCGGTCACTGACGTTCATCTTGCCATCCTCTTTCACCTCTGTGACACGAAGATCAAGAATAGCTCCCGGTCTGTACTTGCCTGTTGCCTCCCGTGCCGGGATCAGAGCGGAATATTTATCATCTACCGCAACAAAAACGCCGAAATTCCCACTGATCTCATAGACACGCCCCTTTACCGAATCTCCCGGTACATAAGGAGTTCTGGTGGAAAGATAATGATACACCTTCATGGTTGCACAGAGTCTGCTGCTCTTATCTACATAAAGAGCTACCAGACACTCCTCACCTTCACGGACCCGGTTGGTCTGCTCATGATACGGAAGAAGAAGATCCTTCTCCAGTCCCCAGTCAAGAAAAGCACCGATCCTGGTGACCTGTTTTACCTTAAGGACTGCTGTCTGTCCTACCTGAAGCATCGGCTCACGGGTAGTTGCGATCAGTCTGTCCTGGGAATCCTTATAGATGAATACTTCGATCTCATCACCTGCTTTGGTTCCTTCCGGTACCTGTTTGGACGGAAGAAGCACCCGCTCATTCTGAGGTGCGTTTCGATCCTCTCCAAGATATATTCCGAAATCCACGGTTTTTACAACCAGTAATTTCTGTTTTTTACCTAATTCTATCATTCTTACTCCTGTTCCTTAAAACTATATATGATCATTTACTATTTGCTGTCTGTCCTGCATTATAACATAAGAGAATTATTATAGAAAGCACAAAAAAGGCAGCTTCGGAAATTTCTTTCCGTCACTGCCTTTTATTTGCCATTCATGGGGGAATCTGCCCCACATTGGGTCAGTCTGTTATTCTGTTGGTTTCTCAACCGGCATCGGGTTCATCATTTTAATGACAAAAAGTACGATCAGCATCAGCACGATTCCCACCGGAAGAGCGATCCATGCTGTTTTTACAAAGCCTGCAACAATATAAGTTACAAAGGATACTGCCGCAGCCAGGATCGCATACGGGAGCTGTGTGGAAACGTGAGTCACATGATCACACTGTGCTCCTGCGGAAGCCATGATCGTTGTATCAGAGATCGGTGAGCAGTGGTCTCCGCAAACCGCACCTGCCATGCAGGCGGACATGGAAATGATCATCATCTCAGGACTGGATTTCTCAAATACCGCAACAACGATCGGGATCAAGATACCAAAGGTTCCCCAGGAAGTACCTGTAGCAAATGCAAGTCCGCATCCAACCAGGAAAATAATGGCCGGAAGGATAACTTCAATACCACCGGCAACAGAACGCATGGCTTCTTCTACGAATACCGCTGCACCAAGTGAGTCTGTCATAGCCTTCAGTGTCCATGCAAAGGTCAGGATCATGATCGCCGGTACCATAGCCTTGAAGCCTTCCGGGATGCATCCCATACAGTCTCTGAAATTGATCACACGGCGGATCATATAGAAAATAATGGCAAACACCAGACCAAAAGCACTTCCCATTGCAAGGCCTGTAGAGGCATCACTCTGTGAAAATGCGGTAACAAAATCTGTTCCGCTGAAAAATCCTCCTGTATAGATCATACTGATGACACAGCAGATAACAAGCATAACGATCGGGATCACAAGATCGATCACCTTTCCTCTCGGATTCGGTGTCTCATCATCCGTTGCATTCTCATACGGTCTTGCAGATGTTGTATAAAGATCTCCGTTCAGAGCATTGATCTCATGTGTTCTCATGGCACCAAACTCGGTTTTCATCAGTACCATGCCAACCATCATTACAATCGTAAGGATCGCGTAAAAGTTATACGGGATGGTTCTTACAAAAATCGCAAGTCCATCCTGTCCCTCTACGAATCCGCTGACTGCAGCAGCCCAGGATGAGATCGGTGCGATGATACATACCGGAGCGGCTGTCGCATCGATCAGGTATGCAAATTTCGCTCTGGATACGTGATGTCTGTCAGTTACCGGACGCATAACGCTTCCTACTGTCAGGCAGTTAAAATAATCGTCAATGAAGATCAGGATTCCAAGGATGATCGCTGCAAGCTCTGCACCCACACGCGTGTGGATCTTTTTGCTGGCCCATCGTCCGAATGCGGCGGAGCCGCCGGCCTTGTTCATCATACATACCACAGATCCCAGGATTACCAGGAAGATCAGGATACCTACGTTATAGCTGTCAGAAAGAACCTTGATGATTCCTCCCTCAAAAATCTGTGTTACCGTTCCTTCAAATTTAAATCCGGAATAGATCAGTGCTCCTACTACAATTCCCACAAACAGAGAACTGTATACTTCTTTTGTGATCAGTGCAAGGACGATCGCAACAAGAGGTGGAAGCAGTGCCCAGATCGTTGCATACAGAGCAGGCTGGTAAGTCTCCTCCGCATCCGCAGCCAGCACAGTCAGGGGACTTGCCAGTGCGCCCATGAATACCATTGCCATAACAGACAATGCTGTTCCTGCTTTTTTACTCATTTTTCTCCTCCCTTTTCGGGGACAAAAAAACGGAGGCTGTCTCTTCTTAAGAACACCTCCGGTTAAATAATCCTTATTTAACTAATAGCCTGTCAGAAAATCTCCATTCAGCATATTAAATGCAGATCTCCCGAAGTGCTACCGATAGCGCTCCACATCCGTGACAGTACAACGCATATTCTGCGTTATCCCAGCACCCTGTCATCTGGCCTTCCAGAGCACTTCGGCAAATTTTCCTTTCTTTATGAACAGCCTGCCAGGGCCTTGCATCCATAAATACTGATAAAATCCGCGCCTCTATCTTCTTATCCGTGACCGTTTGCCCTCCGCAGGACTTCCCGGCCATCTTTTTTTCTTTATACTGTAGCAGTTTCCGACATAAATATCAAGTAGTTTACACAGATTCCTGCCATTCAGACCAATATTGTTACTTTTCACTCCGTTTTCAGTAACACGCTTCGCGGAATATTACCAGCGAACTGTAATCCAATATTGCCTTATTTACTGCTCATTCAGCAGCCACTTCACATCCACTCCCAGCACCTTTGCAAACACCCGCAGTTCATAATCTGCCACAAAACGTTCTCCTCCTTCGATCCGGCTGATACTGTCACGCTCCAGCATCACTCCTTCCACCTGCATTTTTGCGGCCAACGCAGATTGCGACATCCGTTTCATATTCCTCATCTGGCGTATTTTTTCTCCGGAAACATTCTTTTTTCCTTGATAAGTGTATATTTTCATCCTGCCACCTATTTTAATAAATGTGTTAATGTTCTGCATTTTTCTTGACATTAGCACATATTTCGGCGGCACCTGTGTTAAAGGTCAGCAAATCTGACATTTTTTGCATTTTTTGACAAAAAATGCCGCGGTACTGTTCCGCGGCATTTCCACTCAAGCGGATATTGACGATCCACCATCGGGTCAAACTGTTTTTTCTTCTGATCAGTCTTCCTGGTCTACCTGACCATAATATGCATTTGCACCATGTTTTCTGTAGTAATGTTTATCCTGAAGCTCCTGCGGCGCCGGTTTTACATCCGGATTGATCAGCTCGCAGCGAGATGCCAGCTTGGCAACCTCCTCAAGAACAACTGCGTTATGAACTGCCTCATGAGCATCCTTACCCCAGGTAAAAGGTCCGTGGTTCTTGCACAGCACGGCCGGTACTGCTTCATAATCTTTATTCTTGAAATAATCCGCAATGAGGACTCCTGTATTTTTCTCATATGCCTCTTCGATCTCTCTTTTGGTCAGATTACGCACACATGGTACTTCTCCGTAAATGTAATCTGCATGTGTGGTTCCATAACACGGGATCGATCTGCCTGCCTGCGCCCAGCTTGTTGCCCAGGATGAGTGGGTATGTACGATACCGCCGATATTCGGAAACGCTCTGTAAAGAACTGCATGTGTCGGTGTATCAGAGGATGGATTGTATCTTCCTTCTACTTTATTTCCATCAAGATCTACCACTACCATGTCTTCCGGTGTCAGCTTGTCATAATCCACACCACTTGGCTTGATCACAAAAAGTCCCTGCTCCCTGTCGATCCCGCTGACATTTCCCCATGTAAAGGTAACAAGACCATATTTTGGCAGATCCATATTTGCTCTGTAAACTTCTTCTTTTAATTTTTCAAGCATAGCGCGCCCTCCTTTTACGGTATAGTTGTTTCAAAAACGATGTACTAATCTCTACCGCCTATATTTATTTTGTAAACTCAACTACTGCGTAAGGTTCTTTATCCTCCGCGTTGAGAACTACAGCTTCTTTATTTTCTGTCATATATACTTCCGGAATGATAACATTATCCAGTACTGCCTGACGTTTATATTCAGCACGAAGCTGACCAACTTTAAAATCCTCAGGCAGATGATCCGCTGCCATCCGGATATACTGACAGTTGTTCACATGATGATTGGTGTCCAGATGATGCTTCTGTACGGAAAAAGCATTCTGCACTTCCCGTTCCTTCGGAAGCGCGATCTTTCTTGGTGCATAATCCATCTCTATTTTTTCGCCCAGATCATAGGGATCTGTATCTGCCGGTGTTAGCTTTTCCGGAAGACCGGTTTCTGTATTGATAAAGGACCAGTAGGAATTGGCCCATGCCAGCTTCTCACCATCCATTGTCTCAAGAATAAAATTACGCATTCCGATAAATCCACGGAATCCATAAGGAATTGTTGTTACTTTTATATTTTCACCAAGCTTCGGATATCGCTTCACGATCACCTGCCATGCAGAAAGTACCCAGGCTCTTTTCTGTTCCTTTAATACTTCCATGCCGACTCCTGTCTGCTCGGATTCAAAGGTACAGCAATCCTGAAAATAATCCAGAACTCCCGGCAGCGTCAGACATCCATCTTCTCCGATCTCACTGAATCTTACTCGACTCTCAAAACTGTAACTCATTCATGCCTCCTGTCATACTGTCTATACTTTATTGTAACACTTGGCAGGAAGAAACGCACTTGTTTTTTTTGGGGCGCAGCGGATTGCGAATATCTTCTTATTTTTGAGTACAAAAAAAGTACCTCGTAACTGAGGTACTTAAGAAGCAGGGCTACAAGGATTCGAACCTTGAACTGACGGAGTCAGAGTCCGTTGCCTTACCGTTTGGCGATAGCCCTATGTGTTTTGTTTTTCGCTTGCCTTATCGCTTGCGACGGATGTTATTATATAACAGCTTTTTTGAAATTGCAACCCCTTTTTTTAATTTTTTTTATTTTTTTCAAAATTTCTTAAACTGCTGTTAAAACTCCTTATTATATGCGGGTTTACACAGTAAAAAAAATTTTACAATCCACTCCTTTGTGTTATAATAAGCCGTATAATAAAAAGAGCGGAAACAACCGTGTATTTCCCTCCGGTCACAATATCCGGAGGCATCCAAAGGAGAACGCTATGCGAGCAAATAACCTTACTCTGCTCACGGACCTCTATGAGCTTACCATGATGCAGGGATATTTCAAAAACCCTACCAACCAGACCGTTGTCTTTGACATGTTCTACCGCAACAATCCGTGCGATGGCGGTTTTGCCATCTGTGCAGGACTGGAGCAGATGATCGAATACATCGAAAATCTCCGTTTCTCAGAAGAAGACATTACCTATCTGAGAAGTCTTGGCATCTTTGAGGATGATTTCCTTGAGTATTTGAGCAACTTCAGATTCACCGGTGATATCTACGCAATTCCGGAGGGAACCGTGATCTTCCCGAGAGAGCCAATGGTCAAGGTTATCGCACCGATCATGGAAGCTCAGCTTGTAGAGACGGCCATCCTGAACATTATGAACCATCAGAGTCTTATTGCCACTAAGGCAGCACGTGTATGCCACGCAGCCAAGGGCGATCCCATCATGGAATTCGGTCTTCGCCGTGCCCAGGGTCCGGACGCCGGAATCTTCGGTGCCAGAGCTGCAGTGATCGGCGGATGTGCCGGTACTTCCAACGTACTGACCGGCCAGATGTTTAACGTTCCGGTTCTCGGAACACATGCTCATTCCTGGATCATGAGTTTCCCGGATGAGTACACAGCCTTTAAGACCTATGCGAGACTTTACCCGAATTCCTGTACTCTTCTGGTTGACACCTACGATGTCCTGAAATCCGGTGTTCCCAATGCGATCCGTGTATTTGAGGAGATGCGTGAGGAAGGTATCCAGCTGAAGAACTATGGAATCCGTATCGACAGCGGTGATCTTGCATATCTTTCCAAAAAAGCTTACAAGATGCTGGCTGCTGCCGGTTTCGATGATGCTACCATTTCCGCATCCAGCGATCTTGATGAATATCTTATCGAAAGCCTGAAGGCCCAGGATGCCAAGATCAATTCCTGGGGCGTCGGAACCAAGCTGATCACAGCCGATAACAATCCGGCATTCGGCGGCGTATATAAACTTGCCGCTGTAAAGGACGCTGACAGCGATGCCTTCCAGCCGAAGATCAAGCTTTCCGAAAACACAGAAAAGGTTACCAACCCGGGCAACAAGACTGTATACCGTATCTACAGCAAGAAGACCGGCAAGATCAAGGCCGATCTGATCTGCCTTGCAGATGAGAAATTCGATCCGGAAGAAACTATGGTGATCTTCGACCCGGTTGACACTTGGAAAAAGACCAAGGTTCTTGGCGGAACCTACGAACTCCGTGAGCTCCTTGTTCCGGTAATTAAAGATGGTAAGAGCGTTTACAAGTCTCCATCTGTCATGGAACTCCGCGACTACTGCAAACAGGAGCAGAACACACTGTGGGATGAATCCAGACGTTTCGTTAATCCGCAGAAGGTTTATGTAGATCTCTCCCAGTCACTCTATGACATGAAGAAGGCTCTCCTGGAAGAAATGAGTGAAAAAGAGCTCTGATAAACAGAAATAAGCATTCATAAACCCTCCTTTCTTATCATAAGCTTATGGATAAGGAAAGGAGGGTTTTTATTGCACAGAGAATTTTATACCCGGCTGATCAGTAGGGAGCATCCTCTGCCGGAAGCTTTTGTGCCGGAACATCTTATCGATATCGGACTTCCATTTGAAGCAGCACCGGGAGATCCGAAGCGGCTTCTGGAGTATCAGGCTGCAAAAGCCGCTTCCCAGCTTTTCCATGCCTGTCACAGATGCGGTCTGAACCTGTGGGCAGTTTCCGGATATCGTTCCTACCAGCGACAGAAGGAGCTTTTTACAGGAAGTCCTTTCGTTGCAGAGCCAGGAACAAGTGAGCACCAGAGCGGACTTGCTCTGGATGTATCCTGCCCTTCCATCCATATGGAGCTCTCCGAAAGGTTTTCCGCAACAGGAGAAGGCCGCTGGCTGAAAAAGAACGCTCCGCTCTATGGTTTTATCCTCCGGTACCCCAAAAGCAAAGAGGAGATCACCGGCATCCCTTACGAGCCATGGCACATCCGCTATGTGACAAAACCTCTGGCTTCCTGGCTCACTATCACAAATCTGACTCTGGAAGAATACCACTGCTTTCCTTCCCGGTGTCCGCACCCTCCCTAATCTGCAGCTCCTGGCATCTGCATCTGATGTTTATATCTTGATCTGCACACATTTTTCTGTACATCTGATGCACTTTTACTGCTCCATCTGTCTGCCAAGAAAACCGGCTGCTGTGCGGATAAGGGCACGTTCTGTGTCTCCCAGTGCTGTTTTTTCACTTTTAGTCAGAAGGATCACTGCTCCAATAGCGTCACTCGCACACAGGATCGGCTGTATCATTTTCTGGCAAAATGAATCCATAGCGTCGGAAATGACTGATATATTTTCCCTGCTGTCCTGACTGACCATTCTGCCTTTCCTGCCGGCAATGACTGCATCCAGATCAGAACTGATCTCTTTTCCTTCCAGTTCCCGGCTTCCGCTGCCGCATGCCGCCACGACCTGATCACGATCTGTAATACAGGCAGTCAGTCCGGTGGTCTGTACCAGCGCTTCTGCATATTCCGCAGCAAACGTATTCAGCTCTCCAATGGGCGAATATTTTTTCAGGATGATCTGTCCTTCCCTGTCTGTAAAAATCTCCAGTGGCGTTCCTTCCTTGATCCGCAGTGTCTTTCGTATCTCTTTTGGAATCACAACCCTGCCCAGATCATCGATCCTGCGAACAATTCCCGTTGCTTTCATCTTCCTGAATTCCTCCTGTATTTTCTGTTCATTGTACGTCAATGTTATGTTAACTATTTGTTTTTCATATGGTTATTATGCGAAAAACTGGGAGAAATATGCATAAAAATCTCTTATTTATCTGTCGCAGGAGCCGCATTGTCGTATGCCTGCTGCAGAAATAAATCCTGATAAAATTTTTTTCGAAAATAGGGGTTGCATTTTTGAATAATAGTGGTATAGTATTCATATACTTGATATGTAGTTTTGAATACTACATGTTATTTTATCAGTTTCTACATTATTACATCGTAAACTGTCGCAATGATCCGTCATTGATGAACCGATCTTGAAGTTGTCCATATGATATAAACAGCAGATTTTTTTGCAGGAGGTGTTTTTATATGAAATTTAAATTAAAAGATCCAGGAAGCGCCATAACCCACGGAATCGGCATGCTTCTTGCCGTGGCCGGAGCCACTCCGCTGATCGTGAAGGCGGCCAGAAGTGCAGATGTTCTCCATGTTTTTGCAGTAAGTGTTTTTATCCTTACCATGATCCTTCTTTACCTGGCAAGCACACTTTACCATTCCGTAAGCTCCACAGCCAAGGTGAACCGCCGTCTGAAAAAAATGGATCACATGATGATCTTCGTGATGATCGCCGGCAGCTACACTCCTGTATGCCTGATCGTTCTCCACGGACGCACCGGCTATATCCTCTGTGCCCTCGTATGGACCGTTGCCATCATCGGAATGATCCTCAAGGGCTGCTGGATCAACTGCCCAAAATGGCTTTCCTCTGTGATCTACATTGGAATGGGCTGGCTGTGTGTACTTGCTTTTGTTCCGATCTTCCACAATCTGCCCCGTGCAGGCTTCGGATGGCTCCTTGCCGGCGGCATCATCTATACCATCGGCGGTGTGATCTATGCGCTGAAGCTTCCGATCTTCAATGCGAAGCATAAGAATTTCGGCTCCCACGAAGTATTTCATGTCTTTGTGATGCTGGGAAGTGTGTGCCATTTTGTTGTAATGTATTTCTTTGTAGCCGGTATGGCGATCCACTGAGTTACTCTGTGATCAGCTAGATAACAATCTCACCTTTCGGATACCGTGACATGCTCCCCCCACTTAAATCTTACGATTTTGAAGTGGGGGCTTCCTGCTCGATTACCCTTTAGGGCAAAGCTAAAACAGGCTATCCCCGCGTGTCCCGCGGTTTTGTTTTTTATGTTTATCCGGTTACGGATTTTTTTCTTGTGCCGTCAGGCACATTCTTTATAGATTCTTTTTCCTTCTTCACGGATGTTGACTGCTGCATTCACATCCCGGTCCATCCTATTTCCACATTCACAAACATACATTCTATCCGACAATGCCAGTTCCTTTTTCTTATGTCCGCATACACTGCAGATCTTGCTGGATGCAAAATAACGGTCTACTTTTATAAGATGTTTTCCGCATTCTTCCAGCTTGTATCCCAGCATGAACAGAAACTGACCGTACCCGTTATCCTGCACACCTTTCCCAAGGTGCAGCCCTCCGGACATTCCCTTCATATTCAGATCTTCCACACATACTGCATCATATCTTTCCGCAAGCTCCCTACTGAGCTTATGCTGGAAATCTTTTCTCTGGTTCTTTATCTTTTCATGACATAAAGCTACCCTTTTTTTCTGTTTCTGATAGTTCCGGCTTCCTTTTTCACAGTGGGAGAGCTTTCTCTGTTCTCTTGCAAGTTTTTTCTCTGCTTTTCTGTAAAACATAGGGTACCCGGCTCTTTCTCCTGTAGAAAATACACACATTCCCTGCATGGCAAAATCGATCCCAAGAAATCTCTCTGCCGGTCTTTTTTCCACTGTTTGGTTCTCACAGCAGAACAAAAGGCTGGCAAAATATTTCCCGGATGGCTCACGGCTCACAGTTACAGACTTCAGTTTCCAGTCTGATGGAATCTGACGGTGAAGTTTTATCCTTATGACGGACATCTTTGGAAGTTTCAGATGGGTATCCTGCAAAAGGATATTTCCGTTTAGTGCATTGGTCGTATATGAATTTCTTGCATGCTTCTTTGATTTATAACGCGGAAATCCGCAGGCTGGTTCCCGAAAAAACTTCCGGAACGCACTTTCCAGATGCAGTTGCGCATTCGCCAGGGCAAGGGAATCCACCTCCTTCAGCCATGGATATTCCTTTTTATATCCGGCCGGTGTGTTCCGGAGCATCTTTTTTTCTTTCTGGTAATAGCTGATCTTATCTGCAAGCATCTGGTTATAGATAAAGCGGCTGCAGCCGATTGTTTGCTCTATCTGAACTCTCTGCTCTTTATTTGGATAGATCCTTATTTTTACGGCGCGGTTCATTCTTCTCACCCTGGCTTTCTATATACTGCCGTATCGTTTCAATCGTTGCTCCGCCTGCACTGAGCAGACCGAAGATCTGACCCCAGAATGCATCTTTCATGGTCTAACTCCATTATATTTATCATCCTTTTTCTTATATCGACGGATATGTATTTATGAACTAATTGTTCTTTTCAGTATACTACATCAGGGAAGAGAGAACAAGTGTTTCTTTTATACTATAGAGATTTTTTTGAGCAGATATGCTCAGATGTGCAATTCATCTCACCACCTGAAGAGGTGGGAGAATTCTTGCTACATTTGTTAAAATGGCTGATCGTATTGTACTGGTTTCTCAATCTTCTCTGCTGTCTGATCATAGCCAGGGCTTTTCACAACATTTCTCTCAGAGAAAAAAGACACGAACTGTTGGTTCAGCAGATGAGTTTTCTTCAGAAACAGCTAGAATATACAACCGAAATGGAACAAGAATATCAATCTGTGCGAAAATGGAATCACGATATGGAAAACCATCTCTTTTCACTGAATTATCTGATCCGCACCCAAAAATATCTTGAGGCAGATGTATATCTAGAAACAATTCTTTCAGAACTTCCGCCGGAAAAGAGGACTTTATGAAACGAGGCTTTACTATTCTTTTTATAGAACTTTTCTGTGTTCAGGCATCTCTTTTCCTGGGAGCTCTGCTACAGGAATATGCTCTGTTTTGCCAGATAATGCTTCTCTTTTTTCTGGCCCTCACTTACCGCAGGATCTACCTTCTTGCCAGACGATCGCTCAAAAATGCTCAGGAAGAGGCAAAATTTCAGGCTCTTCAGAAGCAGGAACAGTTACAGAAAGAACAGGAGCAGCTGTTTGTTTACAGAAAGCAGGAGACTCTAGAATTCCAGCAGTCTACCATCCGGAAACTTGAGACACTTCAGAATTACCTGAAAACGAACGAATATGATAAGATCCAGGACTACCTGCCTGCCATAACCGATGATTTTCAGAGAGAACGTTTCCATCCCATCTGTCAGGACAGCCTGATCAACGCCATCCTTGCGGACAAAAGATTTCTTGCCATGCAGAAAAATATCAAAGTTACCTACGAGGTTCTTCTTCCGGAGAAATCCAATATTCCCTCTTCGGAACTGAGCAGTATATTTTTCAACCTGCTGGATAATGGAATAGAAAGCTGCAACGCTTCCGGTTCTGAAGCACCGTTTATCTCTGTAACATCAAAAATGTCCGCCGGTTTTCTTACTGTCCACATGAAAAACAGCAAAGATCCGGCACAACCATTCAACCACAAAACATCAAAAAAAGATATCCCCAACCATGGATTCGGTCTGTCCATAATTGAAGATATCTGTGCAAAAAATGATGGTAGCTGTCAGTGGATCGACAATGGAGATACCTTTGATTCAGTTGTTATGCTGAGATACCAATAAGATTCAGCAGAACATACATATCCTTATCTTTCAGTTCCGCTGCATAATGCTCCACACATTTGAAGCCTTTTGAAATATCAAAATGTTTATCAAAATTCAAAACCTCATCAACTCCAGCTTCTTCTCCCTGGTCAGCTGCTTAATCCGGTACTCCCGGCTCATGGCCTCTTCCCTTGTGGCAAAGCCCTCATAATACACCAGCTTCACCGGCCTTTTGGCCCGGGTATATTTGGCGCCTGCTTTGCCTTCATTATGGGCTTTCATCCGCCTGGCAAGGCAGTTTGTCCAGCCGGTGTAGAGCGTGCCGTCTGCACACTGCACGATGTATGTATAGTTCATAGCAGTCTCCTCTTCTGTAAAAAATTTATGCAATACAATGCCAAATGCCAGTACATCTTCAGTAACATCAACCCTGATATTTGCCTTCCTGTAAAACAAATATCTGAACACTTTTCTGGACAGTGTAATCTGTCTTCCGTGATATTTCCTCTCCTGTAAAACAAACATCCAGTCGGCCGCATTCTTTCTATGTAAAGACAGCCACCAGCATTTCTTCAGCAGCCGTCCTTCTATCCTCAAGCAGCCGGCACAATTCATGTATTTCACTTACATCAAAAAAATAAAAGCAGGTCGGGATTCCGGCTGCGGATTTTCCCACCTGCTTTATTATACGGTCATTTCTTATTTCTGTGAATATGGAATTCACTGCATAGCTGCTCTATAGGTATTCGTATTCTGATCTTGCTGTATTTCCCGATCAATAAGCCCAGCCTACTCCATCACATAATTCTTCAGCACATAAATCTTCCCATCACACTCCACAGCCTCCACCTTCACAGTCTGTTCCTGCGTTTCCGGATAATATCTGGAAGAGAAAACAACCTCTCCGCCATTCACATAGATTTCCACAGCTGTAGTATCCGCAAGAACTCTGATGCTTTCGATCACACCGGACGGAACATGCGCCTTACGTACTTTACGTCCGGCACCGGCCTTCTCGGAGAGAGTTAAGATCACATCTCCGTCCTGATATTCCAGGAAGAGATTTTCCCCAAGGCTCACTTTACCCTGCTCACCTTTTACCTGAACATCCAGATCAAACGGTCCATTCACCGGAATCTCCGCACTGGAACCGCTGACAGAAACGCCAGTCTTTCTCAGCCCGTTCAGTTCTTTCACCGGATACTGATAAAGCATTCCGTTTTTATACGTAACTTCCCTTGGAACAGTCAGGCAATGCTGCCAGCCTTCGCTCTCTGCTGTAGGATTCACATACTCCTTATCTGCATCCGGCATTCCCATCCAGCCGATCAGGATCCGTCTGCCCTTTCCATCCTGGAATGTCTGGGGTGCATAGAAATCAAAGCCGTGGTCCCATTCCCGGAAAGCTTTTTCCTCCGGCTTTCCATCCTTCAGGATAAAGTATCCGGACTGATAGATGTTCTGAAAACGGAACTCTTCTCTGGTCAGTCCCTGGGGAGATACAGAAAGCACCTCCTGTCCCTCAAGAGTGAAAAAATCCGGGCACTCCCACATGTATCCGAATGCCTTTTCTGTAGTAAGCTCACTGTCAAATTTCCAGTTCTTCAGATCTTCGGATCTGTAAAAAAGTACGGCGCCCTGGTCGCTTTTCTGACGGCCGCCAAGGATCATCCGGTACTCTTCCCCCTCCTTCCAGACCTTCGGGTCACGGATGTGGCAGGTGTAATTCTCCGGATAATCCTCGCAGGAAACTGCAACCTCCTTTGTTCCGAAATGAAGGCCGTCCGCACTCTCCACATGAAGAGTGCTGGACTGCCTTCCGTTATTGATATAATCATAATCTCCATCCATCTTGATGTTTCCTGTGTAGAAAAGATGAAGCTTATCTTTCTCCGCAATGGCAGAGCCTGAGTAAACACCATGACAGTCATAAATGCTGTCCGGCAGAAGCGGAACCCCTTCATATCTCCAGCTGATCATATCTTCACTGGAGTAATGCCCCCAGAATTTCAGTCCACCGTTGGCCTCAAACGGAGAATACTGGAAAAACACATGATATCTTCCCTTGTACCAGCATAATCCGTTCGGGTCATTGAGCCATCCCACAGGCGGCATCAGATGATGGGTCAGACGGTCTGTCTGCATCGTCCTGGCAACTGCTGCCGTTTCCTCGATTTTTCGCACTTCCTCTGCAAGTACCTTGGTCAGAGAACTCATTTTATTTTACCTCCAGTACTTCAGAACCATTATTTACTGTTCCTTCTGCAAGCATTTTTACTTCTTCATAATCATCGGTATTGGTTACGATCAGCGGTGTGGTCACATCATAGCCGGCTGCCTTAATAGCATCCATATCAAAGGTGATCAGTGTCTGGCCTTTTTTGACCACGTCACCGTCCTTTACATGAGCGGTGTAGAATTTACCGCCAAGTTCAACGGTGTCAACGCCGATATGGATCAGCAGCTCCAGACCACTTTCTGTCGCAAGCCCGATGGCATGCTTTGTGTCAAAAATTGTAGAAACTGTTGCGTCGCAAGGTGCTTTTACCTCACCTTTGGACGGAATCACTGCCATGCCCCTTCCAAGGACTTCAGATGCAAAGGTTGCATCCTTTACTTCTGAAAGCGGGATTGCAGTTCCCTCAAGCGGGCTGTAGAGGGTCTGTGCACCTGTCTCTGAAGTTTTCTCCTGGGCAATTTCTGCCGGAGCATCTGATTTTTTCTCTGCTTCAATATTTTTTTCAACTGTTTCCTGTACCTCATCCTTATATCCGAACATCCAGGTAAGCACAAAAGCCACACCAAATGCGATGACAAACATGAGTATATAAGAAACCGGATTATTCAGGCACAGCAGGATTCCGAAGATACCGGTAACACCTGTTCCTGTGGCACCAAGACTGCTAATGGAGGCAAAAAGTGCTCCGCATGCACCACCCAGGCAGCCCATGATAAACGGCTTTCCGAAGCGGAGGTTTACACCGAAGATTGCCGGCTCTGTGATTCCCATGCATGCGCTTAAGGCAGAAGGAACAGCCATGGATTTGATCTTCTGATTTCTGGATTTCAGGCCTACAGCAAGAGCTGCACCACCCTGTGCAATGTTAGCTGCAGATGCAAGTGGCAGCCAGTAGGTAACGCCGAATTTGGCCAGCTGTCCAAGGTCAATGATAGTGTACATGTGATGAACACCGGCAACAACAGTCGGTGCATAAAAGGCACCCATGATAAAGCTTCCGATTCCAAATGGCAGTGCGATCAGCCACTGGATCCCATCCAGAAGTCCGTTCTCAACAGCTACGAAGATCGGTCCGATAATGGAAAGTGTAAGATAACCGGTTACAAAAACACTGACAAGTGGTGTTACAAAAAGATCGAACATTGCAGGTACGATCTTATGAAGTCTTTTCTCGATCTGTGCCAGTACCCATACTGCAATGATAACCGGGATCACATGTCCCTGATATCCCACCATGTCAATAGAGTAAAGTCCAAACCATACCTTCTGCGTTGCCTGCACACCCTCTGTTGCAACAGTCCAGGCATTCTGCAGATTTGGATGGATCATGATCATACCGATAACCGCACCCAGATAAGGGTTGGCACCGAATACCTTCGCACCACTGTAAGCGATAAGGATCGGCAGAAATGTATACGCTGTGTTACTGAAAAGCTGTGCAAATACATAAATGGAACCATTGGTGTTAATATTCAGGAAGCCGTTGTTTACCATGAAGTTCAGGGCTTCCATGATTCCCATCAAAAATCCGCTGGCTACGATAGCTGGGATGATCGGGACAAAAATATCTCCCAGTGTCTTGATCAGTCTCTGTATTGGATTAGCCTTGGATGCTGCCACCTTCTTAAGCTCATCCTTACTACTCTCTGATATTCCGGCGATCTGGATAAATTCATCATAAACCTTGTTTACAACTCCTGTTCCCAGGATGATCTGCATCTGTCCCTGTGCGAAAAACACGCCCTTCACACCGTCGATGTTCTCTACATATTCCTTATCCGCCTTGTCATTATCCGCAATGACCAGACGAAGCCTTGTTGCACAGTGCGCCGCGGAAATGATGTTTTCTTTCTTTCCTACATGATCATAGATTTCCTGTGCTGTCTTTCTGTAATCCATGTCCTTCCTCCTTTTCTGCTACTGTTCCCGGACAGTCATCTCTTTCTGCTTTCCCTTTCTTCGGATCAGATCTGTCTGTTCTTTCTTCAGCTTCCCGGGATTTATTATCTCTGATCCATTGTTTTTCATTTATTTATGAGATTGATTTCATATATCTATTCATACAAGGAACGGTAATCTTTCCATTTTTTTAAGTTTTTTGATGATTTTAGCACTTTTCAATGGTTTGTTTTATGTTGTTGCTTGCGCTCTTATGTGGAATCGTTCTCATATCTTACTTGTATTATAACTACTGCATTATTATTTGTAAATCCGCAACATCTCACAAATTTCTTCGGTCAAAATTGTACATATTCCATAAGAACAGATGCAAGACAGACAAACCAGTCAGGACATCGCAGAAAAAATCTGGCATTTTTCTGTGTTTGCTCAGCCATAACACAGCACCACGCAAAAAGAAGCAGGTCTTTTTCTCCCAAAAGATCTGCTCCTGTTCCACAATAACTTATAATTTCTTCCTCTGTCTGCGAGGATATTCTCTGTTACCTGTGAGATTCCCGTTCCACAAGCTCACATCCCATTTTTATTTCCTTGCTGATCCCGGTATCGTTCTCAATAAGATCAGCCAGCATGGCTGCTGCCTCCATTCCGCTGGTCTTATAATAAAAATGTACCGTTGTCAGCTTCGGTTCCACGATCTTACCCGGAACTCCATCCCCGATCCCTGCAATCTGAACATCCTCGGGAATGCGAAGCCCGATCTCCTTCAAATAAGTCATGGCTCCCACCGCCATAGTATCCGTAGCACACACAAGAGAATCTATGGAAGGCTCCTCCTCAAAAAGCTCCTTCGCCATCTCATACCCGGAATCCATGGTAAAGCTTCCGATCTTCATCCTCTCCGGCACGACCTCCAGCTTAGCTTTATGGATAGCATCCATAAAACCCTTTTTCCTGCAGGCACCAACTGCCTCGTCCTTATCTGTAACGCCGATATAGGCAAACTTTTTCCCCTTCTCCGCCAGCTTCTCCGTGACCTGAAAAGCTGCTTTATGATCATCCTGATAAATACATGGATATCCGTCCAGATGCTGTCCCAGGATCACGATCGGTACCTTATAATCCTTCAGCATCTGTTTATGCTTTCTGGTAAACATGGTAGCAATAAAAACCACTCCGTCCACCTGACGTTCTTTAAACAGAGAAAGGTATTTCAGCTCTTCTTCCACATCATTATTGGTATTGGCCAGAATAAGCTGATATCCTCTCCGTGTAAGAATATCACTGATCCCTGTCACCTCACGGCTTATGGTATCTGAATTGATCTTTGGAAGGATGACACCGATGAGACTGGTTTTTTTGGTCCGCAGTGTCTGTGCCTGGGAGGATGGCTGATATCCTGTCTCCTGGATTACCCTGCGGATGACTTCCTTTTTTTCACTGCTGACATATCCATTATTCAAATATCTGGATACCGTAGCTCTGGAAACTCCGGCAAGCCTGGCTATTTCATTAATGTTCATAACTTATGTACCTCTTCTTTTGTCCTGTTATATCTGTCCTTGTATGCATATTTATAATATAGATTATACACGGTTTCTTTCCTGTAAAAAAGA
The DNA here is from genome assembly GCF_003184505.1 of Blautia sp. BCRC 81119. Classification (NCBI taxonomy): domain Bacteria; kingdom Bacillati; phylum Bacillota; class Clostridia; order Lachnospirales; family Lachnospiraceae; genus Blautia; species Blautia sp. BCRC 81119. Next base: position 9,188 of record NZ_QJHD01000013.1, on the reverse strand, counting down.
TTCTTTTCCTATGTAAATGGAAATTTTTATTACTGCTCACTCCGTTCTCACTAATACGCTTCACAAGGCAGAGGATACGGGATGCATATACCTCCCATCCCGTATCCTCCATACTCTGTTTCCAAAAATCTCCCCGGCATATCTGTTTTTCGGTTTTCCCTGTCATTCCAGATATTCAAACGGATCTACCGGCACGCCATCCTTTTTCATTGCAAAATAAAGATTCGGGCCTTCTACAGAATAATATTTGGTAGGTGCACTGATATTTCCGATCACTTCACCCTCCTTTACTGTGTCACCTTCTGCCACAGTAAGATCCTTCAGCTGCCCGTATACTGCCTGATAACCATTTCCCAACTCCATAGTCACAGTCGTTCCCGTGCAGGCATCCTGTACAACAGAAAGCACCTGACCATCAGCCGCCGCATACACCGGCGCATCCTCCACTGCCTGCAAAGCAATGGCAGAGCTTACACGATACTGATCCAAAGTCGGATAATATACGGTTTCATCCATATTGTAATCCACAAGAACCGTTCCTCTGACCGGCCATTCCATAATGGAATCCTCCGTAAAATCCAAAGCCTGTGCCGCAATTCCGACAGCTGAGGTCTCTGCGGTATCTGTGGAAGCTCCAGCTCCGTTATTCACTGCTCCCTCTGCCGATGCATTATCTGCTGTATTTCCAGTGCCATCTGTGCGGCTTCTGTCTGCACCTGCCGCCGCAGACACGCTCCTATCATCCGTACCACTTCCATTATCTGCATCTGCCGCTGCATTTTCGGCTGTACCACTTCCTGCAGTCTCACGGATGCTTCCTGTCACTCCATCTGCTCCGGCTTCTGAAGCTCCTGACAGACCTGCTTCATCTCCGGTTTCTCCATCAGAGATCTCATCCTGTGCTGCATCCTGCCAGCCATCTCCGGCAGCTGCCGCATCCTCTGCGTTTTCCCCGTCCGAAAGCTCCTCTTCCAGCCCGGTCTCTTCTACCTGTACAGAATTTTCCTCCTGGGGATTTTCTGCGATGGGCTTTGTTCCAAGCTGATAAACAGTAATCCCAAGTGCCGCCACTGCTGCCAGAACACCTCCGTTGATAATACCTCTCATAATTTTACTTTTCATATTCTTTCCACCTCTGTCTGATATGTTCATTTTCAGTAACAGAAAAAACAGTAAAGCTGCCGTTTCGGTCACCATTTCTATATCTATAGAGTGTCCAGAATATGGCTGTCTATTCATTTTTTGAATATTTTTTTATCAGACGTTGCTTCGGATGCCTGACTTTCTTTAATCCTCAGCTTTCAGCTCCATCTCCGGAAAATATTTTTTCAGGATCTCCTCCGCACTGCTTCCGTTTTTTGCCATCTCATTTCCACCAAACTGGGAAAATCCCACACCATGACCGCTGCCACGCACTCGCAGATAATAAATATCATCCTTTTTCTTCAAACTGAAATTCGCGGATTCCAGTCCCATTCCCGCTGCAAAGCTTTCTCCCTCCAGAAGTGTTTCCCCAATCGTAAGCTCTGTCACATAACCGGCACTGTCCCGTTTTTTGATCTTCAGCTCCCCGGAAAGCTGCCCCGCAGGAATTTCCACGATTTTTATATGATCCGGAGATTTTTTGTCCTCACTGCTATCTGCCGATTTCAGATATGTATACGCCTCATCATGAAAAACTTCTTCCCCGCTGCGGGTTTTCCCTGCACTTCTCTTATGCCAGGGAGTCAGCCTCACTTTTCCTTCATATGTAAGTACCTGTCCATCCGTCTCTTTTGCTGCCTGTTCATAGATCTGCCTTTTTTCTGCAAAAAAATATCTCCAGACTTCCTCTGTACTTCCGTTTTCCCTCAGGATCTCTGCGAGATTTTTCCCCTCGCCCAGCCACCTTTGAATATTCGACCGTGCGATCACAGTCTGCGCTTTTATGGTTTCTTTTTTCATATCCGGGGAAATCTGCGAAAAAACAATGACCGGGAGATATTCTTCCATATCCGGCACCCTCTCTGCCAGGACCCTCTCCGGTCCATTAATGGTTGCCGCCGAAAAATAAGGAAGAACAATTGCTAAAAACACCAGACAATATCGAAGAAGCGCATATTTTTTCATAAAAAGCACCATAAGCGTTCTTTTTCCTAATATATGTTCTTTTGCCAAAAATTATTATTTGCTGTATACTATAGCAGTTCTATGAATCGATGCATCAAAAAAAGTTATTCCGAACATGCTGCAGTAATTTATGGAAATGCTATATATCAATCGCTATATATCAATCCCAAAAGTATCTGCAGCGATCAGTCCTGCTCACAGCTTATTGCTTGCCACGAATGGAGGTATCACACACCATGCTTGCCATCTTTCTCGCACCATTATATATGCTCATTAATATTTATATCGTCCGCTGGATGATTTTGTGGATGGGTGCCTGTACTCATTTTTTCCAGACCTTTGCGTTCCGGGCATGCTTTGCAGGTGTTTATATTTTTCTGTCCACTTCTCTTCTGACCTGTTTTCTCATCCGGAAGCCCCCTGCGCTCCACCGCTTCCTGAAAAATACGGCAAATTATTTTCAGGGAACATTTCTTTACATCCTGATCGTAATCGTAACTACAGATCTCTGCAGACTGATCCTGAAGCATACGCTTCATCCGGCCTGGATGTATTCCCGGAAAGCCTTCGTAGTCACAGGCGCTGTCTGCACCCTTCTGATCATTGGTGTCAGTCTCTATGGGATTTTTAATCAGTGGAACATTAAGACAAAAACTTATGATGTGAAAATAGACAAGCAGGTGAAGGGAATGGACTCCCTGAAGATCGTCCTGCTCGCAGACATTCATTTCGGTTACAGTATCGGAGAAAAACATGCCGGGCTTCTTGTAAAAAAGATCAACGCCGAAGATCCGGATCTGATCTGTATTGCCGGCGATATTTTTGATAACGAATATGAAGGGATCAAAAACCCGAAAAAAACAGCGGCCATTCTCCGTTCGCTGAAATCCAGATACGGCGTTTATGCCTGTTGGGGCAACCATGATCTCAGCGAACCGATTCTGGCCGGTTTTACCTTCCGCAATGCAAAAAAAGATTATGATGATCCCAGAATGCGGAATTTTCTGGAATCTGCCAACATCCGGCTTCTCGATGACGAAACCGTCCTCATAGATAAACGGTTTTATCTGACAGGCCGTAAGGATCCTTCACGCTGCCGAAAAATGTCCGACACCCGTAAGGATCCTGACCAGCTTACAGCCTGCCTTGACAAAACACTCCCGATTATTTTTATGGATCATCAGCCCGGTCAGCTGGATGAAGTGGCAGCCGCAGGCGCAGACCTTGATCTCTGCGGCCATACTCATGACGGCCAGCTGTTCCCTCTGAACATCATCACCGGCCTGGTCTGGGAAAATTCCTGCGGTTACCTGAAAAAGGGGACTATGCACAACATCGTTACCTCCGGTGCCGGCATATGGGGCCCGAATATGCGTACTGCCACAAACAGCGAGATCTGTTCGATCACAGTACATTTTTATCCTGCCAGACCTAACTCCTCTGATCCCTCATAAATATCTTCCACCGGCAGCTCCTCCGCACTCTCACCATCCTCTTCTGTTATTTCTGTTCCGTCATTTTCTTCTTCCGTTTCAGAGTCCTTCGGAAACTCAATTACTTCAGCCGTATCACCACTTTCTGATATCTCCGGCTCTTCACTGGAATCATCAAATATCTCTTCCTCAGTATTATCGTCCGTCTTTCCTTCTTCAGAACTCATATTGAGTTCCTCGCTGCTCTCTTCTTCAGCTTTCTTTTCACTGTTTCGGATGATCTCAAGGGCTTCTGTTTCTGAAATAATGCCTGAATTATCTTCCATTGCATTTGCTTCCGGCACTTCATAATCATATACAAAGGTATTGACTGGCATAAGCTTGTTTAACTGCACATCATAGTCAAATACATGCCACAGGTATCCTTCCCTGTTAACCGGTACATTTGCCTGGTAGATCTGTTTTCCACCCCGGTAAACGGTTACTTTGGCTGACGAAGCAGATAATTCTGTACTCGCATCATCTTCACCGTTTGTATAATCGTATACATAAAAGCTATATTTTCTTCCGGTGAAGCCTTTGTATATGGTTGTTGTTTCCGGTCCATAGCTGCTTGTATCATCCAGATCCAGATTTGCTATTACATCTCCATCCTCTGAATATGCATTTTTATCCCTGTAGTATACATGGAAGTAGTCATCTCCGTTTTCATCAGCAGGTCCCAGCAGATGAGAATCCAGGTCTCGCGGAGTTTCTCCCCATGTAAGCACGATCTGAAGAAGTCCCTCATCTCCTGCACTGATATTGGTCGGTGACATTGTTACATCACGTTCACTGCATGCATTTGCCTGAACTACAACATTGATATGGGCAGAAACAAAATCTTCATTGCTTGCATTCAGCGTATAGTTTCCGGCTGGCACGGTCAACGTATAGGTTCCATCTGCTGATACGCCTTCTTTCACAGTCTCTCCGATCACATTATCCCAGCCCTTACGTAATTCATAAGTTACATTTTCTATATTTCCGCCGGTCATGGAATGAATAAATCTTCCACTCAGCTCACCATCTCCGGCTTCTGCTCTGGATACCATCAGGAAAGATTCTGCGTATGTGATCTGGTTCGCTGATACTTCCATGGAACTGCTCTCATATTTCTGGTAACCGGTTGCTGTGACAACAATTTTGTAGGTTCCTTCATCAAGATCATTAAATGAATAAGTTCCATCTTCTTTCGTGAAAGTTTTTTCAACCTTGACTGTTCCGGAATATGCTTCCACGCTGGCATTTTTTACAGGAGCTTTGCTGTTTGAATCCAAAACGCTTCCCTCAATGCTTCCGGCTCCGACTGTACATTTATCCACCAGTGTTCCATTTTCAAAATGAACCTTCAATTTTAGTGGATTATCGTCATCATCAGACAGAAAATCCTTGGACAACGTATAATGCCATACCGTTTTCAGGAACTTTCCGACCACCGTATCCGGATTCAACTCACCCGCTGCGTAAATATAGGTTCTTACATCAGAACAAAGCACATTTCCGGCATCACGAACTGTATAGGATACGCTTGCCTTTGCCGCAGGTCCTACCTTAATATCAATTCCTGCCAGATCCCATGTCTCCAATGCAGTCAGATTTAATCCAAACTGAAGACCGCATTTCGCAGATCCTTCTATTGTGACCGGTGTCAAAGTCTGACTGAAATCATGGATAAATCTTCCATTTCCATCTTTGAATTCATATCCGCCAGTTGCTTCAACGGAATATTTCACAACAAACTGCCCGGACACATCATAAAACAGAGAAACCACCAGATCTGCAGAAAGACCAGTTGTACCAAGCTTTATAGGAACTCGTCCCAGTTCAAGTACATCGCTGACTGTTTCCATAGTTCCACTTGCATGTTTGATCTGCTGCTCTGAATTCACGCCACTTATATAAAGTCCGCCTTCGAAATCAGCTTTTCCTGTAACTGACGCAATAAAATGCCTTACCTCTATCTTTCCCCAGCTAAATCCAGCATCCAGCTTACAGCTTACATCCGGAATCGTAACAGCAACAGAACCGGACAACTTCACCTTATCATTAAATTTATGATTAAGATCAAATTTCAATTTACCTGGAACCGGAATACTTCCGCCGAGAGTAAGTCCTCCTGCCGGCACCTCACTTGAATTTTCCGGAATATACTCATATTGAACGCCCTCTGCAGTTACCTGCATATTTTCCGGATCTGCAATTCCTGCACCTTCAAAATCAATTGATTTGTAAACCTCTGAAATATCATCCGGTTTGCCGGCCTTAATGATCAGACGGCCCTGTCCGTCCTTTGTGATATTCTGGACTTTTAATGCAATATCTGTATCTGTTCCCATTTCCTTTGCAGAAAACAGTACAACCTTTCCGGTTTCCAGATTTTTATAAGCATTTCCATCTTTTACTGTGATCGTATAAGTTCCGTCACTGTTCTGGACAACATTGTATATATTTTTGGAAGTATCTTTGACTTCAACTACATTTGTTGCATAGGTAACCTTGCTGTCATAATTCTCATCGATTACTGAGTCCTCAGTGATCTGGTCGATAGCTTTTAAGATCTGAGCTGCATCATTTCCGTTAATTGCCTTCTCCGGTTCAAAGGTATCTCCATTCAGAGACAGCATATTCTTTTTCAGTGCAATAGCTACAACATTTTTATACCTGATCTGAGCCGCATCTGCACATGTCGGTTCTTCATCCGTAGTTTCATATCCCATAAGCATTACTGCTGTATATGCGGCAAACTCTCTTGTTGCATATTCGTCAGGATAAAAATATGGAACATCCTGCTCATCGGTTTCATCGGGAATGATTCCCATAGTTTTTGCAATTTCTGCTGCGATTCCATTTTCATTTTCTCTGGTATCAGCATAATAATAATTTTTGCTATCAAACTGCTCTTCATACTTGCAGCCAACTTTATCCAGAAGAAGTTTTACCCATTCACCTCTGGTGTATTCATGTCCGGAATCCTGCACGTATTTTTTCGTAACAAAAATCCTTGCAAAGATTTTTATTCCTTTTACTTTGGCAACGATCGATGTATTTCCCTCTCCGACTGCCTGGACAACACCTGTTTTTGTTACTGTTGCAATTTTCTGATCAGCAGATGACCAGCTTACTTTAACACCCTTTTCCTTAAAACCAAGCTGGATACTTTCCCCTTCTTCCAGAGTAGCTTTTTGATTTTTCAGTGTTGGTTTCACAACTGTTATCTTACATCGATATGTTCTCTTCTTGGAATCTTTAAAGGTTACTGTACATGTTCCTGTTCCTGTTACAGAAACCGTACCATCTTTTTTTACCTTGGCAACCTTTGTATTTGAACTTGAGGCAGTTTTGATCACATCACCCTTTATCGAAAGCTTCCTGGACGTATTCGCTGTTCCCCATACAAATTTTAAGCTCTTTGCAGACAGATAAGGATTTTTTACCGTAACCTTACAGGTATACACTTTTTTTCCTATTTTAGCCTTAACCACTGTTGTTCCGGTTTTTACTGCTGTTATTTTTCCCTTAGAGCTGACTTTAACGATTTTTTTATTGGCAGAACTCCATACCGTCTTTCCCGAAACACCGTTTACTTTTAACTGCAGACTTTTTCCCTTTACATACAATACGGCTTTTTTCACTGACATTCCCGGGCTTTTTACTGTAACCTTACAGGTTAATGTCTTTTTGGCAATTCTGGCCTTTACTGTTGCGGTTCCGGTCTTCACAGCCGTTATCTTTCCCTTTGACGAAACCTTTACAACTTTATTATTGGAAGAAGACCATTTCACGGCTTTCTTCCAGTTTACAACCTTTAACTGTGATGTTTTTCCCACGTACAAAACCTTTTTTGTACTGTTCAGTCTGGGATTTGCAGCTGCATTTGCTGGCATGCTGATTCCTAAGATCAACATCAGGATCAGCATCAGCGGCAGCAATTTTTTGATGCACTTTTTCTCTTCATAAGCACTTTTCCCTTCTACTGTACTATGCTATAATGTTCATCAATTATAAATTTTCGAGATCATTCGAAATCATTTATAATTAATCCCCCGTAAATTATCAGACTATCAACCAAGAAAGGAGAAAAATCATGAGTGTCACCGTAAATCCAAAAGCACGCCAAATTTTACCGGTTATTCTGGGCTGCTGCGTAATCGGAACTGTTTTTTTTCTGGCAATAACTATCTGTTCCGCCATAAAATATCATGATTACGTACCTGTAGATGCTGTTATATCATCTGTCAGCCGCTCAAATAATCCTAACAAGCCTCATAGTTCCAATTATCATAACTATGTGAAGTACTCTTACACCTACAAGGAACAAAACTACACAGCTGACCGAATCGAGTTTTTACGTCTCGGCAAAGCCCCCGGAAAGCATGTTCAGATTAAATGTGATCCGCAGAATCCAAACCAGATCCAGAATATCTATTCTATGACCATCTGTATTGTCTTCCTGGTAATCCTGATCATAACAGATTTCCTGCTCATTCTTATGATAAAGTCTTAATACTGTACAGCTATACTCTAATTATATAACATTTTTATCTCTTGAACTTTGTCAAATTTGTCGCAAAGTGAACATTTTTTGTCGAAAATGTCCATAATAATTTTTTATCGCATTGACATACTCCTACCATTGAAATCCTACTCGATGGCTCTGCTGATTCGTTCATCAGTACGTAATTTTCTATGATATAAAAAAGACGGTTACGTTGTGATTCAACGTAACCGTCTTCCTTTATACTATACTCGCACAGATATAAAACAAAATTCCCACCTATTGCCTTGAGCAATAAATGGGAATTTATCTGATCCACTTAAAAAGTGAGGCATCGGGGATTCGAACCCCGGACAACTTGATTAAAAGTCAAGTGCTCTACCGACTGAGCTAATACCCCATATTAAATTAATTAATACTCAGGCTTTTTCTAACCAGCCGTTCGTATGTTTTACATTAAAACATGCCCAGAGCCGGAATCGAACCAGCGACACGAGGATTTTCAGTCCTCTGCTCTACCAACTGAGCTATCTGGGCATAAGTAGCGGGGACAGGATTTGAACCTATGACCTTCGGGTTATGAGCCCGACGAGCTTCCAGACTGCTCCACCCCGCGTTATTAAATGTTAAAAGCCGATGATCGGACTCGAACCGATAACCTGCTGATTACAAATCAGCTGCTCTGCCAATTGAGCCACATCGGCATTTAAGTGGATGGAGAAGGATTCGAACCTTCGAAGGCGGTGCCAACAGATTTACAGTCTGCCCCCTTTGGCCACTCGGGAATCCATCCATAATCTATGGGACCTATAGGGCTCGAACCTATGACCCTCTGCTTGTAAGGCAGATGCTCTCCCAGCTGAGCTAAGATCCCATATTTAATTCATTACAGCTAAGCTGTAACGACCCAGAAGAGACTCGAACTCTCGACCTCCGCCGTGACAGGGCGGCGCTCTAACCAACTGAGCCACTGGGCCATTTTAAGGTTTGTACCTTAAAAACTACATACATGCTTGTTGATCGTTAATCAAACTCTTTGAATCAATTCTTAACCTGCGTTTCTTGGTCAAGCCCTCACCCGATTAGTAACAGTCAGCTCCATGTGTTAC
>NZ_QJHD01000012.1:0-117426 GCF_003184505.1 Blautia sp. BCRC 81119 | reverse complement strand
TTTAAAGAACACCCGGAAGACAAAGATAAAACAATCGAAGAGTTATTTGACATACGGCTTTCTGAACAGAAGCTATATCATTACAAAGAAGTAAACGGCAAATATTATGGTGCAGAAATTCCAAAAGAAATACATTACACAGAATATTTCCGATATCTATATTTCAATGTAAAGTATGAATTTAGTGAGAAAACATATTACAGATCTATCCCATATACAGACAAGGATAAGCAAGAAAGTATATGGGATAGGGAACGCTGCTTCGTTGCACAAGAGATCAGTGAATGGAGAGTGGACGAACTAGAAGATTGGCAGCGAGATCTTATCGAAAAAATAAGAGTCGGTGTTGAGCTAAAAGACGATGATATTGTTAAAGCAATGGGTTATTAAAATCTAAATCATGAGCCTCTTTAATCGAGGAATTCAACGATTTATGATAACAACAACAAGTTCCAAACTAAATAAAATTCTGATTTTATTTAGACTACTAATCGTCTGAAACAAGCAAATATTGCTTAAAACAGAGGATAACGATTTTTACGAAAAACAGAAAAATCATGTTTGCGAAAGGATAAGAATGAGTAAAATTTGTTATATTAGTTTACTGTAAAAATATTATGTGAACTAAATAAGAAGAAATCAAAAAGCAGAAGTTTTCTGCTGAAAAAAAAGAGAGATATCTTTGTGGGGCTGTACAGCTACCTTAAAGATATCTCTCTTTTTAAATCACATTACATTGGGTGGGATCTGTTGTTTATATTATCATGAAAAGAAACGAAATACACCAAATACTTTGCCGAGGATCTGCAGATTACCGGTGATGATGATCGGTTCCATATTGTCGTTCTCCGGCTGAAGTCGATAATAACCATTTTCTTTGTAGAAAGTCTTAACTGTTGCAGAATCATCGATCAGAGCAACTACCATGTCGCCGTTTTCTGCTGTTGCCTGCTGCTTTACAAGAACCTGATCTCCATCAAAAATACCTGCATTGATCATACTGTCGCCTTTGACAGTCAGCATGAAACTTTGTTCATTGGGCATATATTCAGCCGGGATCGGAAAGTAAGCATCGATATTTTCCACTGCCAGGATCGGCTGTCCGGCAGCAACAGTGCCTACAAGAGGAACATTGACAACCTCGCGGCGGACCAGATTGAAATTATCATCAATGATCTCGATCGCACGGGGCTTGGTGGCATCTCTGCGGATATATCCGTTTTTTTCCAGAGCTTCCAGATGGGAGTGAACGGAAGATGTGGATTTCAGGTTTACTGCTTCACAGATTTCACGGACGGAGGGCGGAAAACCTCTGTTAAGGATCTCATTTTTCATATAATCCAGTATTTCCTGCTGCTTTTTACTGATTCTGCCATATGTCATGTGTACTTACCTCCCTGGGTTGATTTTATCTGCTGTCGACCATAATATGACAGCATCACGAAATTATATTTTGAATAGTATAACATACTTTTGAAAAAATGGCAAACGGATATTCGGAAAGTATGTTCGCACGTTTTAAAGCTTGTATTCATTTAAATAAAATGTTACAATAAAACGAACTTTAAGAGATGAACGATGTAAAGGAGGCATTCATTTGCCGGATAATAAAGTACATTCCGGAAAAACTCCGGGATTCTTAGCAAAGCTTCGTAAAATTTTTGGTCTGAACATTGGAACTGTAATGTTCGGAGCAATTTTTATCTATATGATCTTTAGTGTGATTCTTTATCTTACAGCTTCTCATATGGAATCTTATCAGGTTCCCTCCGGTCCGTTATCCATGAATGAGACATACACAGGGCTGGCGATCATGACAGAGAACGTAGTGCAGGCAGATGCGGGCGGTTACGTTACATATTACGCAAGGGAAGGTACCAAGATCAATGCCAACGGTGCTGTCTACAGTCTGAACAGTTCAAGATCTGCAGACAATGTAACCTCTCTGAACAGAGAGGAGCTGGCGGATATACGCAGTAATATGCAAAGCTTTTCCAAAGGATTTGATCCCAGCAAATTCAACAGTGCCTATAGTTTTAAATATCAGCTCAATGGAAGCATCCTTCAGTATGCTTCAGACAGTTCGGGAGCTTCTTCTGCAAGCACGACGTCTGAAGATGGAGAGGAAGCCACAGTTACAACAATAGTTTCCAGTGATCCGAATATCCGCCGTGCGCAGACAGACGGGATCATCCTGTATTCTACAGATGGCTACGAAACCAAAACCGTTGATAATGTCACAGCTGCTGATTTTGATCAGAATTCCTATCAGGAAACGGATCTGAAAACAGATGGACAGATAAAGGCCGGAGATGATATTTATACGATCATTACAGATGAACGCTGGAGTCTTTTGATTCCTTTAAGTGAGAAGCAGGCTGCTAATCTGAAGGAGCGTACATCGATCCGTGTCAAGTTCCTGAAAGATGATCTGACGCAGACAGGAGACTTTTCGATCATGGAGATCGATGGGGCTAAATACGGTAAGATTGATTTTAATAAGGGACTGATCCGATATGCGTCAGACCGGTTTCTGGAAATAGAACTTGTCACGAACAATGTGACAGGTTTAAAGATCCCGTTATCTTCTATCGTAACGAAGGAGTTTTATGCAATACCTTCCAAATATCTTACGACGGATGATGAAACACAGCAATCCGGATTTATGCTTTCCGGAAGAAATAAAAAAGGCGACAGTACGACAACCTTTGTCAGTGCCGGTATCTATGGCCGTGATGAGATCACAGACAAAGAAACACAGGAAACAAGCTATATTTATTACGTAGACAAGAATAAATTTAAAGAAGGTGATGCTCTTGTTGAGCCGGATAGTGGAGAGAAGTTTATCATCGGAGATACAGAAGTTTTGGAGGGAGTTTTCTGTGTCAATCAGGGATATGCGGTATTCCGCCGGATCGAGATCCTGGATGAAAATGAGGAATATGCGGTTGTATCAAAGGAAACCTATAATGGGCTTGTCCGATATGACCGTATTGTGAAAAATGCAGATAAAGTAAGTGAACAGGATATACTTTACTAATTAAAGGAGGATTTATATCATGGTAGCGGAAAATTTGGCACAGGTGCAGAAAAATATTAATGAATCCTGCAATAAAATTAACAGAGATCCGAATGAAGTCACACTGATCGCAGTAAGCAAAACCAAACCGGTGGAAATGCTGAAGGAGGCTTATGATGCCGGAGCACGTGTCTTTGGAGAGAACAAAGTGCAGGAGATCGTGGATAAATATGATCAGATGCCTTCAGATGTCAAATGGCATATGATCGGACATCTTCAGCGTAATAAAGTAAAATATATTGTGGATAAAGTTGCAATGATCCATTCTGTAGATTCGCTTCGCTTGGCCGAGACGATTGAAAAAGAAGCAGCGAAAAAAGCGGTTATTGTTCCGATCCTTATAGAAGTAAATGTAGCGCAGGAAGAAAGTAAATTTGGTCTGAAACCGGAAGAAGTTTTACCGCTTATAGAACAGATCGCAGATTTTTCACACATTCGGATAAAGGGGCTCATGACAATTGCTCCCTATGTTGATAATGCAGAGGAAAATCGCGAAATTTTCCGTGAACTTAAGAAATTAAGTGTTGACATTGCTGCTAAAAACATTAATAATGTTACTATGAGTGTTCTGAGTATGGGAATGACCGGAGATTACATGGTTGCCGTGCAGGAGGGCGCTACGATGGTGCGTGTAGGCACTGGTATTTTTGGTGCAAGAAATTACGCATTATAAGACTAATAAGATTGGAGATTTAAAATGGGCGTTTTAGACAAGTTTTTAGATGCCATCAAACTGAACGACGATTATGACGATGACGAATTGTTAGATGATAGCCTTCTTGAGGATGAGGACGATTATGATGACGATTTCCTCGATGAAGATGATGATATGGAAGAGAAACCAAAGAAGAAATTTTTTGAGAAATTTTCCAAGAAAAAAAATGACGAGGAAGAGGATTTTCTGGAGGATGAGCCGGAAGATGAAACGGTTAAGGCACCTGTTGCTAAGTCATCTGCAAAGACAGCTGCAGCCAAGGCCCCGGCAAGGCAGGAACGTATTTCCAGACCGGCACCTTCTTCCAAGATCACCCCAATGCGTACAAGCAAGCGTTCTTCCCAGGCTGCAAATATGGAAGTTTGTGTGATCAAGCCTACAACCATGGAGGAAGCAAGAGAAATTGCGGATACACTGGTCGATAATTCTACCGTGATCCTGAATCTTGAAGGAATCGATGTGGAGCTTGCACAGAGGATCATCGATTTTACTTCCGGTGCATGTTATTCACTTGGAGGAAGCCTTCAGCAGGTATCCAGCTATATTTTTGTACTTGGACCATATAATGTAGATATTACAGGTGATCTTCAGAATATCCTTGGCGGTTCTGTGCCGTCTGTTAGAGTGGGTTATTAACCTCATGGATAAAGAAGAACTTTTTGTTAAGAGAATCCGTGAACTGGCAAATCTGGCCTATCAGAGAGATATTACCACATTTACGGATTTTCTTAATTTAAATGAACGGAATATTTTAAACAGTCAGAATTTTCATAAGCTGGGTGTTACAGCGGAAGGTTTTGGCGGATATGAGAATGCAGAGCGTCAGATGGTAGCCTTTCACCCTGATGCTCTTGCTTTTACATGGGATTATCCCATTGATTGTATCCGGCTTGAGCCAAAAGCAGTGAAATTTTCAGAAGATCTGACACATCGGGATTATTTGGGAGCGATCCTGAATCTTGGGGTTGACAGGAGTGTTGTTGGGGATATTCTTATAGAAGATCATACTGCGAGCTTTTTCTGTCTGCGTCAGATGACAGATTTTTTTCTGGAGAATCTGTGTCGTGTAAGACATACCACAGTTGTGGCGTCGAAGATAGAAGATCCGGGTGATCTTCCGAGGCCGGAACTGAAACCAGTTAGTGGAACCTGTGCGTCCGTACGCCTGGATTCTCTGATCGCACTGGCTTTTGGGACTTCCAGAAGCAGTATTGTGCATTGTATTGAAGAAGGGCTTGTTTTTGTAAATGGAAAACTGATCACATCCAATGGTTATGAGCCCAAAGAGGGAGACATCATATCCGTTCGGAAAAAGGGACGTTTTATTTATGATGGGGTATCCCGTCAGACAAAAAAAGGACGTCTTGGGGTACGGATTCTGCTTTATATCTGAACAGCTAGGAGGAAAACGCAATGACAGCATCAAAATTACTTGTAAAACGAGAAGGTGATTTTCATTATCCCATCTGTTTTGAAGAAGATTTTTCTAATCTGGCACAGGTTATGAAGGAAGAAGGACTTGTTGACAGAAAAATCTGCATTGTAACAGATTCTAATGTGGGACCACTGTATGAAGAATCTGTAAAACAGGTTTTAAGTGAGGTAAGTTCCGATATTTCTGTGTTCACCTTTGAGGCAGGAGAAAAAAACAAAAACCTTAATACCGTTTCGGCATTGTATCAGGCCCTGATCCAAAATGGTCTTGACCGAAAAAGTCTGCTTGTTGCATTAGGCGGTGGTGTGGTAGGCGACCTTACCGGATTTGGCGCGGCAACTTATCTCAGGGGGATTGACTTCATTCAGGTACCGACAACACTGCTTGCACAGGTAGACAGCAGCGTTGGCGGAAAAACCGGCGTAGATTTTCAGCAATACAAAAACATGGTAGGAGCTTTTCACCAGCCACGTCTTGTATATATGAATCTAAGCACTCTTTCTTCGCTTCCGGCAGAACAGTTTGCCTGCGGAATGGGTGAGATTTTAAAAACAGGATTGATCTGTGATGGAGATTTTTTCCGCTATGTATGCTGTGAGCAGAAAGGGATCAAAAAGCTGGATATGGAACGGATTGCCAGAATGGTACGCAGATGCTGTGAGATCAAAGCAGGCGTTGTGGAGCGTGATCCTAAGGAACAGGGAGAGCGTGCGCTTCTTAACCTGGGACATACTGTGGGGCATGCAGTAGAAAAACTTAAGAATTTCACCCTGCTCCACGGACAGTGTGTGGGAGTCGGACTGGTAGCTGCGGCATATCTTTCCATGAAACGAGGACTTCTGACCAAAGAAGAATATCAGGAAATCTGCCAGGGATGTTCGGATTACGATCTTCCGGTGCATGTAGATGGTCTTATCCCGGAAGAAGTTCTTTCCGCAACAAAGAAAGACAAAAAAATGGAACAGGGACATATCAGGTTTATCCTGATGGATGGTATCGGAAAAAGCTTGATCGACAAAACAGTTACCGATGAAGAAATGCTTTCCTGTATTCAGGAGATAACTCTATGATCAGTCGTGTTAACCATCATCAGAAAATGTCTTTTAGTAAGTGTATGTCGGGGGACATTTTTTTGCTGATCTTACTCGTGGCTGCGGATCAGGGAGCAAAATGGCTGTCATATCTGTATCTGAAAGGACAACCATCGGTTTCGCTGATTCCTGGCGTACTTGAACTCCATTATCTCTATCCGGAAAACAGGGGAATTGCGTTTGGAATGTTTCAGGGAAGTGTACTCTTTTTTGCCATTGTGAGTGTACTGTTTCTGGGAGTGATCCTCTATGCATGGATCCGTATTCCGAAAGAGCGGTTTTATCTGCCGTTGCTCACCATTGCTACAGTACTTGCAGCTGGTGCACTGGGAAATTTTATCGATCGTTTTTTCAGAGGGTATGTGATCGATTTTATCTATTTCTCCCTGATCGATTTTCCGGTATTTAATCTTGCGGATGTTTATGTGGTTGTAAGTGGAATTTTTCTGATCCTGTTTGTATGCACGAAATACAGAGATGATGATTTTGCGTTTCTGAATATCAAACAGTGATCCGGGCAGAGATATAATGCATTTGTCTGTTCTTGTAGGAGATATAAATGGAAATATATGATTATACAGTAGAAAAAGAAGAATCAGGTATACGAATCGACCGCTATCTTGCTGAGAAAGACAGCGGTCTTTCCAGGTCTTTCCTTCAGAAACTTCTGAAAGAAGGACAGATTACCGTGGGAGAGAAGGCTGCCAAATCTAATTATAAGGTCCGTGAAAATGACAGGATCCATCTGGAGATCCCGGATTCCAGTGAGCCGGATATCGTTCCGGAGGATATTCCGCTGGATATTCTTTACGAGGATGAAGATGTACTGATCGTTAATAAGCCCAAAGGGATGGTTGTACATCCTGCAGCCGGGCATTATCAGGGAACACTGGTCAATGCAGTTATGGCACATTGTGGTGACAGCCTTTCCGGTATTAACGGAGTGATGCGGCCTGGAATTGTCCACAGAATTGATAAGGATACCACTGGGGCACTATTGGTATGCAAAAATGATATTGCTCACCGGGATCTGGCAGAACAGCTGAAACGTCACAGTATCCGCAGACGCTACCGGGCAGTTGTGCAGGGAAATCTGAAAGAGGATGAGGGAACCATAGAGGGACCTATTGGACGGCATCCGACAGATCGTAAAAAAATGGCCATCAATCATAAAAATGGTAAAGATGCAATAACACATTACAAAGTGCTGGAACGTTTTGGCGAGGCCACGTATGTGGAATGTCGTCTTGAAACAGGACGTACCCACCAGATCCGTGTGCACATGGCCAGTATCGGACATCCGCTTCTTGGGGACACGGTGTATGGTTCATCCAGAAATCCCTATCATCTGGAGGGACAGGCACTTCATGCAATGATCCTTGGATTTGTTCATCCACGTACCGGGGAATATATGGAATTTACAGCCCCACTTCCGGAATATTTTGTTAAATTGCTGACAAAATTGCGAAAATAGCTGGAAAACTTGTGGAATATAGTGTATAATAACTATATTAAAGAGGAAGCGGAGTTAATATTTGCAAATTCGCTGAATCTGAGCAGAAAGGATGTGGCTGTTATGAGTAACAATACAACAAGTTCTATTATTACTATCGGTCGTAAATATGGCAGCGCCGGAAGACAGATCGGCCAGGAAGTTGCTAAATATTTTGGAATCAAATGCTATGATAAAGAGCTGCTGGAGCACGCAGCCAATGACAGTGGGATCTGCAAGGAGCTGTTTGAGCATCATGATGAGAAGCCAACAAACAGTTTTCTTTATTCTCTTGTAATGGATACTTATTCATTTGGGTATTCCTCAGCCGGATTTACAGACATGCCTATGAACCATAAGATTTTTCTTGCACAGTTTGAGGCAATCAAGAAGCTGGCTTCAGAAGGTCCCTGTGTAATGGTCGGCAGATGTGCGGATTATGCACTTGCAGATAATCCGGATTGTTTCAGTGTATTTGTTCATGCAAACCTTGACTGGCGTATCAACCGTATTGCTCAGAAATACAATAAAAATGCCAAAGAGGCCAAGGACATGATCAACAAGACAGACAAAAGCCGTTCCAGCTACTATAATTATTATACCAACAAGAAATGGGGATCTGCGGACAGCTATAATCTTTGTCTGGATAGCAGCAAGCTTGGCATTGATGGAACTGCGAAGGCAATTATCGAAGCCATTCACATTTATGACAGCCTGAAAAAATAAACATCAGATTTTTAGGCACCCTGCCATTTTATGGCGGGGTGTTTTCTGTATCAGCGCGATACCCTGAAGTCGGAATTTATCTTTGCAGGTTATTGGAAAATAATGTTTATGTTTTTTTTAGACACAAACCAGAGATGCTATGTTATAATCACCTGGTGGAGGAAATTACTATGAAAATTCGTTGGAACCATCGCTATGTGCAGTTAGGTGTGACTGCATTTCTGGTTATTGCTGCCAGTATTTTATTTTATTACGGGATTTTCCATATGAAATCTCTGATCACCGGAATTAAAACATTTTTCGGTATTATGGCGCCGATCATTTACGGAGCTGCCATAGCATATCTGCTAACTCCCATTGTTAATTTTTTGGAGAGGAAGATCATTTTTCCGATTTTTGAAAAAAGGAATAAAGCACTTCAGAAAAAGGGGAGGAAAGTAGTACGCTGGATCTGTGTGATCCTTTCTGTATTTCTTATGTTTCTGGTCATTTATGCCCTTGTCATGATGATCCTTCCTCAATTGATTCGAAGCATCATGAATATTATTTACAGTTTTCCTCATTACGTAAGTGTAGTGGAAAACTGGTTAAACTCCGTCGTGGAAAAGGGATGGAAACTGAATCCGGATATGATCAGCCAGATCAATCAATATTCCAGTAGATTACAGGAGTATCTGACAAATACGATCCTTCCCCAGATGCAGTTTATGATGAAAAATATATCCGCAAGCTTTCTGGATCTTCTTGTTTTTCTGAAGAATTTCCTTATTGGAGCGATCGTATCTCTTTATATACTGGCGGATAAAGAGGGATTTGTTGCCAAGGCAAAAATGGCTGTTTATGCAGTTCTTCCAACCAAATGGGCAACCTTTCTTGTTCATTCCATGCGTTTTACGCATAAAACCTTTGGTGGATTTATCAGCGGAAAGATCCTGGATTCCGCAATTATCGGTGTATTGTGTTATGTTGGAACATCGATCATCGGAACCCCATATGCGATTCTGGTCAGTGTGATCGTTGGTGTTACAAATGTTATTCCGTTTTTCGGGCCATATCTGGGAGCAGTTCCATGTATTCTTCTTATTTTGCTGGTAGATCCCATTCAGAGCCTGTATTTCCTGATCTTTATTCTGATCCTTCAGCAGTTTGACGGAAATATCCTTGGACCAAAGATCCTGGGTGAGTCGACCGGACTGTCCAGCTTTATGGTTATTGTTGCAATCATGGTCGGTGGTGGTTTATTTGGAGTTCCGGGAATGATCGTTGGAGTTCCTGTATTTGCTGTGCTGAATGCTGCCGTATGGAAGCTGATCGGACGTAGTCTTGATGAAAAAGATATGTCTGCAGATGCTGAGTTTTATAGAGATATTGATTGTGTAGACCCCGTTTCCGGAAAGGTCCTGCCAATGCCGGTGAAAAAATCCGTATCAAAAGCACAGGAAGTTACAGTAAAAGCGGAAAAAAACAGAATCTGGTCCGGGGCTTGGGATGAAATTAAACGAATGTTTACATTTTTAGTTAAATTTATTCAGGCGAAATATATAGGCTTTCGATTGAAGCAGAAAAACAGACGGAGACGGAGGAAGAACAGGTTATGAAATTTGTAATTCAGCGTGTAAATCATGCAGAAGTCAAAGTAGACGGAGAAATTGTCGGAAAAATTGGAAAAGGGTTTCTTGTTCTGATCGGCGTTGGCCGTGAGGACACCAAAGAGGATGCAGACTGGTATCTGAAAAAGCTTCTGGGACTTCGTATTTTTGAGGATGAAAATGGAAAGACCAATTTGTCCCTGGCGGATGTAAACGGGGAATTGCTTTTGGTTTCACAGTTTACCTTATATGCAAACTGCCGTAAGGGAAACCGTCCAAGCTTTATAGAAGCCGGTGCACCGGATGAAGCAAATAAATTATATGAATATATTATTTCGGAAGCCAGTAAACAGGTTCCGGTTGTGGAACACGGAATTTTTGGTGCAGATATGAAAGTATCTTTGGAAAATGACGGGCCGTTTACCGTTATTTTTGATGAAAATCTACGGAAGTAGCCGTTTGCACTACCCATCTATTTGAAAAACTCGGGTTTGTCGTATAGATATAGATGAGTGTAAAACCACTTCTTTTAACAGATGTTTCAGGTATTTCCTGCAAATTATGTAAAATTTATATATTAAGGAGTTTTTATGGATAACAAAATTACTTACCACGAACAAAATGACATTGACAATACTTTAAAACTCCGTGAGGTTTTAAAAACGCTTCCGCCATTTTGCAGGGATTATTTCCGGGCTATTGATGCAACGACTACAACCAAGACCAGAATTTCCTATGCATATGACATTCGTATATTTTTCCAGTTTTTACTGGAGCAAAATCCAATGTTCAAAGACAAAACCATGTCGGATTTTACAGTTGATGTTCTGGATCAGGTCAAAGCTGTTGATCTTGAGGAATATGAAGAATTTCTCAAAGTTTATAAATCCGCGGACTCTTCCAAAACGGAAACAAATGGTGAACGTGGCGTCAAACGTAAAATTTCTGCTTTAAGAAGTTTTTATGCTTATTATTATAAACATGAAATGATTACCACCAATCCGTCTGTTCTGATCGATGTGCCCAAGATCCATGATAAGAATATTATTCGTCTGGATACAGATGAGGTTGCCATGCTGCTGGATTATATTGAGCATTGCGGAGATACGCTGACCGGGCAGAAACGGATGTACCATGAAAAAACGAAGGACAGAGATCTTGCTATTGTTACTCTCCTTCTTGGTACCGGGATTCGAGTATCGGAATGTGTCGGACTGGATGTTGAGGATGTAGACTTCAAAAACAATGGAATCAAAGTTACCCGAAAAGGCGGAAATGAAATGGTTGTATACTTTGGTCCTGAAGTAGAAAAAGCGTTGAAGAAATATCTGGAAGTCAGGGAGAATATTACGCCTCTGGCAGGCCATGAGCACGCTCTCTTCTATTCTACCCAACGCCGCCGGATCGGTGTTCAGGCTATCGAGAATCTGGTTAAAAAATATGCCAGGGAGATCACAACTACAAAAAAGATCACCCCGCATAAGCTTCGCAGCACCTATGGTACTGCCCTGTACCAGGAAACCGGTGATATTTACCTTGTAGCGGATGTTTTGGGTCATAAGGATGTCAATACTACTAAGAAGCATTATGCGGCTCTGGATGATGCTAGACGGCGTCAGGCGGCCAAGGCGGTACGTCTTCGCGAGGACTGATGAATAATGGGACTGCGGAGCAACTGATTCGTTTGACATGCATTGCATATAAATATAGAGACAGTTAGTTCACATAATATAAATTATGTAAATCAACTGCCTCTATATATTTAATCAGATCAAGAAAATCTCAAATTCCCTGTAGGGTTCAAAAAACCTTAAGCAGTGATTATGGACATCTGTATTATATCCATGACCCAAAATCAAAATCCGTACTTAACTTATTTATCAAAATCTGTCTCGAATACACCCTCCGGAGTACGCATGGTAAGAACACCCAGATTAAATTCACTGTCCATAATTGAGATATGATATTCAAAGATCACATCATCATCAAATTTGGAAAGCAGCACATAGCTTCCATTCTCTTTCCCATCGATCTGATCGCAGATGTCGTCGTAAACGTCCTCTCCGGAAATCTTTCGCGGGTATCCGCTTGCTTTGATCTTCTCTTCGATCGCTTTATATAATTCTTCCATACTTTATCCCATATCCTTTCTGATATTAATTTGCTGATAAACCAGATATGTTTTTATCATACCAGATTTATCGGCAAAAATCAGCAAATATTTGGTTGTTTCTGATAAAGTTTCAGATAGAGATACCGATTATAGGATTTGCTGCATATGAAGGATTTTATTTCTTTTCGTAAAGGAATTCTTCCGGCAAAGTTACTTTGAAATCTTTTGCAAGAGCACGGAAGTCATTCGGTGTGATGGTCTGCAGTTTCTGCGGAGCCATGGATAAGATCTTAACCAGGATCTCTGCGGATTTTTCAACGGTATGAAGAAGTCCGAAGGTCAGGTCGAAATCCTCGCCTGAGCAGAACATACCATGATGCGCCCAGATAACCACATCATATTTTTTCATCAGTTCAGCAGTTTTGATCGCGATTTCTCTTCCGCCTGGAACCATCCATCCGATAACTCCCACACCATCCGGAAATACTACCGGACACTCTGTTGCAGATTCCCAGAGTTCACGGGTGAATACTTTGTCATCCAGAGGAAGAACAAAGGTAAGTGCAATGGTATTGGTGGTATGTGCATGATAAATAACACGATGTCTTCCGTTGGTAAGCTTTTTCTTTACTTCATGGTTCATAAGATGTGTCGGGAGCTCGCTGGTCGGTCTTCCTCCCTCTACAAGACCCCAGCGGATACGGTAATTGGTTCCTGTCTCGTCAAGCTCAATGATCGCAAGACATACTTCCGGGTCAACGATGATATTACGGAAGTATTTTCCACTTCCTGTTACCAGGAAAAACTCTCCTGCCAGTCCCGGAACCTCAACACCGATAGGGGTCCATTCTCCAGGTGCGTTCAGTCGTGGACGGATCATCTCTACTTCTTCTGCTTTCAGACGATAGCTTAAGTTTCCACCGTTTCTCTCGTGCCATCCCTGCTGATATCCATCGTCTGCCATTTTGATAAAACCCTGTACGAATTTAGATTCAAGAATTTTCATAATATATTCCCTCCGTGTTTAAATGTGGTTTGTTGTTGTGTTTACGATTGCTTTAATATGCTTTCTTGTTGTTTGTGACTTCATTATATGCCCGATTGTGTGGATTTGTAAAGGGCTTTTTTGAAAAAATATCAATAAATCCACATATAAAATACGAAAAATCTTGTAAACATTCAATAAACCACATAAAAATAAACACAAAACAACAAAAAACACAATTGGTCAATAGTAATGACATGTACATTGAATGTGGTTTGATGTTGCTTTGTGATATGGGATTTATAGTATGGTAGATAAACTTGGAACGCCGAAGAATTGTAAGAAAAGAAAAAACAGGAACATTTCCGTATTCTGTACCTTAGATACTCACACGAAAATATTCCTGCTGGTTTAAAAAAGATTTTTATTTAATTTTTTTCGGAAGCATACTGAGATAAGAAGTCTGTACAGTGTCCGACATGTGATATCCCAATATGGCAAGCAGATCTTCCATTTTGGATAAAATTTCTTTCCGCTCACTTTCCTGCTCTGTGATCACCTCAAGCTCCAGAAAGTCTCCAAGTCCCTCTACCTGATCCAGACAGGCGGTAAATCTGCCACATTTCATATACTTTCGCATTTTCATGACCGACGCTACCGGAGAAAAATCCAGATGGATGAGAATATTTTTAAGCACTTCTGCATCGGATACTTCTGTTTCCAGTTCCATTCGGGACATGGAGATTTTATCCAGTTTGGGCCCCTTAAAATTAATCTGAGTCTTAGAAATACCGGATCTGCAGTCTGTGCTTGTTCGGATACGCAGTGCTTCATCACGTTTTTTTACATCATGATAGACACTGTTAAAATAGGTATCTTCTTCCTGGATCTGTGCTGTCTCCTGAAATCCCTGCTCTGTCAGAAATTTCAGGGTTTCCTTAAGATTCTTTAATGGAAGCTTGATCTCAATTTCAAACTGGGCCATGTGATTACTTCAGAATTTCTGCTTTTTTGTTCAGAAGTGCTTCGCAGGCTGCACATGCTGGGCAGTCACAGTATTTTGCACCGGAAGCTTTGATCTCCTCAGCATGAGCCAGGATCTTTTTTGCGTCATCTGCGCCAAATACCTGTGCACCCATGTCAGAACCTGCAAAAGAGATCAGTCCGTCGATGGGCATGATATCTGCTTCCAGCTCTTTTACGTAAGCAGTTGCCGCATCTGCTTCTTTCTCAGTTCCTGCCGCATCCAGATAATTCTGTGCCGCTTCTTTTACTTCTTTGCATGCAGATGGTGCCTGAAGAAGATCCTGTGTTAATTCTTTAATTGTTTTTGCCATGATAATTTCTCCCTTCTGATCATAGCACTTCCAGAAATTACTGCATCAAGTTCAGCTGTGCAGAACATGAATGGTTGGAAGTGCTATAATAACAGATAAAATCTGCCTGTTATGTATTGATAACAATATCATACCACAACCCTGGATTATTTGCAGAAAATATTGAGACGTTTTTTATAAAGGCATGCAGGAACATCCGATTCCCAGTCCGTCCGGGCCAATATGGCAGGAAAGTCCAAGGGAAAGATCATCACACATCACATCCATTCCCGGAAAGCTTTCCCGGATCTGTGAGATCCAGTCTGCGGTAATTTCCGCAGTGCTGCTGGAGGCAGCCATAAGATATACTTTTCCAGCATCATATTCTTTTTTGAAAGTTGTTTCCAATTCTCTGTGCATAGCATCGATCATGGCTTTTCTTGATTTTTTCATGCCTCTGCATTTCTGGAAAACATCCAGCTTACCGGTTCCAAATTTCATAACCGGTTTGATATTGAGAAGATTTGCGGCCAGTGCTGTGGTGGTATTGATACGGCCTCCCTTTTTCAGATATTCCAGTGTGCTTAATCCGACATAGATCACGGTTTTTTCACGGGATGCTTCCAGAATATCCTTGATCTGCGGTGCTGTATATCCATCTTCCACAAGGTCTATCGCATCCAGAATGGAACGGTGAAGGGGTGTGGAAACACGCCCGTTGTCTACCACAAACACTTTGTTTTCGTATTTGGGTTCCTGAGACAAGGCGGCAGCAGTCATGCAGGAACCGCTTAAACTACTGCTCAACGGAATGTAGAGGATCTGATCATAAGATAAAAGCATTTCGTCCCACATTTCCATAACTTCCTGTGGGGAAGGCTGTGAAGTTGAAACATCTGCTCCTTCACGCAGCTTCTCATAAAATCCTGTTCTGGAAAAATCCAGGTCTTCATGAAACAGTTCTCCATTCAGATAAAAAGGCATGGGAAGGACATGAATATCCAGTTCCTCTGCTTCTTGTTTTAAAATGCCACTGTGGCTGTCAGCCATGATTCCAATTTTTTTCATTTTCCATTTATCTCCTGCGTAATTTATGAATGTGTTTCGCAACGCGGTTCTTTTTTATAAAGAGCTACACTTTCCCGGAAGCGTTTTTTGTTTAGCTCCCGCATCTGGGAAACCTCGTTTTTCTTTACGAAACCATGACTTTCCATAAAGGTTCTTTGATCCAGCTGGTCCATATATATGGAATAATCCGTATCCTTCTCTGTTGAAATCTGTTTGAGAAGCCCGGTACCGATTCCGTTTCTGCGGTAATCTTTGCTTACATAAAGAAAGAGGATATTTCCGGGAGTCGGTTTCTCCGGGGAAACAGTCAATTGTTTTTTCATATCCTGAAGTTTGTTAAAATGCTCCAGATTCTTCCGGCCTTCCTTAGTAAACTTCAGGCGCAGGAAATGATAGCCTTTTTTCAAACGGAAAACCGGGGCAAAATGGCCATGAGATTCTTTACCGGTAATGAGCACCCCAACTACCTGATCACGGTAGGTTGCCACGGTAACGCTATCTCTGTATATCATATAGGTGTAAAAGAAAAGTCTGGTCAGACGTTTTTCGGTATGTGTTTCCTCAAACTCCCAGCGGTCTTTATAATTTCTTCGGATAAATTCCCGGATTATTGAAAAATCTTCCTTTTCTGCTTTCCGGTAGGCAGGTGCTTTTTTTAATAACATAGTCCATATCTCCTGTATTTTTTCATAAATAACTATCCTATACTTTAAAAGATGATCTGCAACTTAACATCAACTGTTTCTCAACAATTGTTGAAGTTTATGAAAAAGTTTATATAAATAAAAAACAACGGAAGAACCTCATGAAAAATAAGGTGTCCGCTGTTTTTTGGTTTTATGGATATGTGTAAAATATTTGTTTTACAGTATAACAGTAAAACGACAGCCGCTTCCGGGAATATTTTCCACGGAAACGGTTCCCTTACACAGGTTCAGGATCTGTTTTACAAGGGCAAGTCCAAGACCGTTTCCCTCCTGTTTATGGGAACTGTCGCCCTGGTAAAATTTGTCAAAGATATGTTTCATGGAGTATTCACTGATCTGGGGGCCTTCGTTTTCTATGGAAAAACGGATCTTTTCTCCTTCCGGCATCATCCGGATATAGATCGTACCACCACAGGGACTGAATTTGATAGCATTGGAAAGCAGATTGTCCCATACATGACAGATGAGATTTTCGTTTCCAAGATACTCCACATCCATCATGTCCACATCAAATTCAATTTCTTTTTCTGACCATTTCGGTTCCATCATAACAATGGATTGTCGGATCTGCTCATCCAGACGGTACCAGTTCTGACGGGTCTGGATCGACTGGTGTTCGATCTTGGACAGCAACAGGATATTTCCTGCCAGGTGGGAAAGCCTTCTGGTGTTAAAAAGGATTTTGCTGATGTACTGCTCCTGCTCTTCTGATATAGGCATGTCATCATCCTGCAGCAGAGTTGCATAACCCTCAATAGCACTGATGGGAGTTTTGAATTCGTGGGAAACATTGGAAACAAAGTCTGTCTGCAGAATCTCCGTTGCTTCCAGTTCCTGGACCATCAGGTTGAAATTAGAATAAATATCCCGGATTTCCTTCATTTGCTTTTCCGTTTCCAGTCGGACGGAAAAATCGCCTTCAGCAACCTGTTGCATGGCTTTTTTCAGCTTTAGTACAGGACCGAAATACCGGATACTGAGAAAGTTGTTAAGGACACCCCCTGCGGTCACGCTGGCCAGGATGATCCATACGATGTTCGGAACAGCTGAAATATGCAGTACATCCATAACAAGCCAGGATATCAGAGATACACAGACAAGCTCCAACATGATCATAAAGATAAAACGTAAACGAATGCTTAAATTTATGAAGAGTTTCTTTTTCATGCCTTTACCACCTTATATCCAACTCCACGGATCGTCACGATCTTAAAATCCGGATTATCGCGAAAGCGTTCCCGAAGCCTTCCAATGTGGACATCTACTGTGTGGGCATCGCTTGCGGAATCATATCCCCAGATATCATCCATAAGCTGTTGCCGGGTAAAGATTTTTCCCGGAAAAGAAACCATCTTATATAAGAGCATGAATTCTTTCTGAGGAAGTACCATACTTTCCGAGGAGGTGGAGACCGTCAGGGAATCGCACTCCAAAATGGTATCTCCGATTCGCTGTTTCCGCTCATTGATCATCTGTGCTCTGCGGAGAAGTGCACCTACCCGCAAAACCAGTTCATTGATATTGACCGGTTTCACCATATAATCATCGGTACCGGACAGAAATCCCATACGCATATCATCAAAAGCATCTTTGGCAGTGACCATAAGTACAGGAATGGAATCTCCGGCATCTCTGAGTGAGCGGACCAGTTCATAGCCATCCATGTTGGGCATCATTATGTCCGAAATGATCAGATCGTAATAATCTTTTTCCAGGGCATCCAGCGCTTCCTGTCCGTCAGAGACCCCTTTTACTGTATAACCGTTTTTTAAGAGGACATGCCGGAAAAGCTGGCGGAGTTCCAGGTCATCTTCTGCAATGAGAATTTTAAACATTTTTACATCCCTATTCCTTGATCTTTTCAATGTCCATGTTTTCAGGCAGGATACAGCTTAAAACAATGGATATGATAAATACAACAGCAACTACATTTTGCGCAAAAACGGACTGTATGATCGACGGGAAAATATCCCAGATCCCGCTCTCACTTGCTGTGGTGAATCCGATTCCGACAGCAAGTGAAAGAGATAGGCGGCAGCAGTCCGATGTGAAACAAACTACTATTATAAGAAAAATTACGGAATAATCATAACATAGATTCGTTGTGGAAACCAGACGGATTTTGATGAATAAATGTAATAATAGATGAATTAGGTCATATTATGAATATTTATACACGAAAAAAAGAAATACCCTCTTGCATTTTCGAAACTTTTACTGTAGAATTATTAACCAGGTAAACACAAATGTATGCCATACCCGAACACTGATTACAAAGATGTAACCAATCTTAACTGTATCAGTGTTTTTTAATATACAATGGGGAAACGAGGAAAAAATTATGGAAAAAAAGCATGAAATGATGAGTCTGGAGGACTCCGAACAGCTGAAAGGCAGAATGAAATTCTTTGAAAAGGAACTGGTAGAGAATCATCACATCGATCCCAACCTTTATGTGGAATACGATGTAAAAAGAGGACTTCGTGATTCCGCAGGTAAAGGTGTTCTCACAGGTCTTACTGAGATTTCCGATGTTACCGGCTATAAGCTGGTCAATGGCAGACGTATTCCTGCAGACGGTGCATTGTATTACCGGGGAATCGATGTGCAGGATATCGTAAACGGACTGAAGGACAGACGTTTTGGTTTTGAGGAGACGATCTATCTTCTGATTTTCGGTAAGCTTCCCAGCAAGGAAGAGCTTTCCAGATTTCTTGAGCTTCTTTCTGACATGGAGGATCTGGGAGGACGTTTTGTCCGTGACGTTGTCATGAAGGGAACCAATGCCAATATTATGAATGCTATGGAGCGCTGCGTACTTGCTCTCTATACATATGATGATAACCCGGAAGATATTTCTGTGGAGAATGTACTCCGCCAGTCTCTGGAACTGATCGCTAAGCTTCCTGAAATCGCGGTTTACTCCTATCACGCATACCGTCATTTCCGTAAAGACGAGACACTTTTTATCCGCAATCCGCAGAAGGGGCTTTCACTTGCCGAGAATATCCTTCTGATGCTTCGTCCGGACGGCAATTATACAGAGCTTGAGGCCAAGGTCCTTGATATCGCACTTGTACTTCATGCAGAGCACGGCGGTGGTAATAACTCTACTTTTACCACACATGTAGTAACATCTTCCGGAACAGACAGCTACTCTTCTACCTCTGCATCCATCGGTTCACTGAAGGGACCGCGTCATGGTGGTGCCAACCTGAAGGTCCAGAACATGTTTACAGATCTGAAGGCCAATGTAAAGGACTGGGAAAGTGATGAGGAGATCACAGCATATCTGCAGAAAATACTGAATAAAGAAGCATTTGATCATGCAGGTCTGATCTATGGTATGGGACATGCAGTTTATACACTCTCCGATCCGCGAGAAGTGATCCTGAAACGTTTTGCACAGGCTCTTGCAGAGGAAAAAGGAATGATAGATGAATTTAAGCTCTATGATAAGGTTGAGGGTATTGCCGGAAAACTGGTCATGGAACACAGAAAGCTGTTCAAAAATGTTTGCGCAAATGTTGACTTCTACAGTGGCTTCGTTTACTCAATGCTTGGTATTCCGGAAGAACTTTTTACTCCGATCTTTGCCATCGCACGTATGCCTGGCTGGAGTGCACATCGTCTGGAAGAGCTGATCAGTGCCAATAAGATCATCCGTCCTGCTTATAAGTATGTGGGGCATCATGCAGATTTTGTACCTTTTGATGAGAGATAATAAACAGAATGATAAAAGCAGTGGGGATTTCTGACCTATTTAAGTTGGAAATCTCTGCTGTTTTTTTGTTCTCCTAAATTACAGAAAAACAGGATCATAACTATACATAATATATATTATGTAAAATAAATATCTGTTTTCACAAAAAAACAAGGCTCACCGCATAAGATATGATCGGATTGCCTTGTTTTTTGTGGAATCTTACTTTATTATTCTTTTCCTATCGGAAGCTCTTCAGCCAGTTTACAAGAGAATCATGCCAGATGTTGTCGTATACGGTCTTTTTCATCTGGTCATCTACGGGTCCGTTTCCTGCCATTTTTGCAAGGATAGCAGCCTGAAGTTCGCCTACTGTCATTTCTTCTGGTGTTTTGTGCGGATTTGGCGCAGTGACCGTTTCCGTTTCCTGTGTATTGGAGGATTCTGCTTCAGGAGTTGACGGAATATCCGCTGCGTTTGCTGTATTGTCAGAAGCTTTATCTGTATTTTCAGCGTTTGAAGCTTCTTTTTCCGGGGCAGCTTCTGTTACAGTGCTGTTTTCAGCCGCCTGCTCCTCTTCTGCCTCAGATGCAGCGTTTTCGTTCTCTTTTGTTGCGGCAGTTTCCGGAACATTAGTCTGAACCGGCTTATATTCCGGCATATCTCCTGCAGGAAGCCAGATCTCACCGCTGTTTGCTGCAACACGGACACGGATCCGTCCGCCCTGTGCGGAAACCTTCTGACCTGTGAGGGCACCTACGTATTCCGGAGCACTTCCTGTTGGAAGGTTCATCTCTGAATCACTGTCATCATTATTCACAGTAACGATCACTCGTATGCCTTCCAGATCTCTTGCAAAGGCAAACTGACGGTTTGTAAGAGCCAGTTCTGCGTAGGAACCGTAGCTTAATGCAGGAGTTCCCTGGCGGACCTTTCCGAGGGCTGCGATCAGTGCAGTACATGGGTTCTTTGTTGCAGCATCCGCATAATCGTTAAGATCAAGTGCCGGACGTAAGCTGGCATCGGAAAATTTTTCTTTTTTTCCGTCAATACCGAATTCTGAGCCGTAATAAATGCTTGGAACGCCAGGTAAAGTATAAAGAAGTACATGTACAGGAGCAAAATGTGCTTTGTTCTGCAATTTGGTATGAATTCGCTCTACGTCATGGTTGTCCACGAAATTGTAGAGGTCCAGATCTCCCATATTCTGAAGATATTTTACTGTATGAGCAATTTCAAAATAGTTGTGGTCATTATGTCCGCTGTAAAGTGCCTTGTGAAGGGCATAGTTAGTTACACTGTGAAGAGTCTGTCCGTTTACCCAACGGCTGTAATCTCCGTGAATGACCTCTCCCATAAGCCAGAAGTCTTTCTTAACCTCATCTGCGGTATGACGTAGAATACGCATGAAATCAAAATCCAGAACATCAGCGGCATCCAGGCGGATTCCATCAATATCAAATTCGGAAACCCAGAAACGGATCACATCACAGATATAGTTCTGTACTTCCGGATTGCGCTGGTTCAGCTTTACAAGAAGATTGTATCCACCCCAGTTTTCATAGGAAAAACCGTCATTATATTCGGTATTTCCGCCGAAATTTACATTACAGTACCAGTTAACGTAAGGGGAATGCTCACGGTTTTTCTGGATATCCTTAAAAGCGAAGAAATCACGGCCTGTATGGTTGAATACACCATCAAAGATCACGCGGATGCCTTTTTCATGGCAGGCTTTTACAAAATTGGTGAGATCTTTATTGGTTCCAAGACGGGAATCCAGTTTTTTGTAATCGGTTGTCTCATAGCCATGTCCGACACTTTCAAAAAGCGGCCCTATATATAAGGCAGTACATCCGATCTCTTTGATGTGGTCGATCCACGGCAGCAGTGTGTTCAGTCGATGTACAGGAGTTCCGTAATCATTTTCTTTTGGAGCGCCTGTAAGTCCAAGTGGATAAATATGGTAGAAGATTGCTTCGTTGTACCAGCTCATAATATTACACCTCTGTTCTAAAAATTTGCAATTTCCTGATAATTAGAGAAATTACACAAATATCTTCTCTATAATACCAGATTCCTATAATATAATCCAGAATAAATCAGCCAGTTTTTCAGCGAAAAATCCGGCATATTGCTAATTGCCGGATCTTATCGGATGGACATATGTTTATTCGTCAAATTCTGCAGTAACTATAAAGCCGCGTGGCGTATGCTCAATGCTTTTGATGATGCCCTCTTTGGATCTGATGCGGTCTGCGTTTCTGTAGCAGCCAGACATGGCTACTGCAGGCTCAATGATATAGCTGTAGTTCGTGGCAGAGAGAAATTCGGAGATCTTTACTTTATCGCCCACCTGTATCAGCCCCTGTCTTTCCATTTTAAATTTTTCTTCTCGCATAAACATGCCTTCTTTCTGTATAAATACGCAATGTGAATATATCTGTAAATACAATTAATTACATGTTTAAGATCTTTAAGAACCGGATGGGATCCGTACCAGAAGCTTCTGTCCGTCTTTTTCTACTGCTGTAAGAACGGGAATATGTTTTTTTCGCAGAGCATGAACGATGGGATACAGGGAAAACATGGCATTATCTGCAAAAACTGCTTCCGGTTTGTAGCGGAGGATTTCTTTAATTCTGTCTTTTATAAAGCTTTTCCATTCTGTCTTTTCCATGGAGAGTTCTCCGTAGATTCCGTTCAGAGTCAGCTCCGGTAATTGGGGAACCGGCAAATGTATGATCCTGGCAGAAGAAAGATCCGGAAGCTTTTGAAGTAGCATGTCTGTTTCTTTATTTCCGCCAAGGCTTACGATCACAGCTTCTTCATGGAAGGCGGCAAGACTGCTCCTGCAGGCAAGAACAGAATCCTCAAGGGTTCCGCAGGTCATGAGAAATCCTCCTTTATGACAAAAGGCTGCACTTTTAAGACCGGTTACCAAAGATAACTCCTCGCCTTCCAGGCCAAGCCAGGAAGAAGGAAAACTGCATTTGTAATTCATGGAATATTCTTTTTTCTGTGGCTGGATACAGTAACCGCCCCGGTTGGACGGAAAGATCACAAAAGCAATGTTGGTTTCCGAAAGGCGTTTTTGGCAGGGAATAAATTCCGGAAGTATAAGGATATTGGTATTTTCTGCCGGGGTATCACCCGAAGCGAGGGAAGCAGCATGTTCTGTAAGAACTTCTTCCACCCGTCTGTCTGCACGTTCATTTCCAAGGTAACGCTCGAATTTATTTTCCAGGATCATGCCTGCCACACTGACTGCCTGGAAAAAGGCTTCGTCATTACTGCTTTTGGAATCCCATCCCGGATTAAAATTGCCGATCAGTGTGGCAAGTTCATTTTTTTCACCGGTATTATCATTGATATCCAGAGGCTGGACAAAGGATTCATCGAATTTTAGTGCCAGCTCCTCACCTAGGATTTCCGGTCCAAGCTTTTCCCAGAGAAGGCCGAAGGCCGCATATGGGACGCCATTATCGCGGATACGGCTGTCTTTCTGATGATGATCATACTGTCCTCTGCCAATATCAAAAACAAGACCTTCATAGTTTTCAGGAACCTGGTTTCCACGTGTGATGGTGATCTCGGGATTCAGATATAAAAGCAGAGCGGCAGAAAAAACATCGTCTGCGTGAAATTTCCCGCTGTGGGTGAATGCGGATGCATTTTTTTGTTTGATTTTTTCCAGTAAATGATTCATATGAAACGCTCCTGTGTGTTTATTCTGCTCTTCAGTATACCACAGAAATGAAGAATAAACAAAGTTTCCTACAGTTAAAAAGGGATCCGTCCTGAGGACAGATCCCTTTAAAAATTTACGTTCTTTTATGCTTTATGTACAAAATAGGACGTTCATATTCAATTTTATTATAATGCGCAGATAATTTTATCCTGATATGCTTCCGGAACTTCTTCTTTATCCAGAGACATACTGATAATAAAGGAAACTTTGAAGGTCTCACCGATGGCACTTAACTGATCCAGTGTTTCGGTTGCATCCTTTCCTTCAAGCTTGGCTGTTGTAAGGAAACTGTCCAGATATACCTGCTCCAGATCATGATCCTGAGAGAGGATACCACAGATAAATCCTACAAACTCGTCCGCATTTTTAACCGGAAATCCGGAAACATCGATAAGGCGGACCTTGTTGTTCAGCTCATACATGTGCTTGGTGCTCTTGTCTAAGTAAACAATACTGCCGTTGGCGTCCTTAACAGCTCCGTTTACTTTGTCTAATAGTACTTTTGTTTTTCCTTTGCCTTTCTTTCCTACGATCAGTTCAACCATCCTGTTTTCCTCCTTAGACACATATAATAATTTTGAATAAAATTGCTATTGATATGCTTCAAATTATAGTGCATTGTGAATAAAATTGCAAGGGCTTTTTGAAAAAAACTGGTAATTTTAATCAAGCTTTACTGATCTCTTTCATTTTCCATTTGTGCTTTTGCTTTCCTTCCGATCCGGGCAGTGCTGTTCATGATACTGGCCCGGGTAACCTTGTCGTTTCCGTACTTCAGACGGATGGAATCCAGTGCTGCATCCAGTTTCTGCTGGCGTTCCTTCTTGTGAGTATCCTCAAAAAAGGACAGCTGTTCAAAGGAATCATCCGTAAGACCGGTCAGTGATACTCCCAGGAGCCGGAGTGGCTGTCTCATCCAGGACTCCTGAAAGAGGTTTTGGGCATTTCTGTAAATCTCTTCTGTGATATCGGTGGCATTTGGCAGTTTAGTCTGATGAGATTTGTTTCGAAAATCCAGGGTACGGAAGGTTACAGAAATGCAGGTGCATTTTTTCTTTTTGCGGCGCATGCGGGCGGCCAGAATATCGCATTGTTCCAGCAGGATTGGAAGTGCCTGCTCCAGTGAGACCAGATCATCGTTAAATGTAGTTTCCAGACTGAATCCTTTTGCTTCATCAGGTTTTGCTTTCACAGGGGAGTCATCAAGGCCACGGGCATACTGATATAACTGCTGTCCTGCTTTTTCACCGAGAAGTGCCTGTATCTTTGCTTTTTTTTCATGAGCCAGATCTCCGATGGTTCTGATCCCTGCGTCCTGCAGTTTTTTTTCAGAGGATCTGCCAAGAAAAAGAAGCTCTCTCACTGGAAGAGGCCACATTTTTACAGGGATTTCTTCCGGAAATAAAGTATGCACCTTATCTGGCTTTTCGAAATCAGAGGCCATTTTTGCAAGAAGTTTATTGGTGGAGATGCCGATATTTACGGTAAAGCCGAGTTCTGTACGGATCTTATCCTTCAGCTCATGGGCAGTTGCCACCGGATCCGGGTAAATATAGGAGGTTCCGGTCATATCCAGAAAAACCTCATCAATGGAAAAGGATTCCATTACCGGTGCATAGGACCCACAGATTTTTTTGAAGGCTCTGGAACATTTATCGTATAATTCAAAGTCAGATGGAACGGCCACAAGATTCGGACATTTGCGAAAAGCCATAGCCATAGGCTCTCCTGTCTGGATTCCGTATTTTTTTGCAGGAATGGACTTGGCGACAACGATGCCGGTACGTTTACTGGGGTCTCCGCCAATACAGGAAGGGATGTCTCTCAGATCCGGAAGTCCCATCTTTACTCTTTTTGCTGCTTCCCAGGAAAGAAAAGCACTGTTTACATCAACATGAAAAATCAATCGTTCCATATAGGGTTCTTCTTTCAATTGTATAAAGTGTGTCTGTTATATCTATTTACAGATTTTTGCAGACAGCTGATCAAAAAGGTTCCGATATTCCTCTTCTACCTGTGAAAAAGGGTATTGCCGGTATTGGATCGGAACATGGACAACCGGTTTTGGAGTGTCCGGTGTTTCATTCAGAAGATATTTCAGGTCATACCAGAGCAGGTCATTGTCGATCTCCTTCAGCTTCTGCTCTTCTATGTCAGAAAGTCCGGATCCCAGATATTTCTGATAGATAATGTTTAAAAGAGCTTCCTCCTGTTTCCGATACGCAGGAAGACTTTTCTTAAATGGTCTTGGAACATCGGACATATAACATTCGCTGGCATCGTGAAGAAGGGACGCCAGTATAAGACGACCGGAATAGCCACGTGCTTCGGCTTCTTTGGCACAGAGGATGCAATGCTGCCCTACAGAGAAAAAAGTCCTTACATGACCATTTCCGCGGCATAGAAGAGAAAGTGCGTGTGCAATGTCCTCAATGCAGATCAGCTCTTCGTCCGGATGTGTCGGATCAAAATGTTTTCCAGTGTATGTGGTAATGCAGTCGCCCATAAAATGTTACGCCTTTCTTTAAGCTTATGAATAAATATGATTATTTATTATAAACACCCAGAGAAAGTGTGTCTATATGATCGCGAAATAAATTTCGGGAACTGTTACAGAAAAACAAAAGAAATACATGGCTGTTTTACAAATATGAGTGATTCTGTGCTATAATACAAAAAAACGACAGGGAGATCATCAGCGATGAAACATATGGAAGAAATGAAGATTGCCGGATTAGCCATGGCATTATGTATCGTGATGCTGGGAATCTATATCGTCGTCCCAAAGGATGGAACGGTTTCTCATCTTACTGCTATTCCGGATAATAATGCGGCGGAGCCTGTTACAGATTCTACATCAGAGGGAACCGCTGATGCGGATTTTCCAATCTATACAGAGGACAGCTACAGCAGTGAGCCCGAGAGTTCGTATTCTTATGACGATACTGGGGACGGAGATTCCTATACGGAAGAGCCGACTTATGATCCAGGTGATAATTCTTACGACGGCAATACGGATAGTGAAGCCAATGGAGCAGATACTTCAGATACATCTTCAGATGGAACCGGTGAAGACGCAGGCAATTATGAAGATCCGGACAGTGGCTCAGGTGAAGTGGTCGATGACAATGATTACAGTGGTACTTCGGATACGGATCTTGATAGCAGTGAGACCGAAGATACCGGCAGTGATGGCACCGATGATACAGTAGAAATTAACTGAATGTAAAAAAAAGAATAAAAAAGCAGATCTGCGAAATAAAATTTCAAACAGATCTGCTTTTTTGTTTTTTGTATGGAATCCTGTCAGTTGATGTTCTGGAGCAAGGATGTCATTTCCTGATAAAGAACATCCTTTGAGGACGCACCCATGACGATGGAAATAAATGGCTTCCCATAAGCATTCTGGCTTAAAAGTGCCAGACAGTTACCGGCTTTATCGGTTGTTCCTGTTTTTCCTCCAAGGATAGTGACATCCTTAGGAGTTGCTGCCTCTCCGGTAAGATAATGATCTGTAGCGGGTAAGGTAGCACTTGCATCGGAGCCATCGGAATGCTTATAGCTAACTGTATAAGATGCCATTTGTGTGATGTCTGTAAACTCCGGATAATTCAAGGCTTCTTTCAGCATCAGATAAATGTCATAAGGCGTTGTATAATGATTTTCGTCCTGAAGACCATGGGGATTGGTAAAGTGAGTTCCTGTACAGCCAAGTTCTGCAGCAAAGCTGTTCATCATCTCTACAAATTTATCTGTTGATCCACCTATATGTTCCGCAATGGCAGATGCTGCATCATTGGCAGAATAAACAAGAAGACAATGAAGAAGCTGATCCATGGTAACCTGATCTCCCGCCTGGAAACCAGCTACCTGAGAACCGGATTCCAGGGTAACATTCTCCTGTGAGATCGTTACTGTATCGTCCATGTTTCCATATTTCAGTGCAAGCATAGCTGTCATGATCTTTGTGATGCTGGCAGGATAAACCTTGTTGTAGGCACCTTTTGCATAGAGTACCTTTTTATCACTGAGATTCAGAAGCACACCGGACTGGCTGTCATCCAGACTGACAGAATCCAGAGCAACATCTTTTGTAACAACACAGAAATCATGGGCGAAACCTGCCGCGCGCTGCTCTTCTTTGGAAGTCAGAGTATTATCAAACTCGGAGAATGCATTGAAAGAATTTGCAGGAGTGGAAAAATCTCCGCCCTTCAGCATGTAAACACCAAAACCGCCAGCTGTGCATAGTACGATCAGCAGAAGAAGGAGAAAAATGGTGTTGCGAATCCTTTTGCGACGCATCCGTTTTATCCGGGTATTTTGAGCTTTACGTCTGGCAGAAACAGTTCCGTCAGACGGCGTGGAAGTTCTTTTTGTCCCCTTGGAAGCTGTATATGCAGCCCGGGAAGCCTGACCTCTGGAAGGATTGCCAGAACGTACATGATTTTTTACAGGTTCTTTACGTGTCATAAGTATTCCTCTTTCCGAAAGTAGGTATCCGATTTCTGACCTTTTTTCTGTAATTCTTTATTATATGCACTGCTCTGCAGTCCTACATTGAGAACAAGTCCCATACCCATAAACAGACTGATCAGAGAAGTAAGACCATAGCTTACAAAAGGAAGCGGAGTACCTGTGTTTGGTGCAAGGCCGGTAGCAACACAGATGTTGATGAAGCTCTGTATGGAAACAATGCTTCCAACACCGCAGCATATGACCTTACCGGCAAGATCCTTGGCCCGCAGGCTCATACGGATACATTCAAAGGTGATCAGAAACAGCAGCAGTACGATCAGAGTACAGCCGATAAATCCGTACTGCTCTCCAGCCACCGCAAAAATAAAGTCGGTCTGATTCTCAGAAACAAAGTTTCCATCATTTACGGATGTAACACTGGTGTCATTACTGAAAGCACGTCCCACAAGCTCTCCGGAGGCGATGGCTGTTTTTGAGTTGTTCTGCTGTTCAATATCATCTGCGTATTCTTCGTTCTCCGGATACAGGAATGACATGATACGGTTTCTCTGGTAATCCTGTATCAGTTTCTGATCCGGCTGCACGATAATGGACAGAAAGATGATGGCCAGAGGAATCGCGATCAAGGCTACACCTCCGATGATCTTATAACTAAGTCCTGCGATGTAGATCAGAATACAGAACAGGACTGTTACGGTGATGGTGTTTTTCATATCCGGCTGTACATAGATCAGCATCAGTGGGATGACCAGAAGGACAGCTGATTGTATCAGAGTCTTTAAGGTATTCAGATCTTCCTCATGATCCATAAAAAATTTGGCAAAAAACAGGATAATGATGATCTTTGAAAGCTCGGTAGGCTGGAAACGGATAAAACCTAAATCCACCCATCTGGCAGCACCATTGGCGCTGGATCCGAAGAACCGGACAGCCAGAAGCATAACGATATTAAATCCATACATGATCCATTGAAAATTCAGCAGCCAGGAATAATCCATCAGTGAAAGGATCAGCATAAAGACCACACCGATGATCACACCCAGAAGCTGACGTGTGCGAAGGTAGTCGGCAGCTGTTCCTACAAGCTGAATTCCAATAAAGCTGATCGCCAGGAGAAAGATCACCAGTCGAAAATTGTAAAACCGCAGCTTATACTGTTTAATCATAAATTATGCATCTCTTTTCTTAAGTACGGGTATGACTGCATGCAGAACAGGTGGTTCCTGTGTGATCTGTATGGTCACCCCTGGTTCATCAATTACAACGTATTTTTTTACGGCATGTATCAGATCGTTCCGTAAAAGCTTCATCATCTGTGGAGAACAGTCTATGCGTTCCGATACAAGAAGAAGCTTCATCCTGTCGCGTGCATAGCCTGCAGAGTGGTTTTTCCCGGAGAAAAATCCCATAATCATTCCTCCTGTGATGAAAAATGTCAGACAGCAAGGCGTCTGTTATTTTCGAAAAATGCTGCCAAGACGGTGGAATACACCATTTTTTCGACGCACAGTAACATAAGGGACCTCTTCGCCCATAAGTCTCCGGCAGATATTGCGATACTCTTCTTCTGCCTGGGAATTTTTTCCGGATAAAGGTTCTCCCTGATTTGTGGAGATCACGATCTGTTCATCATCCAGGATCGCACCGATCAGATCTACAGCCAGGATTTCCAACACATCTTCTACGGACATCATATCACCTCTGGCGATCATTTCCGGTCGAAGCCGGTTGATGATCAGCCGGATATCACGGAGCCCTCCGGACTCCAGCAACCCGATGATACGGTCTGCATCCCGGATCGCGGAAACTTCCGGTGTGGTCACGACCAGTGCACGGTCCGCTCCGGCTACTGCATTTTTGAATCCCTGTTCAATTCCTGCCGGACAATCCAGAAGGACATAATCGAATTCTTCCCGGAGATCATCGGTAAGCTTGATCATCTGTTCCGGAGATACGGCAGTTTTGTCCTTGGTCTGGGCAGACGGAAGAAGATACAGTTCTGAATGCCGACGATCCCGGATCAGTGCCTGTTTCAGGCGGCAGCTCCCATTGATCACATCAACCAGATTATAAACAATACGGTTCTCCAGTCCCATGACAACATCCAGATTTCGGAGTCCGATATCGGTATCTACAACTGCAACCCTTTTTCCCATGGCAGCCAGTCCGGTCCCGATATTTGCCACGGTGGTGGTTTTTCCAACACCGCCTTTTCCAGATGTAATGACAATGACTTCACTCATGTTTTCTGATTCCTCCTATAAAATGTTCCACACTTCTGGTATCCTCATAAAGTTTGTTTAGTCATTCGATACATTACTGGTATCGCTTGCTGCATAGCCAGTGAGAATGGTGCTTTCATCTGCAAGTCCGAAAATGTATTTAAAGATATCATTAGCTGCAAGGCAGGCATTACCGGATGCATATCCGTTTGCGATTCGTACAGATATTGCGTACTTGGGATCAGAAACAGGCGCATATCCGATAAAAAGTGCATTGTTCGGATGATAATAGTCAATCTCGGCAGTACCGGTTTTTCCTGCTACTTCAACTCCAAGTCTGTTAAACTGATCATGAGTCTGCACCACACGATACATACCGTCATGGATGTCATCCCAGATATTGCTGGAAAGATCCAGCTGTCCAGCTGTTTCGGAAGGATATTCCTTTATAAGTTTTCCTTTGGAATCCGTCACACGGTCCAGAAGGGAAAGCTTATAGATCGTACCGGAAGTGGCGATCGTTGACGCATAACGTGCAAGCTGGCTGGTCGTAAACGCATTGGTACCCTGTCCAATATAGGAAGGGACGGCGTTTTTGTCAGAAACCTGCGGAGAAGCTTCGGAAATTTCAATGCCGGTTTTCTGATCCAATCCCATGAGGGAAGCATATTTCTGAAGCATTCCAAGACTTCTGGCTTCAGAAAAGTTACCTTCGGAATCTTTACCAAGTTCGAAACCAATCGTAGTGAAAAATACGTTACAGGACTGCTCAATGGCTTCACGGATATCAAGAGAACCGTGGCCCTGTTTATTCCAGCAGTTGATCGGAGGTGTTACAAGGTCAAAGCTTCCTGTACATTCAATATATGTGCCATCATCTATTACGCCCTCAGACATGCCGGCAACAGTAGATAAGATCTTTAAGGTAGATCCTGGAGCCGTCTTCTGCTGTGTTGCCTTGTTGAAGAACGGGCTGGAAAGATCTGTGGAAAGCTTTGCATAATAATCAGTATCCATATTGTTGGTCAGACGATTATTATCATATCCCGGATAGGAAACACATGCGAGAACATTTCCGGTTGTAGTATCTGTGATCACCGCAGATGCAGAGCACGGAGCCAACGCAAGCTGGGCCGGTGTGATCTCAAGATTTGCGATCTTGCGATACATGAAGGTGTAGGCATCAAGACCACCGGAGGCCATTGTCTGATACAGCTCGTCTTCTTTGGAAAGAACGCCCTGTTCATAGAGAACAAGACACAGATCTTCTCCACTGATGGTGTCTTCCTGAAGCATATATTTATACAGAAGCTTTGAAAAGCCTGTATCTGTTTTCAGGTAATCAATGATATAGGCGGTAAGAGCCTGATAGATCTCTTCAGAATCCAGATATTCTCCGGAGGTTGAGATCTGGGAAATATCGATCCAGTTCTGACTGGCAGCGTAGTTCAGATAATCCTTCAGACTGATACTCTGATCATTTTTCCAGGCTTTGTATGTTTCATCCGCGGTATCAATGGAATCACTTTTCAGTACCTTCAAGGTATTGGTAAGAAGATCATCACAGATATAGGTAAGATATTCCTGCATCTGCGTATCTTCATCCTTATAGGCTGGAGGATTGTCGCCTGTCAGCCTGTTACTTATTGTATCAAAAACCTGTTGCTGTTTTTGCTGAAATTTGACGTATAAATTTTTTTCTGTGTCGGAAGCATCTGCATCACTGAATTTATTGATATCGATCACACTGTTTGCGATCAGTGCATTGTATACATCATAGATTGGGATGGTGATCTTACTTGCATCTTTCTCTGCTTCATAATCAAAGCTTTTATTCGGTGTCAGTTTAGAGAGGACAATACCAGCAACACGCTGTTCCAGGATCTGGTAAATACTCTTCTGCCAGTCGGAATCAATGGTCAGATAAACATCGTTTCCGGCCACAGGATCAACAGTTTTAGAATTGTCGATGTCAAGGACTTTACCAAGATTATCAACTGTGACCGTTTCTTCTCCGTCTTTTCCCTGAAGTTCAAGCTCCATATACTGTTCGATTCCGGCTTTTCCAACAACCGCATCATTGGAATAATCAGGATTATCCTTACGAAGGGTTTCCAATTCCTCAGAAGAGGCCTGGCCTGTGTAACCGAGGATCGGCGCCATACTCTCATCGTCCACATATTTTCTGGTGGAATCTTCTACAATGTCAATACCCTGGAGAGCGGCCTGATTTTCTTTTATGGCTGCCACAGATTTTTCACTGACATTTGTTGCAATGGTCACCGGCATATATTTCTTGAAACTGTTGGTGTTCAGCTGATAGCGCATGATCGCAATTTCGAGGATTTCCTGTTTGGTAAGCTCTTCCGGAAGAGAATGTGCGGCAAGTTCTTCCGGGGTGTAGGCATCTTTTCCGTAAAGAACGATAGAAAATCCGCTGCTTCCGGTAAGATGATCCATGATCTGGGCTGCGGTTGCGTTTTTCTGCTCCTCACTGAGATCATCAATCTGTGCTTCTCCGTAAATATCCGCACGGAAACGGTTAAGAGTAAATCCTTCATCTACATCAAAAGCATAGTCGCCATGATCATTGACGGTAATATGAAAATTATCAGATAAGCTGTCCCCGTTTTTGGAAAGGATCTGTAATACCTGGTAGGCGATACCGTTCAGAGTCAGATTCTTTTCTCTGGTGCTGTTGTATGTACCGCTATCTTCGAATGTGACAGAATATGCAAGTACATTGGAGGCGACAACTGTGCCGTTACGGTCATAAATATTACCACGGGTGCTTTTGATCACGCGTGTTTTGGTGGTACGTGTCTGAAATTTACTGATGTAATCCTCTCCTTGTATGATCTGCAGACTGAAAAGCTGCCGGACCAGGACAGATGACAGAAAAATAAATACGATCACAAGAACTGTAGTACGTTTCAGACGGATTTTTTTGATGATTTTTTTTATTTTAATTCCCAAATAGACTCACTTTCTTTCCTTACAGTATCCATTAAGTGGTAGTTGATCCAGTAAAATACCCGGTATACGATGATGGTGAGAAAAACCGTATATACAATCTCGGGGATAATGATCCTGTATATGTAGGTCCAGAATCCAAGACGGCCTCTGAGCAGAAACTGGAGGCCATACACAGCCAGATTATAAAGAAGATCTGTTCCTGCTACAAGAAAAAGCGGAACTTTCAGATCATCATCATAAAAACTGCGGAATGCATAGCCGCTGATAAAACCTATATACATATAGATCAGTGCATAAAATCCAAACAATGATCCATAAAAGAGATCGACAAAAAGCCCGGAAAAAAATCCAGTCCACAGACCGACTTTTCTTCCACGCATAAGTCCCATGGATACACACAGGATCAAAAGCAGATTTGGAGTGATGGATCCAATGGAAATACGGTCCATTACTGTGCACTGAAGGAGAAAACAGACAATGATAGTGATAAATAATATAATCCTATTTTTCATTGGACGCATCCTCCGATTTGTCTATCGCGTCCTGTTTATTGGTGGTGATCACAAATACATCTTTCAGATGACCGAAATCAACCGGTGTAACGATCGTACCTGTTTTTGTCAGGTTATTGGGATCCTGCTGGATCTCACTGACATAACCAATAAACAGTCCTTCCACATATTTTTCACTGATGTTCGAGGTGACAATACGTTCTCCGACTGTTACCTTGTTATCCTGATCGTAAAGCTGCTCAAAGCTTAATTTGCCTTCATCGATCAGTTTCAGATCTCCAGTGACAACGCAGTTGTCGGAAGTACTGACTGCCATGGCACTGACATTGCTGCTGTCATCGATGATGGAACGGACAGTAGCCCAGGAAGGTCCCACTTCTGTAACGATACCCACAAGACCCTTTCCGGCGATTACGTTGTTATCAACCCGGATCCCGTTATTACTGCCTTTGTTGATCATAAAGGTATCATACCAGTTTCCGGGATCTTTGGAGATTATCCTTGCGGCAACCTTGGGATAGTCGGTATATTCCTGATCAAGATCGTAAAGTTCCTTCAGGCGTGTGAGCTCTGTCTGGTCCTGGATCAGGATGTTATTCTGTTCCGTAAGACTGTTGATCTGACTTTTCAGCT
The DNA here is from genome assembly GCF_003184505.1 of Blautia sp. BCRC 81119. Classification (NCBI taxonomy): domain Bacteria; kingdom Bacillati; phylum Bacillota; class Clostridia; order Lachnospirales; family Lachnospiraceae; genus Blautia; species Blautia sp. BCRC 81119. The sequence continues at coordinate 82,834 of NZ_QJHD01000012.1, read as the reverse complement.
CTTCGTTTTCCTGAAGCACGTCCTGTTTATCACGAAGATTGTTTTTTACATTTCCAAATATATCGCTGACACCGGCGATCCCCTTTTCAAAGGGAACGATAAGAAAACCGGCTGCCTCCTGAAGTGGTGCGGAAGAGGTTCCGGAGGCTGCTGTAGCTACGATGCAGCTTCCACAGAAAAATGTCATGATTACCAGAAGATGTTTACTTTTTAAATTAAAATGAAAACGCACTTTTTTTCGGATGTTTTTCATTATATATGCCCCTTTACAGTTTTTTCTGCTTTACCGGCTGGGCCCATTTGCGCAGGTTTCTGTCGCGGATGATCTTTTCCAGGCCGTATGCTGCAGAAGTTTCATACAGATCAGAAAGATTAAAGGCAAATCCTGTATAGCTAGCCAGATAGTTATCTATATAAGGAAGCCGTGTACTGCCGCCGGTCAGATAAATGCCCTCTTTTGCGATATGATAAGCAATCTGTGGCGGGGTACGTTCCAGAAAAGATTTCATCTCTGCTGCGATCTGGTTCACACAGTTGGCGATCCCTTCATTAACAACGTAGGCAGAAATAACTTCTTCTCGTGGAAGTCCGGAAATACTGTCGATCCCGACTACTTTTCGGGCTTCTTTTTTCTGATCGTTCAGTCTTCCCATAACTACTTTCAGACGTTTTGCAGTTCGTGTTCCAATCTGAAGATTATAATGTTTTCGGATCTCGCTGCAGATAGATTCGTTCATCTGTCTGCCTCCGATGGGGATCTTACGGCTGATGATGATCTTGCCGTCGGTTATGATGGAAAACTCTGTACTCTGTGCACCGATGTTTACGATCATGCTGCCCTGATTCTTTTCAGGGTCGATTCCCATGGCAATGGCATCTGCAATAGGGGACTCCACCATAAAAACACGGTTTTTCCGCAGCCAGTGACCATTGACCAGATGATAGTATGCCCTCTTTTCGATAGCAGTCATATCAAGTGGTACGGAGAAATATATGTCTGCTCCGAGACCGGATGTATGATCGATCTTTTTTATCATGCTGTAAAGGACGATCTCCTGCAATTCCAGATTTGCCAGCATACCGAAAGCCATAGGAGAATTTACGGAAATATCTGCAGGTGATTTTTCAAACATTTCATAAGCTTCGTTCCCTATGGCAAGGATCCGGCGTCCTCTGTAGGCTACCATGTTCTTTTCTATGTAACTTTTGTTTCTGAAAAATGAATAGACTTTTACAGAGCTGCTTCCAAGGTCTACTCCGTAATTATTTCTAAAAAGCATAAATCTGTCCCTTCACTTAAGTATATTCATCAAAAATCCCTTTTTCGCGGAAACTGACATACCTGTGATCACCGATGATGATATGATCCAGAAGATGGATGCCGAGGAGTTCACCGCAATGATAGATCCGTTCCGTAACATCCAGATCAGCCTGACTGGGGGAGGGATCACCACCCGGATGATTGTGGACCAGGATCAGGTTCACCGCACGATATTTTACAGCTTCTACAAAGACTTCTCTTGGTGTGATCAGTGTGGCATTGACTGTACCGCGGCTTAAAAGCTGTTCACCCGACAAATGGTTATGTCCGTCCAGCATCATGCAGTAAAGCAATTCCTGCTCTTCATGTCGAAGCCGCTCCATATAATATTTCGCAATGGTTACCGGATGGTGAAAAGACAATTCCGGTTTTGCAGCTGCGGTTGCCATACGCTTGGAAAGTTCCCCGATACATTTCAGCTGTATGGCTTTTACCTTACCGATCCCATGGATCTTCATCAGTTCCTGCATGGAAATATGAAACAGTCCAAGCAGGCCACTGTATCCGGTCTGTTTCGATAAATTCAGGATTTTATCTGCCAGAGTCAGGGAACTGGATCCCTGTACGCCACAGCGCAGGATCACGGCAAGAAGCTCTCGATCGCTCAAGGACTGTTCTCCTTCCCGCAGACATTTTTCATACGGACGCTGATAATCTGGCATTTCCATTATAGTATCTTTCATATGATTTCCCTTTTCGCTCTCGAAGAAGGGGATGCAAAATTGCAGAAGTTATTTTAGCATAAAAAAGCAGGGATGTACACTCTATCCCGGAAATTTCCACTTTTTTCACATTTTGTTTACAGGCAGGGCATAAACAGAAGCGACTGCTTCTGCCACCTTGATCCCGTCCATTGCTGCGGATGTAATGCCTCCGGCGTAACCGGCGCCCTCTCCGCAGGGGTAGATCCCTTCTATATTGGAAGTGAGCTTTTTCGGTTCCCGAACGATCCGTACAGGAGAAGAGGTACGGCTTTCTACTCCTTCCAGCAATGCATCCGGTCGGTCAAAACCGGAAAGCTTTTTTCCAAAAGCATGGATTCCTGCTTCAATGGAATCGCCGATCTCTTTCGGGAAAATACTGCGGACATCGGTAAGTGTATAAGCTCCTTTGATACAGGGGATCACATCTCCAAGCCTGGTACTTTTCTGATGGGTACAGTAATCTTTGAAAAGCTGTACCGGAATTTTTCCGTTTCCGGCTTCCCAGGCAGCGCGCTCCAGTTTTCGCTGCAGAGCGATTCCGCCGAGAACTCCCTCTTCAGGAAAATCAGAAGGGTTTACCGTAACGATGATAGCACTGTTGGCATTATGGCTGTCACGTGCCTGATAGCTCATACCATTCACTGCAAGCATACCTTCTTCAGAAGATGCATTTACAACATATCCGCCGGGACACATACAGAAAGAATAAACGCCACGTCCGTTTTCCAGTGTATGGGTAACCTTGTAGCTGGATGCACCCAGACGGTCGTTTTCCGGTTCCCCGTAAAGATCCTGGTTGATCATAGTCTGCGGATGTTCCACACGTACCCCCACTGCAAAAGATTTCGGCTCCATGTTAATATTGTGTTTTTCCAGCATGGCAAACGTATCTCTGGCGCTGTGGCCGGGAGCAAGAATGCAGATTTCTGCCGGTATTTCCTCTTTTGCATTGACAATGACTGCATTAAGCTTCCGGTCACGAATCATCAGATCAGTTACTGTGGAACGAAAACGGAATTCCCCGCCCATTTCTTCAATCTGATGACGCATAAACTGAACGATACCTACAAGCTGATCTGTGCCAAGATGAGGCTTTTGCTGGTAAAGGATCTCAGAGGGAGCTCCTGCCTCCACAAATCGGGAAAGAACTTCCTTTCCTCTTCCAAAAGTATCTTTTACCAGAGTATTCAGCTTTCCATCGGAAAAAGTCCCTGCACCGCCCTCTCCGAACTGTACATTGGAATCCGGATCCAGGATGCCGTTTTTCCAGAAATTTTCCACGGTTTCCTGGCGTTTGTCTGCTTCTTCTCCCCGTTCCAGTACCAGTGGACAGTACCCGGCTTTGGCCAGGTACCAGGCACAGAATAATCCTGCAGGTCCGCTTCCGATCACTACAGGACGATGGGACAGAGTTTCAGAGCCAGATGAGGGAAAATGATATTTTTTCTCAGAGGTTAACATAATATTTTTATCGTGAACCTTTTTGAGAACACGGGATTCGTTATCCAGTTTAATATCTACAGTGTAGACAAATTTTTTGTCCTCTTTGTGCCGGGCATCCAGAGATTGTTTTCGGATCTCATAGGTGAACGGTTGATTTCCAAGACGAAGCATTTTTGCTATTTTTCGGTGAAGCTGCTCTTCTGTATGAGTGATGGGAAGCTTCAGCTGTGTGATCCGGATCATTTTTCTTCCTCCTTTGCTGCCCAGATACCGGCGGCAGCTCCGCTTGACCACGCCCACTGCAGGTTATAACCTCCGCAGGTACCGTCAATGTCAAGGAGCTCTCCGGCAAAATAAAGACCTTTATGAAGTCTGGACTCCATGGTTTTGCTGTGAACTTCAGACGTATCCACTCCACCGGAACAAACCTGTGCCTGTTCAAAGGAAAGGCCGTTTTTTACCGGGAGACGAAAATCGGTGATCCCGCGGATAAGATCCTTCTGCGCACATAAAACACGGATCAGTTTTTCAGGAAAAAGTCCGATGAGAAGTTCTTTTTCTGTTTTGTAAGGGCAGGCTGCTTTTCTGTGCTCCAGGTATTCTTCCAGCTCTTTCCGGTTCAGTTCCGGAAAAAAATTTATGGAAAGCTCCACATTTTTGTTTTCATGGACGGCACGGATAGCATAGCGGGAAATCTGGAATACCGGGATCCCGGATACACCGTAATCGGTAAGCTGCAGCTCTCCCTGCTGGGAGACTGTCGGTGTGCCGTCTATATAAAGTATTATCTTCCCTTCTGTCCGTACACCACTCCAGCCGGAAAAAGAATTTCCCCTACATTTCAGAGCTGTCAGTGCGGGAAGGGGTTCGATCAGATGATGTCCGAGACTTTTTGCAATTTCATATCCGCTTTCGCAGGAACCTGCAACGGAAGACGCACGGGAACCATTTGCAAGGATCACGGCATCACCACTGTAGGTCCATCCGTCCGTATGGATCTTCCACTGTCCGTCTGCAAAAGACACGCCGGTAACGGTCTGATTGGTTTTCAGCTTTACCTTCAGGCTGCGTGCCTTCATGACAAGAACATCTACCACACTCTGTGCCTGGTTGCTTCGGGGATAGATCCATCCGCTACGGTCTGTGGTACAGATTCCCAGTTCCTGAAAGAATTTCAGAGTTTTTTCCACAGGAAACTGTGCCAGGGCATCTTTGGCAAATTCAGGATGAGATCCCCGGTAAGCGTTTTTATCCTGATTCAGGTTCGTCATATTACAACGGCCGTTTCCCGTAGCACAGATTTTTCTGCCGGGACGGTCATTTTGTTCCAGAACCGTAACTGCAGCTCCGTATACAGCAGCCTGAATAGCTGCCATAAGACCGGAAGCACCGGCTCCTATGACAAAGATCTGTTTTTTTAAGTCCGGTCCTTCGGATTTTTTCATAAGCTTACAAGTTCCTTATCAACCATATACTGAAGAGATTTCAGGATTCCCAGCTTTGCATGCTCCCAGGTGAGACCACCCTGGAAATAAACTGCATAAGGCGGTTTCATAGGACCATCGGCAGAAAGCTCGATGGAAGAACCCTGGATAAAAGCACCTGCTGCCATGATCACCTGGCTGTCATATCCCGGCATATCCCACGGCTCCGGTGTTACAAAGCTGTCTACCGGTGCAGCAGCCTGGATACCCTGGCAGAATGCTACAAGACCCTCCGGTGTTCCGAGAGTGACCGCCTGGATGATATCCTGACGTGGCTCTGTGCTGTTGGGAACTACCGGGAAACCAAGCTTTTCGTAAATGTTCGCTGCAAAAACAGCACCCTTTAAAGCTCCTTTGGTGATCATCGGTGCAAGGAAAAATCCCTGATACAGAGAACGGTTTACACCAAGAGTTGCACCAACTTCCATGCCCAGTCCCGGGCAGGTCATACGGTAGGAAGCATTTTCCACACAGTCTTTTCTTCCTGCGATATAACCACCGATAGGAGCAAGGCCGCCACCTGGATTTTTGATCAGGGAGCCGACCATGATATCTGCACCTACATCACTGGGCTCGATGGTATCTACGAATTCTCCGTAGCAGTTATCTACCATGCAGATCACATCCGGCTTGATCTTTTTTACAAAAGAGATCAGCTCACCGATCTGTTTTACGGAGAAAGAAGGACGGGTCTGATAGCCTTTGGAACGCTGGATGGTTACCAGCTTTGTTTTTTCATTGACTGCTTTTCTGATGTTTTCATAATCAAAGGTACCATCCTCGAGAAGATCCACCTGACGATATTTTACGCCATATTCCGCAAGGGAACCATTGGACGGGCGGATACCGATCACTTCTTCCAGGGTATCGTAAGGCTTTCCTACAGGGGAAAGAAGCTCGTCACCGGGGCGCAGGTTTCCGAAGAGAGCAATGGCAAGTGCATGAGTTCCACAGGTGATCTGCGGGCGTACCAGGCAGGCTTCTGTGTGGAAGGTATCGGCATAGACCTGCTCCAGAGTTTCGCGGCCAAGGTCGTTGTAGCCATAACCGGAGGAAGCTCCGAAACAAGCCTCACTGACACGGTTCTTCTGCATGGCGCGGATAACCTTCATCTGGTTGTATTCTGCAGTCTTATCAAATTTCTCAAAACGTTCTTTCAGGGAATCTTCCACAGATTTACCGAAATCGTAAACTGCAGAAGAGATTCCAAGTTGTGCATATAATTCTTTCATGATCATTTTTCCTTTTTTATTTTATTTGGCAGGGAGGATTCCCTTTTCCCTGCATACAGAAAGCATGTAGGAAAGGATCCTGCTGTCATCGTAATCAAAGTTATCTTTATCTACCCAGGTTACTTCGCCTTCTCTGCGGAACCAGGTAAGCTGACGTTTGGCAAAGTGTCTGGTGTCACGTTTCAGGACCCTTACGGCTTCCTCATAAGAATAGTTTCCGCCCATCCAGTCCAGGATTTCCTTATAGCCAAGCCCCTGCATGGAAACCATTCCCCCGTGGCAGCCCATCTCCCGAAGCTTTTTAACTTCTTCTGTCAGACCGTTTTTCAGCATTTCGTCCACTCTTGTGTCAATGCGTTCATAGAGAAGTGGGCGTGGTGCGTTCAGGACGAAATAAGCCAGTGCATAGGGACTGGTATGCTCCTTCTGTTCTTCATTATGTTCGGAGATCCTGGTACCGTTCTGTTTATAAAATTCCAGGGCACGTATCACCCGCTTGACATTGTTCTCATGGATATCTTCGGCTGACTTGGGATCGACCTTAGCAAGCATGTCATGAAGAAATGAAGGGCCTTTTTGTTCTGCCAGCTCTTCCAGCTCCCTGCGGTAATGGTCATCCTGGTTGGAACTGGTAAAATCAATATCTCTGGTTACGGCCTGAATATAAAATCCCGTGCCGCCTACCAGGATCGGGATCCGGCCTTTATCATAAATTTTTTCCATGGCTTCTTTTGCCATCTGCTGGAAAAGGACAATATTAAAATCTTCTGTGGGCTCCAACACATCCACCAGATGATGAGGGACGCCATCCATTTCTTCCGGTGTGATCTTGGCGGAACCAATATCCATATGGCGGTAAACCTGCATGGAATCTGCGGAGATGATCTCTCCGTTTACTGCTTTTGCAAGGGCAATGGAAAGTTTTGTTTTTCCCACGGCAGTAGGTCCGGTAAGGACGATAAGAGGTTTTTTCATAGATTTTCTCCGTTTATGATAGGTATCTTACACGATACGTTTAAATTTTTTTTCAATCTCTGTCTTACTCATGGCAATGATGGTTGGCCTTCCATGAGGACAGTTATAAGGATTTTCCAGTGTCAGAAGTTCATCGATCAGCTTGTCGGCTTCCTGGGGTGACATGGAATGATTGCCTTTTACAGCAGCTTTGCAGGCCATAGTTGCAAGCCTTGCGGTAAACAGTTCAAATGCATCTTTGGAGCCGTCTGCAGTGAGATGGTCCAGCATTTCCAGAAACAGCTCTTCTTCTGTCATTCCCAGAAGGCTGGAGGGAACCGCACTGATACTGTACTCCCTTCCGCCAAAGGGTTCGATCTCAAAGCCGAAATCCCGGAAATACTTTTTGTTTGCCTTCAGCAGATTCTCCTCCTCAAGGCTGAGTGAAACGATCAGTGGGGGACTTACATACTGGGACTGGATGTTCTGGGACTGAAACTGCTTTACGAATCGCTCATAATATACTTTTTCATGGGCAGCATGCTGGTCAATGATATAAAAATTATCCTCAAACTGTACCAGCCAGTAGGTATCAAACAGCTGTCCGATCAGTCTGTGGCGGCTTCTGGATTCAGGAGCAAGAAGCCGTTCTTCGAACAGTTCCAGCTGTTTTGGCGGTTCCTGTTCCTGCGATTTGATCGGCTCGTTGTCTACCTCAGGAGGTGCCGATTCAGCAGGCTTTTCAGAAATCACTTCATAATCTGCTGTTTCTGTAGCGGAATTTTCATTTCTTCCGTCTTTTAATGTTCCGGAAAACATTTCCTCTTCTTCTTTTGTGAAAGGCTGCGATTCATATACGGGATTTTCCCGCAGAGAATCCACACGTTTGTATTTATCTGCAGAAGAAGCTGAAGAATTGTGAGTTGTTTCAGCTGAACCATAGGAGGCGGTACCATTTGTTGGCTTATTATAAGGTATCGATGGAACCGGCGCTGTACTACGTACTTCAGAAGCTGTCGGTGCAGCATGGGAAGCTATATTTGCCGTCCGATTTGGGTGACCGTACATCTCCTGCCGCCGTTTTACTTCAAAAGGCTCCGGAATATTTCCTGGCTTTATCTGTTCTGTGCGGGATGTCGGTTCGTCTTTTCCAACAGATACCTGTGGGATCAGTTCTCTGTGGGTCAATACCTTGCGGACAGTTTCATAAATGGCCGTATAAACTTCGGTTTCTCTGGCAAAACGCACTTCTCTCTTTGCGGGATGCACATTAACATCCAGGTCATTGCCGTCCATTTCGATCCGAAGTGAGACAAACGGAAATTTATGCTGCATGACAAGTCCTTTATATCCGTCCTCAATGGCCTTGGTAATGATCTTGTTTTTTACATATCGGCCATTGATATAATAATTCTCAAAAGTACGGTTTCCTCTGGAAATCTCCGGTTTCCCCACAAAGCCCTCGATCTTCATGAAATCATTTTCGTAGGAAACATCCAGAAGCGCCTTGGCGATCTCCCGGCCGTAGACACTGTAGATCACATCTTTTACGCTGTAGTTTCCGGAACTGGAAAGCTTCACCTGACGGTTCTGGATATATTTAAAGGAGATTTCCGGATGGGAAAGCGCCAACTGCTCCATCAGAGTATTGATGTAACCGGCTTCTGTCATATCGGATTTCAGGAATTTGCTCCTTGCAGGTGTATTGTAAAAGAGGTTTCGGATCAGAAATGTTGTTCCCTCCGGTGCCCCCATTTCCTCCAGAGACTGTTCTTTTCCGCCTTCGATCACATAACGGGTACCACTGATCCCGGAAGGAGTCTTTGTGATCAGCTCCACCTGGGAGACGGCGGCAATACTGGAAAGTGCTTCACCACGGAAGCCAAGAGAGGCAATGTGGGTCAGGTCTTCTACTTTTTCAATTTTACTTGTGGCATGGCGGAGAAAAGCAAGCGGAACCTGCTCTGCATCCATTCCGGAGCCATTGTCCGTGATACGGATCAGCTTTTTTCCGCCGTCTGTGATCTCTACAGTAATAGCGGTAGCACCTGCGTCAATGGCATTTTCCACAAGCTCTTTTACAACAGAGGAGGGGCGCTCTACGACCTCTCCTGCTGCGATCTTATCAATGGTATTCTGGTCTAAAACTGCAATTTTTTTCAAGGGTCTCACCACCGGTTCTTAATTTTGTTCTGCAGGTTATAGAGAATGTTCAAAGCTTCCATTGGTGTCAGATTCCCGATCTCCAGGTTTTTGATCTCTTCAATGATATCATTGTCCTGTACCGTGTCAAACAGTGACATCTGTGCCATATCTAACTGATCATAGGTGATCTTCTGCTTTTTCTTTGGAGCAGTTAGATCTTTTACAGCTGCAGTGATATCTGCATCACTGAGCTCCTCTACCAGTTCCTTGGCACGCTGGATCACGGAATCCGGAACACCGGCAAGCTTGGCTACCTGGATACCATAGCTTTTATCTGCTCCGCCTTTTACGATCTTACGCAGGAATACGATATCGTCGCCTTTTTCCTTGACAGCGATACAGTAGTTGTTGACACCGGAAAGCTTGCCTTCCAGTTCGGTAAGCTCGTGATAATGGGTCGCAAATAAGGTCTTGGCGCCGCAGAGTTTGGTGTTGCTGATGTGTTCGATCACTGCCCAGGCAATGGAAAGGCCGTCAAAGGTACTAGTTCCACGTCCGATCTCATCCAGGATCAGAAGACTTCGGGAAGTGGCATTACGAAGAATGTTGGCAACCTCTGTCATCTCCACCATAAAGGTACTCTGTCCGCTTGCAAGGTCATCGGATGCTCCCACACGGGTGAAGATCCGGTCAACCACACCGATATTCGCACTGTCCGCAGGAACAAAGCTTCCGATCTGTGCCATCAGTACGATCAATGCTGTCTGGCGCATGTATGTGGATTTTCCGGCCATGTTCGGTCCTGTGATAATGGAGATACGTTTTTTGTGGTTGTCAAGATACGTATCATTTGGAATGAACATATCGTTTTCAATCATCTGTTCCACAACCGGGTGGCGGCCATTTCGGATATCAATGAGGCCGGTCTCATTGATCTTGGGCCGGACAAAGTTATTCCTCTGTGCAACCAGTGCAAGGGAAGCAAAAACATCCAGAGCAGCTACTGCCTTTGCAGTACGCTGGATACGGACAACCTCAGCTCCAACCTGATCACGGATATCTGAAAACAGTTCAAATTCTAATGCATAAAGCTTATCTTCTGCTCCAAGGATCAGATCCTCCAGATCCTTCAGCTCCTGGGTGATGTAACGCTCTGCGTTGGTAAGGGTCTGTTTGCGGATATAGTCCTCCGGCACGAGATCCTTGAAGGTGTTGGTAACTTCCAGGGAATAGCCGAATACACGGTTATATTTGATCTTCAGGCTCTTAATACCGGTACGTTCCCGCTCTCTTGCTTCCAATTCAGATAACCACTTCTTTCCATCTGTCCGGGAGCGGCGGAATTTATCCACATCTTCGTTATAACCTTCCCGAATGATACCGCCGTCCTTTTGGGCAAGGGGCGGATCATCAGCAATGGAATTACGGATCAGATCGGTAATGTCTGACAATGGATCCATGTCTTCGTTGATCTGCATAAGCAGCGGAGATTTAAATTCTGCAAGGATCTGCTTTATATAAGGCAGCATTTCCAGGGAAGAGGCAAAGGAAACCAGATCTCTTGGGTTGGCAGATTTATAGCTGATACGGCTTATCAGACGTTCCAGATCGTAGATCGGATTTAAGTATTCCCGGATCTCATCACGATCCATAGGTTTTGCGTTCAGTTCTTCCAGGGCACCAAGTCTCTTTTCGATTTCCTCTGCATCGATCAGAGGCTGCTCCACATAAGAACGAAGGGTTCTTGCACCCATGGCAGTTTTGGTTTTATCCAGAACCCAGAGAAGAGAACCTCTTTTCTGCTTTTCGCGCATGGTTTCCACAAGCTCCAGGTTACGACGGCTGGAGCTGTCGATGAGCATATATTTTTCAGCAGAGTAAGGGCGGATGCTTGCCATATGGGAAAGTGCTGTTTTCTGTGTTTCCTTCAGATACAGGAACAGTGCACCGGAAGCAATGATCCCGCTGTCATAATCTCCGATCCCGAGACCTTCCAGATTTCCGACGTGAAAATGCTCTTTCAGGGTTTTCTGGCACAGCTGGTCGTCAAAGTACCAGGGATCCAGAGCAAATACACAGATTCCAAGACGCCCCTTCAGATCCGCTACATCCACACCGCTTAAAAGAAAGGCGTCATTGCAGATGATCTCTGCAGGTGTAAATTTATTGATCTCATCCAGAAGCTTCTGAGGTTTATCCAGTTCTGTGAGAAAACAGTCACCGGTTGTGATATCTGCAATTGCACAGCCAAAATGCTCTCCAATGGAGACGATGGACATCAGATAATTGTTTTTGGACTCGTCCAGTGACATGGTATCCAGAGTAGTTCCCGGCGTGACAATGCGGACAACCTCTCGTTTAACAAGACCCTTGGCTTTTTTCGGATCTTCTACCTGTTCGCAGATGGCAACCTTATAGCCCTTTTCGATCAGCCGGTTGATATAAGTTTCCGCAGCATGAAAAGGAACGCCACACATGGGCGCTCTCTCTTCCAATCCGCAGTCTTTTCCTGTAAGTGTGATCTCCAGTTCCTTGGATGCAGTCAGCGCATCATCAAAGAACATTTCATAAAAATCGCCCAGACGGTAAAAAAGGATACAGTCGCTGTACTCTTCTTTGGTCTTTACGTATTCTTTCATCATCGGTGATAATGTACTGGTATCAGCCGGAAACCCAGTGTTTATGCGGGTTTCAGATGCCTTATATTTTTTTTTGACCCACTTTTGACCCATTTTTTTCTCTTCTTCAGTGTTTCTTGCTTTTTCCAAATATTTAAACCTCTTCCTAAATTGTCATTTTATCAGTAAAATTAGCTTTCTTTTCCATACTTTTCTTCATAATTTCTTATCGTGGTTGCTTTAAGATTCCGAACCTTATAAAGTTCCATCCATTTCTCATACCATTTTGAAACGGACATACTCGAATCAAAGCCTGGAATACCTGGGAGAACTTCCGCCAAATACATGTTTCTTTGCTTTTTCACCTGCTGAAGATTTGTTCCATAGATAGAAAAAGGCGGTTGCCAGATCCCTTAATTGTGATTCTGGCTTCTTACCGCCCATCTTTTCTTTGTCGGATTCCCTTACCTATTTCTTTTCCTCTTAGATTTTTTCCATAACATTACCATCCTTTTTCTAATAACAATAGATGATCATGCATGGCACTGGACTTAATTTTAACACAACCCCAAAAACCTTTCAAGACTGCCGATCTATCCATTTCTGAAATTTTTTCTTATCAATCAGGGTTCTTCGCCCAATTCGTACCATGAAGGTATTATTCTTCATAAGAATTCTCATGGTTTTCTCTGAAAGACCTGTGCGTTCACAGGCTTCCTTGACTGATATAAGAATCTTATCGTTATCTGCTGCTTGTATTTTTTATGTATCATATATATTACAGCCAATATCTGAAGGCAGATGATATTGGCTGTTCCTCTCTTCGATTAAATTATTCTTTTGTCATCTGATTTTAATTTCTATTTTTCCTTCCACTAGGCTATATAAATCCAGAGGATCTTCATCACTTTCATAAACACGTCCTACGCCTTCTCCGTAAGTATCTTCTGTTCCTGTTTCATATTTTTTATATGTTGTTCTGTTTTTTTCTTCTTTATTTACATATAATTCTAATGTCACCGTTTTAGCATCTGGAGAAATTCCTTTATATTTTGTATTATTTCTGCTTTCTTCAAACACAGTCTCTGTGTCTCCATAATTTGTCATTCTATAAAGCCCCTGATTTCCTTTATCGTCGGTTCCTATTAAATAATAATCTTCATATTCTTTATTATTCAAATTTCCATAAATTGTACTTGCCAAATCGTTTAAGCTCATTTTTGAAATCGTCAGATTTTGATTTGGAGATATCTTTATTTTTTTATTCACATTTACATTTATTGTATTCTTCTCCAGTTCTTCCCAATTTGATGAAAATTCAAAAATATAGTCATCCGTATCTTTTGTATCTGCAGTATCCATTTCTGTTGGATCAAATAACCATACTTTCATTTTTATATCTGCTGTATTATCTTTAATAGTTGTATCTTCCACCCTATAATGACAAACCTGACCATCTGTTCCGTTCTCCTTTTTCTCCAGAGCATATGTTCCATCTAACTGTGCCGCTTTTCCATTTATCTCCACTTCTGTTAGTAGAATAGTCTCCTTTTCTTTTGAAGCATTTATATTATCAGATATTGCCACCCATAAATTCTCCTTATCCGCAGCAATTTCATCTAATGTAATAGAAATTCCATTTTTAGTAATCGTTTTTCCAACACTATCTATATATGATTCTACATTTTCATTAATCCCCAATGCAGTTTGAATCCACGAAGTAATCTGTTCCCAGGCCGCATTTATCTCGTGCGGATGTCCCAAACCTCCTATCAATAATGCTATTACAACTCCTGCTGCAATCTTTGCTAATTTTAATTTCAAATTAACATTTCGCTTTTCCCATGGCAAGGAAGCTTCATAAACAAATTTTTCATCTATTTCTCCCATCAGATCCAAAAAATTGTTTTCTTTTTTCATATGATTTCTTTCACCTCTTCCCATAATCTGTTTCTGCTTCGAAAAAGACTGGATTTAATTTTAGTCTCAGAGCATCCATGTCTTTTTGCAATGTCTTTAATATTATCCATATACCAATATCGCCTGACAAAAATATCCCTGTCTCCTGCTTTTAAATCACTTAAAAATTTTTCTAAAATATTCAAAATTTCCTTTTTCTTTATATCCTCTTCCACATAATCCTTTATTGTATTTTCCAGTTTTTCCACTTCACCACAAATATCCATCATATGTGTATCTGCTCTTTTTGAAGCATTTTTCTTTCTGAAATTGTCCAATGCCAAATTTCTGGTTATTTTTCCAAGAAATGCAGATAATTTTGTTGGCGTTTTGGGCGGAATCTTATTCCACGTTATCAGCCACGTATCATTTACGCATTCTTCTGAATCTTCTGTGTTATATAAAATATTCCATGCAATCTTAAAGCAAAATTTTTCGTACTTTACTTCTACCTGGCGAATTGCATCTTCTGATCTTTCTAAAAATAAATTTATAATATGTATATCTTCCATATCACATTTCTCCCCTGTATATTAGTGTTTTTATGCAGATAGGTTATTTGCAGTGTGCCATATTAATGTTTTCTATTATATAGAACGTATTTTTTTCTGTTTGGTTGCACTTTTTTTCTATTTTTATAATTTTTTTTGTTACCATGCTTCCATTATCACTATAACATATTATCTAAACATTCTTCTCTCTTGGTCAACTATTAATATCGTAATCTACTTCTGCAAATAAAACTACATGCAAAAAATGAAAAAAGGAGCTGCCATTCCATGTGTATTCATGAAAGGCAGCTCCTGCTTAAATCATTTTTATTTAACTACTACTTTTACTTTTTTGCGGATCTTTCCAGATTTCACTGTGATATAGGCTGTTCTCTTTTTCTTTCCAGTGATCACACCACTGGAACTTACCGTTGCGATCTTCTTATTTGAAGAACTGTAGGTAACCTTCTCCTGGGAAGTGATCGGGCTGATGACCGGTTTCGACGTAAGTTTTTTTATTCCTTGCAACGGTCACGCTTGATTTCAGTCCGGTGATCTTTGTTGTCCTTACCGTTGTTTTCTGCACAGTAATGGAAATGACCTGTTTTTTGCCGCTGGCCAGTGTAATGGTCACTTTGATTATTATTTGAATTCCAGCCCTCAGCCTTTTCATTGACAGAGGGCTAATTTTGGCTTAACAATTATTGAGCATCCCTTAACTGATCTACAATGCTGCATTTCGCTGCGTTATTATACATCATGCAGGGAATCAGCCACCCAAGCAGAAGAAATACCGGAATTGTCAGCAGGACAGGCAGAACGGTGAACCGATACTCAAAGAACCAGAACATACTGCCCAGCATTTTCCCCGCAAGAGGTCCCACCGCCAGTGAAAGCACAAAGGCCAGCACTACGGAAGACATTGCGTAAAACAACCCCTCGTAGATCAACATGGTTTTGAGCTGTCGGGGCGTCATTCCTACAGCCTGAAGCACAGCAAATTCACGGCGGCGGGAAAGAATACCGGTCATCATGGCGTTGAAGAAATTTAAGAGTCCCACCAGCCCAATGATAGCACAGAGGATACCGCCTATCAGAAGGAACATCTGCCGGAACTGAGCAAACTCAGAGCGAACCGTGGCTTTGCTTTCATACATCAAGGGCGAAAACTCACCGGCAGTAAGCTTCGATAGATATTGCTCTGCTTCGGTCTCGTCAGCGTCGTCCGCTGTGTCGAACAGGTAGAGCATCGGAACGACCGCACCACCGCTGTCCCTCTGTGCGGTGTCCACAGGCAAAACTGCGTTATATCCAATACCACCATAACGATAACCCATGGAGTACGGAAGTTCTACCAAGGCGCAGACCGTGTACTCTACATCTCTGGCCCCATACAATTTTGCCTGAAGGTATTCCTCCGGTGTGTCTTCGTTGCACAGTTCCCCTGTGCGGCTGTCGATATATTTCACATCATCCGCATAGGTAGCCGTGATCGTATCTCCCACCTTGGGGTAGTATTCAGGATTGGGCAGATTGCCGTAATCATCCAAAGAAACCGCAATGGCAATGGCGTTATTGTCCGGTTCCAACATGGGAGAAATATCTCCGTCGAACACTTGCAGCTTGTCAAACAGGCTGTTATCCAGAGCCTCGATTCTGGTATCTCCCATCACCATATTGCCCCGGTGCTCCAGACGGCTCATATGGCTGTCCAACTGCTCGGCGCTTTCGTACCTTGCATAGTCCTGCCGCAGAGCATCTTCCGTCATCCACAGGTATGCGGTTTTTCGCACAGCATATCCCGTGCCGGAAAGACTGGCCTTTGTGTTTGCTGCGATCTCCTCGATCTGTTCTGGCGTGATGAATTCATCTGCCGGGTTGTAACGGAAATAGTCGGGAGTGCTGACGATAAAATCGGCACAGGTCATGGAGGATACATACTTCTCCATGCTGAAGCCTCCCACAAAGGCACACAGCGCATTGAACAGTGTCACCGACAGTGCCAGAGACAACACCACCAGCACCGTCTTTTTCTTGTTTCGTCCCAGATTGGCAAAGGCCATCTGATGGAGCTTGGCTCCCCGGGTGCTGCGCTGTTTTTTCTTAGTCTGCATCACATCCGTATATTTGGCAGCCTCCACCGGAGAGACCCTGGCTGCCATTTTTCCGGGCTTGGAACAGGACAAGAGCACCGTCAACAGGGCAAACAGCATGGAACCAAGGAAGATCACAGGCGAAGTGCTGATGGTAGTGATGCCTGCATCCAACTGGGTGGAGCGCAAGACAACAGGTACCAGAACAGCGCCGATGCCGTAGCCCAGCAACAGTCCTGCCGGAATGCCGATCAGACAAAGCAGAAGTGCCTGCTGGCGAATGATGCGTTTGAGCTGCCGGGGCGTTGTGCCAATGGTTTTCAAAAGTCCGTAAAACCGGATATCCCCCGCAACAGAGATCTGGAAAATGTTATAGATGATAAGATACCCGGTGAAAATCACCAGTAGCAAAAAAGCTGCTATGGCGACCATCAGCTCTGGATCGAGCTGCGACTCCAGCTGGGATGAGGTATATCCCCAATTGACGCCGATTCGGACGCTGTTGGGATCGGTATAGCTGTCCCATGTGTAGCCAAGATCGGTATCCACCTGCTCCATCTGCCCTTGAATGTTTGTGCCGGAAGCCAGCATGACATTCAAATCGGTGCGGAAGGGCTGTAACCCTGTTTTCACTGCCTGCGCTTCGATGTCATCTGCGTAATCACGGCTGATGTTGATGTAGTGAACAGGCATTAGTTCATCATAGTCCCAATAGCCCACCAGCGTAAAGGTATCTGTTACAGTAAAGGCAGTTTGATCCTTGTCCGTGATGGAATAGGAAACCGTGACCTCTGCGCCCAGCTCCGGCGTTACGCCAAGTAGCTGCAATGCTGCCGTATCCATGGCCGCCTCTTTGCCGCTTTCGGGCATCCGCCCGGTAGTGGGGGTGGCATAGCTCCATTTGGTGCAGTTGGCATCCATGTAGCTGATCTCTGCAGGGGTTTTGGAAAAGACACCATCCACTGTGATGCCGATCACCTTCCGTGCCCCAGCAGCCTTCACCTTTGGGTGGGCAGCGATACGTTCCGCCTGCTCGGGGGAAACATCTTTAAAGGTACCGTGTGCATAGCCGCCTACCTGCCGAAACTGGTAGGTTTCATAACTGGCGTTCAACGACAAGACAATGGTGAACATGGACGTAAATAGCAGCGTTGTCAGCGCAATGGCAAAAATAGCGATCAGATTGCGGCGGCGGTTCGCATAAAGAGATTTTAAGCTGAGCTTTCGAATACATTTTTGATTTCTTACCTTCATCACGGTCACCTCCTCATCGGCCCGTGACAATGCGGCCATCTTCTATGCGGATGATCCGGTCAGATAGTTGGGCAATCTCTTCGTTGTGGGTGATCATCACGATGGTCTGGGCGAACTTTTGACTGGTGACTTTCATAAGGCTCAATACATCCTGGCTGGTCTTGGAATCCAGATTGCCGGTCGGTTCATCTGCCAGAATGATAGCGGGTGCTGCTGCCAGTGCACGGGCAATGGCTACCCGCTGCTGTTGACCACCTGAGAGCTGATTGGGCAGTGCATCCAGACGGTCGTTCAGTCCAAGCGTCTGCACGATCTGCTTCACAAAAGATTTATTTACCTTTCCACCATCCAGTTCAATGGGTAGAATGATGTTTTCATATACATTCAGCACCGGAACAAGATTGTAGCTCTGAAATACAAAACCGATTTTTCTGCGGCGGAAAATAGTCAGAGCTTCCTCCTTCAGGGAGAAAATATCCTGTCCGTCCACCATGACCGTGCCGCTTGTAGGGCGATCCAGACCGCCCAGCATATGCAGCAGCGTGGATTTGCCGGATCCGGATGTGCCGACAATTGCAACAAATTCGCCCTTTTTTACACTTAAATCAACTCCATCCAACGCATGAACGGCGTTATTGCCGGAGCCATAAATCTTTTTCAGGTCTTTTGCCTGTAAAACCTCCATAAATGAGTACCTCCATGAAAAAATCTGTATGTATGAAAGGAAACGATCCTTTGATACATACAGATTATCGCATAGGATTCTTTCCACATTCTTTCCGGCGGAAAATGAAATCTAACAATTTTGAAAGAATGGATGCTATTTCGGCAGAAACACGGAAAACGTGCTTCCTTTGCCGGGGACAGAGGCGACTTTGATATAGCCGCCCTCGCCGGATATGATCTGTCGGGCAAGGTATAAGCCGATGCCAACCCCTTCTTGTTCCTGAACAGCATTTGAACGATAAAAACGGGAAAATATCTTTGCCTGCTCGTTTTCCGGGATACCTGAACCGGTATCCGATATATCGATCCTTGTAAACATTTCGTAACTTACGGTAGAAATCGTGATTGTTCCATGCTCCGTATATTTGATGGCGTTGTCTACGATATTAGCCAGTGCTTCCGCTGTCCATTTGAAGTCAAATGTAGCGGAAATATCTGTATCGTACAGATATATGGATAATCCTTTTCCAGAAGCCTTGGAGGCATATTGTTCTACTACGCTTTCAAGCAGCGGCTGAAGTGATGCTTGCTGAGGGGAAAGTGAAATGATCCCATTTTCCAGTCTGGAAAGTTTTACGAGAGAATCAATCAGAAATCGTAGCTTTTCCGATTGTTTGTACAGTGCCTCCACATTTTCCTTTGCCGATGCAGACAGAGTTTCCTCCATCAAAAGCTCGCTGTATAACAGCAGGTTTGCAATCGGCGTTTTCGTCTGGTGGGAAATGTCCGCAATCAAGGATTTGATTTTGTCTTTTTCCTGTGCCATATTTTGAGAAGATGCTTCTGCGGCAGAAAGATAGTGTGCAAACTTTGTTTCCAAAGCAGACAGTTGGCTTTCATCAAAATTGGTTTCAGAAAAGGAGCCGGTCATGGCGGCGTCCAGCATTCTTTCGATTTCTTCCATCGTTTTTCTGACCTTTCTCCGCTCCCATAATACAACAGCTACCGCCGCCAGAGAACACAGCAGTATGATCACGATGCCGCTTTTATTCATCTTTTGTCACCCAGCTATAACCGATTCCATAGATGGTTTTAATGTATTTCTGTGCCCCAAGCTTATCCCTCAAACGTTTGATCGTAACAGACAAAGCATTTTCATCCACATATTCTGCACCATCTGTCCAGATCCTGTCTATAAGGTTTCCACGCGTCATGGTCTGACCACGGTTTTCAACAAGCAGACGCAGTAATTTTTGCTCTGTTTTACTTAATTCCACTTTTGAATCTCCCACATAAAAGGTCATTGCTTCAAAGTCAAAGTGAAATAGATCAATATGGATCGGTGCATTTTTATGGCTTGACGCTTGCTTTCGCAGTTGGGTATTCACTCTTGCCCGCAAAACCGAAAGAGAAAAGGGCTTGGTAATGTAATCATCAGCGCCCCTCTCCAGTCCGTCCACGATGTCCAGATCGGTATCATTGGCAGTCAGCAGAATAACAGGAATCCCGGGTGTGTTTTCCTTGACCTCCCGGAGCAGCTCAAGCCCACTGCCATCCGGTAGATTGATATCCAACAGGATCAGGGATACACCGCCGCAAAGCAGCTGCTCCTTCGCCGTTTTCAGGTCTTGGCAGGAAATAATCTTCCGATCATCTACTTTCAGTGCTTTGCATAAACCTTGATTCAAACCAATATCATCTTCAACAATCAATAATTGCTCCATATATCTCACTCCCTCGTTACTCAAAGGTATTCGGCAAAGTTAATAACAAGACACAAAAATAACCGCCCCAGCAAAACTGAACGGTTATTTTCAATCAATTAAGTATGTGGACTAACCGTCTATCGGCAGCACACTTTTTCTATAATCATATTAGCACGCATATGTGACAATGTCAAAAAATTTCTTCATTCTCTTGGTTATTAATCTCCTTGATCAGCTGTACTGCCTTCTTTGCATCATCGGTTTTCACGAATATATCCACACCATATATTCCAAATCCAGGTGCTCCATGCATTGCAACATTCGCACCTGCTTCCTGGGAAAAAGCTTCTATTCCACTTTGCTTTAACATTTCTACGAGCTGTTCTGTCTCTACTATATTCTGTGCATTATAAATCTTTGTCCATTCTGTCTTAGATTGGGAAGTTTCTTTTCTCTCCTGAACATTTGGTGAATTCTGATTTCTTTTTCGATTAATAAATGCTAAGGTCCTAAGAATAATAAATGACACAATAGTAATACCTATCAGAAATCCCAATGCCAATCGTGTTATCTGTGTTTCTGTAGCTCCCATTCTAAATAAACATATACCATAGATGACTGTAAAAATTCCTGCACATATTACACTGGTGAGAAAATTTCGCCATATAGCAGCACTTTTTGGCAGGCATTTATCCCATATTCCATTATACACCATAATAGCTACATATAGGATTCCTCCTACTAAGACAGTTACTATCTCTCCCAAAACCAAACGAGTATCCACCATTAATAGCATCTGAATAATAATCGCTAACACACCAATCACAAACATTGATGCAAATGCAAGATTTCCAGCCTTTAATGCTTTTTGTTTCACCCATTCTTCATACACCGCAACTTTGTCCAGTGTTTCTTTCATATCTTTATTCATAGTCTGGCTCCTTTCTCCATCCAGGAGCTCTCTCATCTCAACATCGTAATATTCAGCAAGTTGAACAAGTACACTGAGATCTGGCATATTTATTCCTGTTTCCCATCTGGAAACTGTTCTTGCAGATACCCCAAACTTCTCGGCAAGCTGTTCTTGCGTAAGATTCTTTTCTTTACGACATTGCTTTAAAAAAGCTCCAATCTTTTTTGTATCCATATCTCTACCTCTCTTCCACTTACAGCTTACCAATATGCACCAAAATTACCACGACATAAAACGAGAATCCGTTAATTTTCAACCGGACATCTTATGTCTGGAATAAATAAACGGTATTTTCATACCGAAAACAAATACCTATAATCATTCCAACATTCAAACAAGAAGTATCTCTCGCCCAATGCGCTCGGTCATATGTGAGAATGTCACAATTTTTTTAAACTCAATATTGCAAGACTGCTGGCATTGTTATTTCTTCTCATTCAATAATTCTTTTACTCTTTTAACCGGAAATCTATCTTCAATATCAACTACTTCAAACAGATTTAATGGCAATTCCTTTTCACCAATCAGGGAAAGGTATTCATTAACAGCTCTACGATCAACCATAATCTTTCCATGTCCTGCCCAATGACGATTGCTCTCTTCCTTTTTCAGTCCGGAAATCCAATATTTATCACCATTCTCAATATCTATATAATTTGCATAGTTACCGATATTTTTCTGAAAGGCATGGTCATTAAAATAGATTGTTTTCTTACTTTTTGAAGTTTTGACATATCCAATCCATGCCGGACCATCATCAGAATATCCCGTTTTTAATTCAATATACATCAAATTGTTAATCATTCTTATTCTCTCCTGATTCCAAATTTTGCAACATCTCAACTAACTGGAAGTTATTACTTTCTGCATAGCGTGTTTCCCAAAATGATAATTACCGCGACATCAATCAAAATAATTCCCAATGCAATATATACAAAAAATGCAGGCAAAATATTTTCAAGCACGCCCATAATTAATGCAAGAATTGCTATAATAGACATTCCAATTCCCATTGTTCTGCATAACTTCTTTTCATCATATTTTTCCTTTTCTTCTTTTGTAGCTGTATTATATCCAGAAATAAACCAGCTTCCGTGTCCAGAAAGTAAAGTTATAGAAAGTGCAGCAAATATTACAAAGACAATCCACACTATCCAATCAGAACCTGTTGCTAAATCTGCTAATTTCATCTATATGCTCCTTGAATTCCAATTTTCTAAACTCTCAATTCCATCTTCTTGCCATTCAAACAAGAAGTATCTCTCGCCCAATGCGCTCGGTCAATCCCGATTTGAGTTAAAGCCCAAGAGGCTTTTAATGCCCCTTATGCTTTTCTCTTTTCTTTTGCTGTTTCAATTCAAACATTCGCTGTTCTTTCGCCTCTTTTTTCTTGCGATTTCTCTCTTTACGCTCCTGTTTGTTATGTTCCTGCTGTAACTTCAATGCTTGCTGCGATTTTGTGCCAATACCTGTCCCTATTGTCTGCTTTTTTACTTCTCGATGCATCCGTTTCGGATTTCTTTTTATATCCTTTACAACAGTTTCAACAGCCGGACTGAATTTCAAACTGAAATAGTATTGTTGAATATATTCCTGCACTTCGTAATCTTTTGGTTCTGCACCAAATATTACCTTCGCTACAGATAATTTACCATCCTCAATACGCTCGAATACGCCTACCCAAAATGGTTCTTCAAAATATACCGTCAGTTTTCCATTTGTTTTGTCCATAAAAATCCCTCCTAAAATGAATTGAACAAAGAATGGACAACCCGGAGGGGCAGGTTACTTACCCTATTTACATAGGACGGCTGGGCTACCTACCAGCTCTAGCATATCTTAAAAATATGCATTGCGTTTTTATCTTGTTTTTATCATATAAAGTGCAATATCACACAATATATCCTTACAATTTATATATTCTAATTTCTATAGTAAATCTATACAATCATCTTTTCCATTGATAGTACGAGACGATTTTAACATAATACTTTATCTGCTTTCAACACATAATCATGGGAACATATAATTCTGCTTCTCTGAATGATATCACCTCTAACAGAACAGTTTCCTTTTGCACAGCCTTCTATCGGTGTAAAATTTTCGCAGGAACCACATTTTCTGCGTTCCTTTTTCATTCCACGTCCATCGCACCGGATCATTTCATAACCAACAATGTATTTTTGCAATTCATCTTCCGGGATTGTCTTTTCGAGCTTTTCCCCTGCATCATTTCTCAGTTCAAAATGAATATCCTTGCCATTTATGTCTGCTTGCAAGGCTATATTATTATTTAAGAGACCTTCCTCGTTTAACTCATTGATTTCTTCACAATCCAGATTTTCAATAAATTGCAAAATATCTTCCATTATGTCCACAGACAAGCCATATCCTCCAGAGCTGTATTCATAGAATATATTTCCATAATAATCGCCTTATTTTAAGGTTATCGCAATCACATAGTCCCTGGATTTGTAATCATCAGATAGATCATGGTACATTTTTGTCTTCTCCTTATACTGATATCTGTTCTGGTTTTCTTCCCTATACTTTTCATTTTTTATTTTATCGACTGCATTTTGTTTTTCTATCTTTGCTTCCATTGCAGCATAACCATTTTGCTTAAATTTTTCTATCAGCTCGTCCCCATAACAATCACGAAATTCTTCTCTACATTTCTTTAATGCATCCAGCTGTGTAGATAAAAACTCATCAAAGAAGCTTTCCGGAATATGTAGCCTGCTTGAAAATTGTCTTTTTCTCTTTGGTATCGTTCTTTGAGTGCTGGCATATCCCAACACTCCCATAGACACATCTAACACCCCTGCTAGTTCTACCGAATTTAATTCATATACTTTTTCAATCGCATCATAAATATTTATTTCTACACCGACTCCCTGTTCATCCTGTTGTAAAAGATCCAGAAATTTTTCATAACTTATTTTACATTGATCATAAGGTTTCTTAATATACCAAGGTGCTTTTTTCGTAATCTCGGTATAATACTCCAAAGAAGCTTCCCAGTCATCGCACTCTTCGCCTTCCTTGCATGTGGTATACATGCCACACACACCATTGGAGTCAAATCCACACGTTTTACAAATCTTATCAATTCTCACACTTATCACCTCTCAATCCATCAACATTTTTCTGCATAGATAAATTTTTTCATCAATTCTTTCCTTGTAATTATACACTTTTTCTGATGATATTGTTATCTGCAAGGATATTTGAACTGAAAAACACTCTGACTACTAATAAGTTGGAGTGTTTTTATAATTCATATTATATTTATAGATTTACTCTCAGTGCTACACATTCCGGGGGTTGAGGCCGTCCCCAAAGTGCGTTTTGATATCCAAACGCTATGTTTGCCAGGTACTTCCGAACACTTTTTAAGGAAACCATACCATCCGTCCAACCATTTTATATTAATTCTCATCCATATTATCTTTCTTCTCCATCAGCTGTTTCAGCTTTTTATTTATTTTACTTCTATTCTCTTCCTGTAATTTTCCGCAGAATAGATAGCAAAATTTCAGTGCAAACCACCAGATATACAAAGCCTTAAAGCTCTGGAATGCCTGATCATCCAGCATTCCATGTGCCACATTGTTGCGCATGTTAAATCCAAATTTTGAACAAAAAATCGTATTTAAAGCAAATATAAGGTCTTCATCCAGACTTTCTTTTACTCCTTCCAATTCTAAGACAGCGTGCATTGATTTTATTTCTTCAATCCCTTCTTCATTCATGTTATAAACAGGTTCTCCACATTCCACTGCCAGATATCTTACTGCATTTTCTATCTGTGGAATCAGGATACTGAGCGCCGTCAAGAAATCTCCAGAAAAGCCAAACATGAGACCCTTGGTATACGATTCTTTTCTCCCCTCCGGAATCGCACAACTTACATCTACAATCTTTTTTATATCACTCTCTTCGATCAAAAATTTGGAACGAATATATTCAAACGTATTGCTCACCAGGATCTGTGCAAAATAATCCATCTCCATGGTTGCTGTCCGCTCCATATTATCCTTAAGCGCACCTTCATCGATTGTTCCATCGGGCTTTTTCACAGGCCCGCTTTTAGCAATTAATTTTCCTCCTTTTCCAAGGATTGCCGCTGGAAATATCGTGTGCAGGATCCCAGTCCTATTTAATACCTGATTCTTTACCCTTTCTCTTTCCGGAATCGGAATAAATGAAGCAAAATAACATAATGCCTCTTCTTTATCAAGATCTTCCAGTTGGCGGAACAGTTCTTTTACAATGCCGCTGGCATCCTGTTTATCACTCCATACCATCATCTCCGAAAGGGAAGCTTCTTCTATCTGTGCTATTTCCTGCAACAGTGCCTTTCTTTCTTCTTCCGTACCTTGTATGGTCTTTAACAACTGAATAACCTCTTTCAAATTGTGAATCTTTCTCATTAAATTTCCTTTGGAAGAGGCCCCGGCATATTCAGCCTCCATCCGGACAGCCTGAATCTTACGTCTTCGTATCGCAATCAGTTTAGGTTCAGTAATACACTTTTTCTTCAGCCAGTTATTTTTTCTGCAATAGAGTTCTTCCAACAGATCACAAAACTTACCAATGAGCAGTGCATCGCAGCTATTATCATCGTAAGTTTTCAAGATATTTTCCACATAAGGGATCAGATATCCTGTATCCACTTTTTCCTCCATGGCAGTTTTTATCAAATATCCAATTTTTGCGTGGCTGCTGTTATCATACTCTTCTAATACTTTTATCAGCAGATTCTTTCGCACCTCTTCATTGATTTCCTTGCTTCGGATTTTTTTAGAGATAAACAAGATCCGGTTTATAGCCATGATATGATCTGCAAATGCACCGGTGTTCTTCAAGTGTTCGCAATAAGCCGTTTCTGCTATTTTAGCATTTGAAAAATCATTTTCCACAACCCATAAAAAATCCGATATCTTTGCCTTGTTGATCGGTGCGATGGGATAGCTTCGGATTTCCTCCAGCAATGCCTGATACTCTTCTCTATTTATATCTTTCCGATTCCAAATGCTGCGGGCATAGGAAAACGGTACGTCTTTAGGCGTATCAATCCATCGTTCCACAATAATATCCACCAGAAGATTCCTGAATTCCCCATCCATCGTTCCGCAGAAATCTGTCAGTGCTTTCTCTGCCGTTTGAAAATTAGGTCCTTTTAAAATCTCTGCGATCCGCTCTGCCATTTTTTCTGCCATACATATTCCTCCAACCTTTTTCTATAGGAAAAGTATAACGTATTTTTCTTTTTCCTGTAAAGCAGAAAGACCTGAAATTCCAGGTCTTTCTGTCATCATTGATTAGAAATTGAAATTGACACTCTATTTTATATCCTTGGAACCCATAGAAGCCGCCCATCCAGCCTGAATCCTTTGTATTACGCTTCCATCCCGTGCATCAATCGTAAGGAGTGGAACACCTGCATCATCCATCGTCACGTCTCCCATGACCGGTCCATCCTCCCCATTTCCGTACTCATACTCTGGCTCTTTGGATGTCCAGGTTCCATAAAAATCCCACACCGGGATCAGGACTGCTTCGGTATCGCTGCCTTCACTGTCTGGCATGCACATATAACCCAGCTGTACCTTTGTTATGGCTATCTCCGCACTCTGTGCATCAATGGACGGATAACGGTAGTGGCTTCCTCCATCGACAGAGATCAGCCGATTCTTGTCTTCTGTCATGACCTGCAAAGTGATCGTTTTTTCAAAGATATCCTTGACCTCATCAAAAGGAAGTAAGAACAGCCTCTCATCGGAAGCATTCGATGCTTCTATGGGATTTCGGTGCAGAAAACTCTGAAGTGTCCCACTGCAAAAGTCCATCGTCAGTACTTCATTTTCCCATCCTTCAGACTGTCCTTCATGAAGGGTTCCATCTTCGTTTTCCCATTCAAGAGCCTGTTCATTAACAGGCAGAGAGGTTTCCCTCACATAATTAACCGGAACCCCGTCTATCATCCGTTCAAAAATGAAATCATCTTTTTCCAGGGTAGTGCTTCCTTCAGTAAGTGCTTTTGAGGAACTTTCAAATATCTCCCAGTCTCCGGACACAAGACCTGAAACCTTCTCCTTTGCTTCCTTTTCAGACACTTTCCCGCTTCCTGCCTTTATATAATTTTGAAAGCGTTCTTCCCTTTCTTTTTTCTCGCTCGATTCCAGGGTCATGTCTCCACAATCGTCAAAGATAAACTTCGCTATCCCACATCCGAGTTCCTCCACATCCGATACCTGTTCACTCTGTGTATAAGAATACCGATAGGTCAGTCCATCTACTGTATATGTCCCCGCCTGTTCGTTCTCATTCTTCTCTTCCTGCATGGGCTGTCCTTTTCCGAATGTGTCTTTTATTTTATTCTGTTCTTCTTCAGGAATCGCCAATCTTTTTACTTTTTTTAAACAGATTGCATCTACATCCGGCACTTTTACCGGTGCATCCGCTGTCAGGGTAAAATTCATTGGGGTTTCTTTATCCTCCCGGTCCGCTGATCTTAGATCTGCCTGGATCGTTGTCTGGTATATTTCCGGTGCCTGTACCTGTTCGGCAACGGTTTTCTGAACTGTCTCCTTTTTCTCTTCTTTTTTCTGTTCTGTCTGATCCTTTTCTTCCACAACAGCAGACTGGACAATACGGTCACATCCGGATAATGTCAAAAGATTCATACACAGAACGGCTCCCATAAACATTTTTATTTTCTTCATCCTTTTTCCATCCTTTCCTTTCGGTATTAAAAAAGGTACCCTTTTCTTATGAGAAAAGAGTACCATATTGCTTTGCCGATGTATTCATTAAGATGTAAACAAATTGTAAATCAGAAGATGGCTCTTACCGTGGTCCCCTCTCTCTGTCTGCTTTCGATTTTCAAGCATCCGCCATGGATTTCAGCCACCTTCACACAGAGTGCCAGCCCAAGTCCGGATCCGCCTTCTTTTCGACTTCGTGATTTGTCCACCATATAGAATGCATCTGTGATCTTTCCCAGTTCTTCCTCCGGGATCCCCATTCCGGTATCCGACACCTCAAAGATCTTTTTTCCAGCTTTCTCATAAGCCTTTACCCAAATGCTTCCACCGGCATCCGTAGCCTTTAGGGCATTGTCGATCAGGTTTATCAGAAGGCTTTCCATCAAGGCCGGATCCATTTTCATGGAAAAGGCTTCACATTCCATCTTGAGGTGTACCGCTTTCTTTTCTGCCTGTTCTTTTTCCATGTCTATGACATGGTTTAAAAGGTCACCTGCCATGGTCATTTCCATCTGTATGGCATGGTTCTGATAAAGCCCCAGCATCTGCAGCATCTTCCCAGAAAGAGCCTCCAGGCGTTTTCCCTCCCGGTTGATATGTTCCAGTGCCCGGTCTTTCTGTTCGTCTTTCAGCTTTACATGGCGCAGGGTATCCGAATACCCGATAATGGACGTTAACGGGGTACGCATTTCATGGGAAAGTGCCCCCATGAGCAGCTCCTGTTTCTCTGCCACTTCCTGTAGCTTCTCCATCTGTTCCACAGTTCTTCGCATCATCATATAAATAAAAAGGCCGGCGATCAGGAACACAGCCAGATAAATTCCAAAAAACCAGACAGCGGTCTGTCTCAGCTCTGCAAAAAGCCCTGTGACTTCCCGGACAGAGAGGACTTCGTATCCTTCCGGTCTGGATAATGGTTCCAGCTGGAGAAGGAGGTATTTCTGTCCCAGTTTCTGTATCTTGTAGGCATACGGATCTCCTTCATCCTTAAAGCCTAAGTTTTCGAGCCCCACCACTTTATAATCTGTCAGGTTTTCAATGACGGCATTGCTTTTTCGGTCGATCAGGGCCATGCCTTCCCCACAGCATCGCTGGAACTGAAAGCCCATATAAGCCTGCTTTCCAGTCTCGGACATCTGCTCATATTTGCTGTTATCCCAAAATTGTTCCAGGAGTATCTTACCATTTTCCAGCTGTCTTCCGTAGGTCTCTGCAGCATTATTGAGGCTTCGTTTTCCTGTGATATAAAGACTTAGCGTTCCCACTGGAATCAGGGCACATAATAGCGTTACCAGCATAAGAAGTACCGTTCGTTTCCACAGCTTCATCCTTATTCCTCCAGACGGTATCCAAGTTTCGGGATCGTCCTGATCTCATCATAAAGTTCCAGCTTTTTTCTGAGCTGTCCGATATGGACATCCACCGTCCTGCTTTCTCCCAGGTAGTTTTCTCCCCAGACCCGTTTTAACAGTTCTTCCCTTCCAAGCGCAATGTTCTTATTTTGCAGGAGCAGCACAAAGAGGTCATATTCCATTGGCTTTAGGCTTACCGGAAGCCCGTCTTTGTAGACCTGATGGCTTTGCATGTCCACCAGGATGTTCCGGACCGTTAAGACTTTCTTGGCCCGTCCCGTCCTCTCCAGCACCTTCTCAATGCGTACCAGAAGTTCCAGCATCTCAAAAGGTTTTACCATATAATCTTCTGCACCCAGTTTCAGCCCCTTTACCTTGGAAGCCACATCATCCTTTGCAGTCAGGTAGAGCACCGGAAGCTCCTTCTTTTTGAAATCCTCCATCAGTGCAAATCCGTCTTTTCCCGGCAGCATGATATCCACCACTGCCAGGTCCGCGTCCTCCTGCCATAAGAGCAGCCTCTGGGCTTCTTCCCCATCATACGCTGCCACAGTCTCATACCCTGCTGCCTCCAGGTTCATGCACAGCAATTCTGAAATTGCACGGTCATCTTCTATCACCAAAATTTTATTTTTCATTCCCGCTGCCACCTCTAACGTTTTTCTATAGTATAGTTTTTTATATCCCAAGTCTACATTGCATTTGATCTTGCTTTCTCATCATTTATACGCATCAGGGCACGATAATGTGACCAGCTCAATTCAGGGCACAGTGTGTCTCGAATTAGAAAAGTACAATAAAACTGAAATTATAGATTTTTGTCTCTTTTCTTTTTTGCCATTACGAATCCTAACATTAAAATCAAGTTCATAAACAGTACAACTATGCTACCTTCAATTTTACAGCTGCCACCCGACAAAATTGAATTTCCACTAATTACCATGTTGAACAAATGCGGATAATCTTCTGCTAATGATACTCCACCCAAAATAATTGCACCAACTCCATTCCATAAAAAATGGATTACAATCGGAGCAACTAAGGATTCCGTATATTCCAAAACTGCTGTCACGAAAAGACTCATCGTTATAACGTTTAGTACAGGAAGTATTCCTGCCTCAAAAGCCCCACCATGTGCAAATGTAAATAATCCGGTAGATATAAGGACAGCGACAACGATGTTGTAATTATTTTTTATCATCTGATACAAGTAACCACGAACTAACACTTCCTGCATAACGCTATTGATAAAAGCTGAAAATAACCATAACCAAAGCATAGAAATTTGGTTTCTGCCATCAATATGTATGACCCCTGTTAAAGATAATATCACAACAGATACTCCTAACCAAATAGCTCCTGTGATACACCCAAGTACGATATTATAAACAGGTTTTCCAGTCAGATATAATCGTATGTTTCTTTTATCTATTAACCAGAAAATAATTGTAAAACCAATAACTGACAATAATGGAATCAATTCTGCCCAAAATCTCCAGACTGCCGCACTTTTTGTATCTGGTATAGGCAAAATTGAAACACATATAGCCCAGCCTACAAAAAAGGCAAACGTTTTTAATGATACCAATAGTGAACTACTCGGCAACTGAGTTATCAGAGCATCTGAAATCTGGCGGGATACTGCCTTTTTTCAGGGTGCGTCCATGACACCAATACTGCTTGCCTTTCGGCTATGCAGCTACTTTTATTATTTCTGGATTTTTTAGTCCGGTTACGGACAGTTCTTTCTGCTTTCCGGATACGGAAAGATATTTCCGCAGGATATTAAATGCTCCTACTGCATCTGCATTGTATCTTACTCCATCAGTTATATACATGCCCCGTTCTTTTCGGTTTGATGCTTCTGCATATCTTTTTGATACTTCCGGTGATAATGGGCTGCACTGGCTGGTATAGCTTTCCTCTTGTTTTATCAATGGAATCCCATACAGTTTCAGCTTATATTCCAGCATGATATACAGCTTATTATACGGCAGGCTGTGAAGCTTCTGGTTGGTCTTATGCCCCATATCTTTTTCTTTGCGGATATTTCGCATGTCTCCCACAACCACACAGCGGATATCTTCTTTTCTGCAGTATTCTGCAATCCATCTGGTCACTTTGTGAAGATAATCCTTTACTGCATTCTGCTTTTTCCTGTAAAATCTCCGGATATGTTTCGATGATTTTGGATATTTTATTCCTCTTTCCGATTGCTGCGCATACCATACTGACTGCACTCTGGCGATTTCTTTATTAAAATACCTTTCCAATGAAAGATATTTTCTTCCAAGGATAAAAGTCCTGCCATTTTCGGAATCATAACAGGTCATCAGATTATGAAGTCCCAGATCAACAGATAAATAATGTTCATTCTGAGAGAGCTGCTCTGGTTCTTCAATCTCATAGATAACAATAAGGTCGCATTTTCCGTTTTCCGGTGGATAAATCCGCAGCTGTTTTATATGATCCATGTCCCTGAAAATCTTATTTTCAAGATATAGAAATTTTTCATGGATCCCATATGTTTCTTCCATGTAGCTTTTCAGATCCTTTGGCAGAGACAGCCGCAGCTGGTCCGAACCTTTCTCATGCCGGAGCCCCATCTGCATGTATGTGACCGGTATATTTCCCTGTTTAAAATGAGGTGGATTTGGATCTTTGATCCCTCCGGTCTTTTTAAGGACATAAAAGGATCTCCATGCTTTGTCCAGCTGCTTGCAGGTCTCCTGTGCTGTCTGTGACGGAAGCTGTTTATACCACAGATTTCCTTTATGTGCTTTTTTCTGGTAATACCAGTCAGGATACTTTTCCAGTCCCAGTTCTTTATAATGGTGACGTTCGTAGTTACAGATATTCCAGAGTTTGGATGCTGCATAACACATATGCCCTATGATATTGGAATATTCCGGCCGGATTTTTACAGATGTTCTGTGTGACAGCAGCATTCCTCTTCCCCCTTCAGACAGTTATGCGGACCGCTATTCACAGTCCGTCTTAAATCAATACGACTTGCTCTGATGTTCAATATAACGGCGGATATTTTCCTCAGATACAGATCCGATTGTTTCCACATAATAGGAATGATTCCACAGCTCTCCCTTCCATAGCTGGTTTCTTATTTCCGGAAAACGTTCGAACAGTTTTCTGCCGGTGATCCCCTTCAGATACTTGACAATTGCTGTTATGGACAGCTTTGGCGGAGCTGATACAAAGCAATGGACATGGTCACCTTCACCACATTCGAATAGATGAACGGTAAACCCCTTATCCTCAGCAATCTGCTGCACCAGTTCCTGAAGGTATTCCTCAATTTCTGGGTTTAATATCTTCCGCCGGTATTTCACCGACCACACCATATGGTAGTTGATATTACATACACAAGTCCTGTAATGTATTAGATTTTCTTTCATACATATAGTATAACATGATGAGCGGAAATACGCAACAAAAAATCAAACATATTTTCGATTGATTATATGCCAGTTATGGCATTAATATCAAGGGAGATTATTATATTATCAGATTATTTCAATGTGCAGCCATGCACACTCCTGCGCTTTCATCTCGGTAATTGAATTGCCGAGGATTCCCGCTTATTGTCCTAATTTCTTCATGTAATATTTTCCTCTACAATCCTGATTTTCTTAATTTCACAAACTTGAATCCGTCGATTCCTTTCTTGTCTAATCTGTTAGCAATTTATCCAACAGCATCTGCCTGTTATTTATGAACATTTCTGTTACCCGATAGCTCTCTGTTTCTTCATATTCGCATAAATGTATTCGTCCATCATCAAAACAATAGATATCTGCATCAGGTATTCCTAACAAAATTGGCGAATGCGTAACTATAATAAACTGTGCTCCCTCTTTTGCACAACTATATATTTGCATCAACAATGTAAGCTGTCTCTGTGGGGATAATGCAGCTTCCGGTTCGTCAAAAAGATACATCTGTAAAATTCTTTGCAAATCTGGAACAGCTCCTGCACTTTCCCACTTAGATACTGCCTGTCTGGATACGCCCAACTGATTGGCTAGTTCTTCCGGTAACAAAATGTCAATAGTTTTTTAATCACTTTTTTCAAAAAGGCAAAAAAAAATAGAACGTATAGATTATTTCCATACGCTCTATCTCATATTTCATATTAAATTTTTGAATTCTACAAACTGGATTTTCTGCATTACTCATCATCCTTAATCATATATAACAAATTATTATATCCTGACTGCACAAGTAATTGCTTAAAGCCAGAAAGCACTTCTTCTTTTGTATAATTGTTGTTAATCAAAAACTCACTATCTTTCTCACTAAGGTATTGATAGAAAAGAGCTGCCGCCATCACTTCATCATTATTTGCATAATCAATGTTATCTAAAAGTATATTCTCTGCTTCGTTAATTTGCCCTGAATCAATCATATCAAGAAAACTTTTCAAATTTTTCCCTGACACTTCATATTTGTTTTCTTTTTCAAGCTCAACAGAAACATACTTTTTCCCATATATTAAAGAGAATAATATTCTCACCATTTCTTTTATCATTCGCATAATGTAATCTTTCTCATCCGTGAAATACATTTTCCACCTCCTCAAATTCTAAATTTATCTTACTTTCCCATAAATACATAAATCAAAAATATTGTTATTCTTAATAACTGCTTTTTCCATTTTTCCTTCAAGTAAAAAGCCATTTCTTTCTAACACTTTTCTTGATGCGATATTTGCTTCATATACAAGCCCTGTAATACGGATAATGTCTAATGTTTCAAATGCAATTTCACAAATCTGTCTTACTGCTTCACTCATAATGCCTTTTGAATATACTTCCTGCAATAAATAATAACCAATTTCAGAATCCTTGCGATACACATCGTCCTTCTGTTCAACAGATATCGTTCCTACAATTTTACCATCAACAACAATCTCTCGAAAGACACCTTTTTTACCTTCGTTGTCTTTTACCATGGTTAACCACCACTCAGCAGATGCATTTGTATATGGATTAGGTAATCTATCAGATAAAAAACTTCTATCAATTGAATTACACATTTTTATTAATACTTCTTTATCTTCAACCGACCACTTTCTTAATTCTATATTCATATCTATGTTCTCCTATAAATTCCGATTTTCTTGATTCTGCAAACTTTATCGTCTTGTTCCATTCTTATCAAAATTCTTTTTTAATGCTATTTCTGTTGGGAGAATAGACCCAATTAAAGGAATAAGTTGAACACCACAAATAATTCCTCCCATACTCCCAACACAATCTTCATTTTTTCCAATTACTAAAAGCATGAATATTACTGTTATCGGCAACATAACCATTCCACAGACATACCAGACTTTACCACAATATTTATGAGCAAATTCCCATGTGTCTTTATTCTTCATAGACATCGAAGTTCGATATCCAAATACTGAATTTATTTCCTTTGGAGCCTTTTTCATAAAATATCTTCCAAAACCAATCATCGTAAATGGAAGAAGCAAATCCATAATCAACATAAAAATCCAAAACTTCATTGTGAATCTCCTTTACTATAACTTCCGCTTTGTATTTTCGTTTTTATTCTTTTTTGTAAAATTCTTTCAAATTTAATTCACGTTTCAATTCTTCCTCTGACGGCAGATAGGTGAAATATTTCGATGCAAATATCTGGTGATTATCTTCAGGAAGCGTATATTTTACAATAGAATCTCCCTTATCTGCACAAAGTACAATTCCAATAGGCTGCGTGTCTCCTTCATTCATCATTTCACGAGTATAGTAATTCACATACATCTGCATTTGTCCTAGATCCTGATGGGTCAGTTTACCCATTTTCAAGTCAATGAGAACGAAACATTTTAAAATATAGTTGTAAAATACCAGATCAATAAAAAAGTCCTGTCCATCCAATGTAAATCTTTTCTGGCGTGCTACAAATGAAAATCCTCTTCCAAGTTCCAAAAGGAAATGTTGAAGATGATCAATCAATGCCTGTTCCAAATCTCCTTCATATACATGTGTGTCAGGCTGAATCTGCAGAAATTCCATAACATAAGGATCTTTCACTATTTTCTCATATTCTGGTTTTGGCTCTGTTATTTGAATTTCATTTGCAACCGCTATCTTATCCTGGCTTGCTAAAATACGCTGATAATACATCGTGTTGATCTGCCGTTCCAGTTGACGAACACTCCATGCTGCTTTTGCACATTCTTCCATATAAAATCTTCTTGCCTGTTCATCATTTATACGCATCAAGACACGATAATGTGACCAGCTCAATTCAGGACACAGTGTGTCTCGAATTGGAAAAGTGCAATAAAACTGCCTCATCTTACGAAGATTCGATTTATCAAAACCTTTTCCGAACTCTGCGGTCAGCTGCTCAGAAAGATATTCCAATAATTTCTTTCCGTATTCTGCGCGATCATTTTCTCCACATGCTTTAAAAATCTGTTCTCCAATTTCCCAATAAGTTGTTACCATAGCAGAATTTACCGCTGTGCTTAAACGATGTTGTGCAGACACAATAGAATTACGAATAGAATGATAAGTCTGTTCTGCATTTTGATTTTTTTGTAAATTATAATCCATGCTCTTTACTCCTCTGAATTTCCAAAATAGAACTTACTGTTCTTCTATTGATTCAATATTTTCAATCCGCATCAGCTTAACTACCTGCTTATCTTTTTTCTCTGTATAACAAATTTTTATCCATTCATCATCTGCGTCTATTATCTTGCAGGATAATTCAGTTTTTCCCGCAAAACTAAAAATGAACTCTGATCTGATAATACACTGTTTTCCTACAAGATCATTAATCAGCTTTGACATATATGCCACTCCTCTCTGCTTTTTCTCTAACCGTTTTACTTTCGTTTCCAAACGCTTTACTTTTCCCGGATACGCCGAATAACAAAGTAGCAGCAATAATGCTGCAATTCCAAACCATTCCATATTATTCTCCTTAGCAAACTTAACGCTAATATGTCTGTTCCTTAAAATATCTTTTGCCATTCAAATCATATCACACTATCAGCCATATTTCCATTTCAATTTACTTAGGCAAGTCACTTCGCTCAGCTACATTTCCCGTTGGCTTGCTTCTGTAACCAGCATCCTCTTGCTTTTCTCCTGCAAGGTTTCCTTTGCATCATCATCAATCGAATAGTTCTCATTTATCTCGATTTTTTTCGGTTGCCGGTCAAAATGGTCAAAGACTTCTTTCCATATCTGGATGGAACATACACACTTTTCTTCCATGAAACTATTGCTGATAATTATAAAAAAACAGAAGACCAATTAAGATCTTCCATTTTATAAACAAACCTCTATATAAAACTATATATCCTGCCCATTTTTAATAAAAACAGACAATCGGCACACTTTCGTCTATCCTATTATAAAGTTCTGCCGCTTTGTCCGCCGGAAGATTAATGCATCCATGGGATCCACCACCTTCTCGGAAACGATTTCCTCCAAAGTATGGCTGCCATGAAGCATCATGAAATCCAATCCCCCCATTAAAAGGCATCCAGTAAGTTACTGGTCTTTCATATTCATATTTCCCATTTTCCAACATCTTTCCTTTCAGCACAGATGGACTTTTCTTGTAATACAGTTGAAAAATTCCCGGTGGTGTCTGCCGTTCTGCATACTGCATATCTCCTGACACAATATCCGATTCCAAAATGATCGAACCATCCTGATAGTAATATAAATGCTGTGCAGACAGGTCCACTTCAATATACGTGCTGCCTATATCATTCATACCCCGTGCATTTGCCCGCATAGCGTATACCGGTTCCCGGTTTATCTGTACTCCTGCAATCATTTCCTGCATAATGGTTTCTATTTCCTTTTCCTGATCGATCTTCCATCCATAAACGGAACTATACACCTGAACAGTACGTCCGCTTGTTGTACAAAATTCCCTCTCTGTATTTACGGTATCATGTGTGGCAGCCAGCTTTGCCACATATTCTGCCACGTACTGTCTCAGTTCATCCTCATTTTTTTGCAGCCGTCCTCTCTCATCAAAAATGAGCCAGTTTCTGATCTCGTCCCCCTCCAATGTTACCGTTTCTTCTCCAAATATATATACGATTTTGGTCCGGATCAGATTTTGGCATTCTTCCAATGAATTTTTAAGATCTGGATCATCTTTCATTACTGCCGCTTTTACATAAACAGCCGGACAGCTATTCAGGTCAATCGTTCTTTTTTTGTCAGTAATCGCTTCTGACAGTGCCTGATAAGCTCCATTGAAATCCAGGGTATTCCCTTCTGTTTCCGGTACGATTTCAAACTTCGAATCTTTATAAGCTACATAAGCATCTTCTGGTGCTGTCTGATTCTCTTTTTTTACACATTCCAGTTTTTCCATCTGTTCTTTTAACTTCACTTTATCATAGGTCATGTTTTCCTTGGCTGTATAATTTTGCTTTTTCCAAAATCCCCGAACCCATTTATATGGTTTTTGTTCATCCAGATATTGGGAAATACTGCCATCCGAAACATAACGATATCCGATCAATTTTCCATTGATACTCTGTGATTTCAGATTTCTTGCCTTTACTTCCAGCAGATAATCCTCTGCTTTTTTAGCAACCGCCTGTTCTGCCTCTTCCGATGTTTTTCCAGAACAGTTAATTCCATTGATCGTTGTTCCCCGAAAAAATCTGTCTGAATAGTAATAAGACATTCCTGCATAGCCAGCCATAGCAAAGAACACTATGATGACAGTGATCATTATCCACATTTTTTGCTTTCCATTATCCTTACCGGTTATCTCTTTTCTTTTTCCCATCCATGCCCCCTGTTTTTAACGATAAACAGCATTCAGACAAACTTTTTAAATCGTCTGATTTTAATATCTCCGATTTAATAAAAAATAACCAAGGCTGCTGGAAAAAACATTTTCTTTTACAAACAGTAAGCTGATTTCTACAAAACATTTTTCCCCTGCTCTTTTACGGATAGGAACACCGCATCATCATTTATCTCACATTTAGCACTTTTGGGGTACTTTCAGACACTTTCCTTTTTCTCTGTGAACAGAACCCTGAAAACAGGAAAAAAAGGGCTGCCATGACCGGTCAGGGATTTTTCATCCTTGACTGATTCACGACAGCACCTAATCAGATCTCACTTATTTTCTTCTATACAAAATCGCTTCTCTGTTTTCTCCTTCTGTCCGGCCGGATTATACACGTGTTTGTTTTACACTAATCAGATGCAGATACAAGCAAATCGGTTCTCATAATAATAAATTTTTTCTTTCTATCGAATTTTCCTGGTTCATTTGATAAAATGTCCTTATCTAACAGGAGGTGATTTTTTGAAAAGAGTATTTGATAGTCCTTTTTTGAATAAAGCTGCACTGGTGCTGATCTGGCTTCTATTAATGGGCGGGACATTCTTTTATGCCAATAAAAACTATTTTCTTTACCATGAAAATCCAAATTTAATCAAAGCAGACGGATATTATCTTTATAATTTTGGTAGTCCGCGTCATTATTACTGGGCACTGCCTGTTAAATTCACCCATGAAGGCAAAGTATATCATTCTCAGCTTCCTTTAGATATACGAGATGAAAGTTCATCCTGTACTGTAGATCTTCGCATTTACATACCGGCAGATTCTTCTGGCAGTGCATTTGCATTCCGAAACAATATCACCATTCCTGCACTATGGAGGATCTTTATTTTTGTTCCACTGCTACTTCTTCTTACATCTAAAAGAAAAGCCTAGGAAGGTTTCACACCTTATAAAAAATATTCTATTTTCATCATCTTCCTTAAAAAAAAATGGGAGGTTTCACTTACCTCCCATTTCCCAAAGAATCCTTTTATTTCAATTTTTATAATGTTTCAAGAAAACGCATGAATGCTTCTCTTCCCTCGGTCGTACATTTGTATACTCCTGCATCTTCCAGAACATGGGTAAATACGATTCCAATCTCTTTCTGAAGAATGCCATGGATGTTTTCTTTTGTGATTTCCGGATATTTCGGAAGGAACTTCTTAACCCACTCTGCATGTTTCTCAATCTGCTCATTTGAAGAAATATCTTTGCCTTCAAGAATATACTCTTCCAAAAGTTCCATCTCACCTTTTAATCTGGCCGGAAGAACTGCAAGGCCCATAACTTCGATCAGGCCGATATTCTCTTTCTTAATATGATGATATTCTGCATGCGGATGATACACACCCAGCGGATGTTCTTCTGTTGTAATGTTGTTTCTTAATGTCAGATCCAATTCGTAGATATCCCCTACTTTACGTGCAATTGGTGTAATTGTATTATGAGGCTCTCCATTGGTTTCAGCATAAATAAATGCTGCTTCATCCGTATAACCTCTCCATACTTCCAGCACATGTGTTGCCAGATCTACCAAACGGTTAGAGTCTTTATGACGAATACGAAGTACAGATAACGGCCATTTTACAATTCCAGCCTCTACATCTTCAAATCCCGGAAGTACCACGTGCTGCTCAATTGGTGCTTTTGCCATTGCAAATGTATAATGTCCACCCTGGAAATGATCATGGCTTAAGATCGAGCCGCCTACGATCGGCAGATCTGCATTAGATCCAAGGAAATAATGCGGAAACAGTTTTACAAAATCAAACAGTTTAATGAATGCATTTCTCTCGATTTTCATTGGAGTATGCTGGCCGTTAAACACAATGCAATGCTCATTGTAATACACATACGGAGAATACTGGAATCCCCAAGGAGTATCATTGATTGTGATCGGAATAATCCTGTGGTTCTGCCTTGCCGGATGATTAACACGTCCTGCATATCCTTCATTTTCCGGGCAAAGAAGACATTTCGGATAGCTTCCGGATTTTACATTCCTTGCCGCGGCAATTGCTTTTGGATCTTTTTCCGGTTTGGACAAATTGATGGTAATGTCAATCTCACCGTATGGACTGTCTACCTTCCACTTTTGATCCTTCTCTACGCGATATCTGCGGATATAATTGCTATCCTGACTCAGTTTATAAAAATAATCGGTTGCTTCCTTTGGGCTTTTTTTATATTTATCCCAGAATTCTTTTTGCACCTGGCCCGGACGCGGCATCAGACAGTTCATTAATCTGGTATCAAATAGATCCCGGTATACAATACTGTCTTCGATCAGTCCTCTTTTTACAGCTTCGTCCAGCAATTCGCCCAATGTTGCTTCAAGATTAACAGGTTCCTCAATGCTGTCCGGTTTCTCATAGTCATCCTCATGAAAAACGTCCAGCAGAAGATTTGTTGTGTAATTTCTTTCACATTCTGGTGTCAGACCTGTTGTAATCCCATACTGTACCAGTTTTGCAATGCTTTCACTTAACATTTTTCTTCCTCCTGTGCTTCACTTTTAAATTTATATTTTTGGTAACATATATACCGATTTCCCTGATAAGTCAGCATACCTCGATCGCCTTTTTCCAATTCACGAAAATCTCCCTGTTGCATTTGAAATTCCATCAAACTTCCATCTGTCATCTCAAATACAACGCGAAACCAAGGTACATGTGATTCAGACTGCATATGGGTATAGATTCCTTGCTTCTTTTCAACTACAGTCGCATCAACAGATTCAACTGCCGCACTGCTGTTATTGCCAAAACTTAACAACATTTTGGTAAATACAAACATCATGATTATGAGTGCTGCTATACAGATTATAAATGCCATCCTATTTCTCCATTCCAGATATTTCATCCTGGGTCTGACTTATATATTGTTCACGATAAAGATTCCGGTATTCCCTTGACGTTACTTTATATCTTTCACGAGATACCCGGTTAAATGTCCTTTGGCTCTCAACTCCTGCATCTAGGCAAATGTCTGTGATACTCTTACCAGTACATTCCAATTAATCTCCTGCAAGTTTTGTCTACTTTTTCTTCCCATTTGGCAAGTAATATACGTCTTCTGATATTATAATATGCTTGTAAGATAAAGAAAGGAGGAAAACGAAATGAAAAGATTTAAAGCATATATCAACTACCTTATGAACTTCTATGCCAACTACTTCAGAATTTACCGCTATATGTAAAGGACACTCCTGCCATCACAGGAATGTCCAATACGGAAAACCCAGTTTTAATGGTTTCCCTTATTATACTCTAATTTAGTTGCATTTGTACATGAACAGAATTCTCGAAAACATAGACAAAATTGAACAGAATTATGAAAATACTCTTACCATGTTTTTTGATTTGTAAACCACTTATTAGCAGACGGATCCGCCAATGTTGAAAACGGATAGGCCGTTTTCCTTTCAGCTTTCAATTTGTCCATTAATAATCTCTGAATTTCCATACATCTGATGGATTTGCATTTTTCATCCTCAGCATTCTTTGAAGCTGCTCTTCTGTAAACCACAGATCGTGCAGTATTTTCCGAAATATAGAGGCTAGATATCAGACCGCTTCATTGCAATTATAAACTGTTGATTTACCAAGATTATTTACATATACGGTAATCAAGTCACCTTTTTTAAGATCCGGCTTTTCCCATACCAAACGGCTTTTGTGATAATACACTTTATCATGATATGTAAAACTATATAAAATCCTGTATGGAATCTGTCTTCTATATCTTGTGTATTTTTGCAAATATACTTTTTCTACCAAGCCCTTCACTTTTGTACCATTTTCGATTAATTGTAAATGTAATTTATCAAGCTTTGCAGTATAAA
This sequence comes from Blautia sp. BCRC 81119, assembly GCF_003184505.1. Lineage (NCBI taxonomy): Bacteria > Bacillati > Bacillota > Clostridia > Lachnospirales > Lachnospiraceae > Blautia > Blautia sp. BCRC 81119. Next base: position 40,963 of record NZ_QJHD01000012.1, on the reverse strand, counting down.
TTCCCAGAGCAGCACTTATTATACACAAAAGCACTCCCGTTATAGAAAACACAGTTCCCAACATGTCTGGATTCTGAATGCCTGAGTTTACTGCTGGTTTTGATATTCCAAGAAAACTTAAGACACCGGAAACAAGAAAGAATATTCCTATCCAAAAGAAGATAACTCTCAATAAATCTTCTGTATAATTAAGTTTTTTCATATTTATTTTCTCCACAAGCATTCCATCAAAATTTTTTATCCTGTTTCAATCATATCTAATTTTACTTCAATTTAGTTAAATCCTCTAAATACATTTCTGTATGTCCACACTCTGGACAGACTGCAACTTTAACATCATCTATAGTTGTCGTTTTTTGTTTTTCATCTACATCTACAATGATCCCATAGCCACCGCCATTAACTTTAAGTCTTAAATCCGCTCTCATGACTGTTCCACACTTTTCGCATTTTCTCATTGCTGTCCTCCAAATATATATTTCGCTTTCCTATTTTTCTTACTACATAATAGCAGACAAAATATTAACCCTGAATGATCTACCGTTCATACGATGCAATGATTTCCTTGCTATCCGCTATTTTATAATCAAGTGTTTCCAAATTACCAATCAAATCAAATGTCATATCCGCATTAACTTGCAATTCATCTTCAATCTTAACTGCAGACGGCTCAACTTTTAGAAATACTGTTAATCCATAAGGCTTCGTTTCAGACTGTATCTGTATGCTATCATAAGAATATCCTTCCGGATACTCTTGCCCACTTACAATATTTATAACATTCGAAGAATCTCCTACATAATCTGTCTTGTACTGTGACAGGTCAGGAATCTCGTACAGTTCTTCTTTTCTGCCACATGCAGAAAGCAATATTGCTGATACCGTAAATAAAATAATTGGAATTACTTTTTTCATCATGAACCAGCTCCTCTTCACACTTTGATATAAAACAGCCTGCCCAATGAACCAGAAACTGCCATATATCTGCTTCTTTATTTATAGATCAGCCTTTAAACAAACGAAGCATAAATCATAAAAATTTCTGCGATCAATATAATTCCTAAAATACAATCAATCATCAGGTTATATTGACCAACTGTTAGCCAAGTCTTCGAATGCATCAGAACATACTTTATACTTTTTATACCACTCAAGATTGTAACAGCCAGAAGGAGTATCGGCATTAAAAAAATTTCTATCTTATTGCCAAAGTCATCTGCGACTCCATTCCCAGCAAAGTGAACGGGAATAATCTCCGGTAAGAAAAAGAAGCTTATTATCGCAATCGCAATTCCAACGATGCAAATTCCCCATGTTAATTTCCTGCTGCTTATACCATCCATAACAGTGCCTTCCTCTCATATGTCAGATACTGGTACTTACTCAAAGCCCTCTAATAAGCTTACTTTTTGAGCAATTCTATAACAACCCAGCATGTAGCTATTGTTTGCATCAGAAAAACGAAATCACACACTTATTTCATTCCAAATTTCATAGAAGAGCTCCCAATCAATCCAAAACCTATGCAAGTCGCACCTATGCTGAATATCAAAGCCAGAATACAAATAAGTACCTTATATTCTTTTTTCATATCCCTTTCCTCCCACATCTACATTAATTTGTTGATAAAGATTTAAGGTTCCATATTTCTATTTTACATGAAGAATATGCTGCCTTGCCTCATCCGGAACGATATCTAATAAATATGTTTCCTTAGAAGAAATTTTTTCAAGAAACTCATCCAGTAAATTTTCTTCCTTACCTTCTGCTATTGGCAGAAGTTCCTTATACAAAACCGTAGGAATTCCAATAGAATACTTTTCTTCCTCATATACGAGAGAACCAAATGTCCAGTCTTCCTGTTCCTCTGGGCCTAATTCCACAATCAACTCAACAATCGGCAAATAATGATATATTTGCAGGAAACTTAAATTGACTTCAATCTGTTCCATTCCACCCTCTGGGTCTTTTTCCGTTATCTCTATTCTCTTTCCTGTTACGGTCATTACAACTAAAGAATTTTTTGGAGGTTTTCCATTTATCTTATCTATTGATTTTGCTTGAATATAACCACGTTCCATAGCATTTGAATCATAAGCGCTATAACCTTTTGATTCGAAAACACCATAATAACGGTTCGAATTGTTTATTGCTATTAGATCCGGTGATTTGTATGTAGTTTTGCCATTAACTGAAAAAAATCGATGTTTTTTTATACGTGGATGTGAACTAAAGTTTGATATCATCGATAAGTGAACCATATACTCATAACCATATTTTTTCTTTCCCAGTACAGTGATAAGTATCATTCCAATCCAATAATTAATTGCACCAATTTCTGTACTATCCAAATAGACTTTTCTTGCAGGATCGAATAAAAGTTCTCCGTTTGGCAATAAAGCAACATATGTTTCAAACAATTTAATTTTGAAATATATCTCCTCTTTACGATTTCTTTTGTTCGCCTTGTTCAAATATATATCTGGCATCCCAGCTGACACAATAGCATCCATTAGTTCCACTCCGGTAAATGACAATGTTCCATTGCTTCTTTTATTGTGGTCAGAAATTTTTCCAGGTTCCAGATACAACTCTATATAGTAAATATCTCCACGTTTTATCTTCATCGCCTGATTCCTCGCAATTAATCGTATTCGAATTCAATTGGTTCCCATCTCTACTTAAAGCATATTTTTCAAAGAATTGAAAATCTCAATATTCGTAAGGGACAATAATCTTTCTGCAAAAATCACAATTATAGGCAGCTATGCGGTCTCCAGATATCCTTGCTGCCAACTCTGGATCCGTATTTAACCGCAAACTCTCAGAGCCTTCTTTCCACTCCAGTCCTGCCCCTGCACCAACCGCATGCAACTGACCCTTTCGCATTTTTCCTTCACAATATGGACATCTCATATTCACGTCATCTCCTTTAAGTAATTAAAGTTCCTCTTGTTCCCGAGAATTATCCTGTTCCTGGATAGCTTGTATATCTTCTTTCGCATATAATTTTTGCCTAAATGTTCTTTTCTATTTTTTCTCGTTTCATACGTTCTTTCATCAATAAAACAAATTGAACGGTCCATATTACACACGCTGCCAGACACCCGATTCCACTGTATAATAAATCTATGGCTGCCCCGGCTACAAATGGCAGTGCCATCCACATCATCCGATTTCCATATACTCTGCACATTTCTTTTTCATCATACTGTTTTCGTTCTTCCTTAGATTTCATATTATAGCCAGACAAAAATGCAGCGGCCTTTCCATTTGATTTTACAAAGCAGATTCCGAATAAAAACATAATCACTGCCATTCCCAAATCAAAGATAACACAAATTAGCATTGCAGACACCTCACTTCCCGCTCTGGCTATCAAATAAAAAAAGCCAAACACAACAGTAAAACTTATTATGTTTGGCTAGGTCAACTTGTTATTTTTTTATCACTTCTTATGGTTGTATTATACTATATATTTCTCTATAGTAAAACAATTTTTTATTTTAATATTATATTTCTACTATCATCAATTTTTCAGATATTTTCAACGCATAAACAATGCTATTAGCTACAATATTTCCGTAAAATTCATCATAGGTTTGTGTAAACGCAAAGTGTAAATGCCGCCAGAATCTTGGTAATTGCTAATTGTTTACGCCCGTATTCGGTGGTTCGCAGGATGCTGTCACCGCCCGTTTGATATTCTCCAGCGAAAGTAGGTACTGCGATTGCCACGCACAAAATAGCAAGGAACAAAATATAAAACTCAATATAATCAAAGGCATCTTTAGAAATTCCAGAATGAAGATAAAATGGCGTATCAAGTTCTGAATATTTTTCAAGAGCTTTCTGCTGTGCGGTTTCGTTTTCTCTTTGCTCGTTCCGCATGACATCCTGTAAATGTTTTGCGCACTTTTCATAATAGGCTCCGTTAATGTCATTCGGGTCAATATCCATTAAATCAGCACCAATGTCTGTTAATGGATCAGCAAACGCTTCGGACAGACCGTTCAGTAAAGGACGGATCGGGACGATTTTTTCAATATATACAGCCAGATGAAAGCCATCTTCCTCGACCGGCCCATATTCTCGACCGCAGCTTTGATAAGTTTCCAAAGCCGATTTGATCCTATCCGGGGTCGCATATTATCTGTCCTCCTTTTCCAAATCTGTCTGCGGAAACAACCACAGATACAGATCTTCCAATCGTGGTTCCGTTGTAACAGATTCATCAATTTCCAAGTGTTCGGACAGATAACGAATAGAAACCTGATTGTGATCTTCGCCTCGCTGATTGATAATGCGCAGCCGCATTTCACATTCCGGCAGCTTTGAGGTCGGAATTATGCAGTTCCAAACCTTGCCCTCAATCCGCTTGACAGATTGGAGATTTTTTTCTTTTTCACATCGGAGAGCGAAAGAATGTCCAACAAATGATTAATCTTTTTGGTAGTTATCTCATTCATTATGGAATACTATTGAAAGTAGACATTTTTTTGTGCAAAACCACGAACTTGTCCATTTATAAGAAAAAGAATAAATTATTAGGGATATTTTTGATTTCTGCACGTCTAATAGATGTAAAGAAAATGCTGGCTGGCAAAAAAAGAGGTGGTGTTTAAATGACAAAGGAACAACTTGGATCTCTGATCCTAGATTCAGAAAGACAATTATACTCAACTGCAAAAACAATTTTATTTAGTGACTATGACTGTGCAGATGCTATTCAGGAAACAATTGTGAAGGCTTTTTCCAACGTCGGTACATTAAAAAACGATAACTATGCCCGGACCTGGTTAATCCGTATCTTAATCAACGAATGTTACAGTCTTGTGCGTAAATCCAGTAAATTTATCCCATTGGAAAATCTAGCTGACAGACAGGAACTGGAATTAGAAAAAACAAAGAATTACAGTGAATTATATACAGCCGTAAATTCCTTAAAAGAGGAACTGCGTTTACCCGTTATTCTATACTATATAGAAGATTTCAGTGTAAAAGAAATCGCCCAGATCCTTGAAATATCGGAAGGTGCCGTTCAAAAGAGACTTGCAAGGGCAAGAGGAAAATTAAGGCAGGAATTACAGGAGGTGTCAATATGAGATTAGAAGATATGAAAAACGATATTCCCGAAACACCGGATTTTATCCATAATATGATTCAAAATGAGGTGGCAAAGCAGCTGGCGGATAATAAAGTGGCGAATCTGCGAAGAAGAAAACGATGGACAGCTCCGAAAGTTGCCGCAGTGGCAGCTGCGTGTGTGCTGGCAGTTTCCACGGCAGTATATGCAGGAGTAAATCTGTATCACTGGTTTTTGGAAAAACAGGGTTCTTATGGTGTTTCAGTCAAAATTGATGCTGGTGATGCAGCAAAGAAGACCGTACTTCCAGATGAGGTCCCAGAGGTAGATCTGTCTACTAAATATGTTCCGGAGGGCATGAGCTGGATTGACGAGTACCATCTCCAATATCCTGAGCATGACATGACTGGCGGGTTCAGTTTTTCATTTGTCCTGTTGGATAAAAATGATCTGGGACAGGTAGTACAGGATCAGAATGTTATTGATAGTGAAGAGCGTACATTTGGAAAATACCAGGGGATATATCTCAAATATAATAGCATTACCGAAAACGGGGCTCTTAACCAGAGAATTTATCTTATCTGCCCGGATTTATATCGTGTGCTTATGATCTACATCGGAGATGATGTGTCAAAGGATGAAGCCATAAAAGTTGCAGAAAATCTGGTGATTGAGGGAAACACGACTATGGTAAAGACCGCCGGATTACCTACATGGAGCGGAGAGATGATATCTGAAAAGACAGAAGATGATAATGATGAAATAAGTACTTCTGTAAATGAGAAAAAACTACCCATTTACCAAATTGGTGACACCTTTGATCTGGATGTGATTGGTGAAAACACAAATGGTGAATATCTGGAAAAAACGATTTCTGTAAAGGTAGATTCTGTTCAAATTTCTGATGATCTTCAGCTTCTCGATCCGGACAAAATACCACAAGAATGGGCGGAAGCCATTGATGCTGATGGAAAGCTATCTACAAACACATTGAATTATGTGAAATCTGGCGACGGAATCGATTCCCTGGATGAAATTGTGAAGTCAGAGGAAGTGAATCAGAAACTGGTCTATGTTACAGTTACCTATACCAATCATTCAAATGAGGAAATCGACCATATGCTTTATCTTGGTGCTTTACTGACCCTGACTAAGGAAAATGGAAAAGTACAGCTTTACATTCCAACAGAACAGGCCGGCGATGGCTATGACTACATTAGCTGGGACGGCGTGGCAAAGACTGGAGGAATGGTATATTATAGTGTCTCTGAAAATTATGGCAATGGTGGAAACTACATTTCCTCTATAAAACCAGGCGAAAGTGTACAGCTGAACATGGCCTGGATCGTAAATGAAAGTGACCTCAAAAATCTGTATCTGAATGTGACTGGAGACGGAGCTTCATATGAGTTCTCGGAATATATACTGAAAAAGGGACTGGTAGATATTCGCAAATAATATGCTATCGTTTATGATTCCATTTTTTTATATGTCATATATGAAAAAGCGTTTTTCGATTCCTTTTGGTTTCGAAAAACGCTTTATTTGCTTCTTCAATCTCTGCACATGAAGTGTAATCTGTGGTATCCAATACGATTTCCTCATTCTTTCCATTGCCGGTTAATAATTATAACGACAGTGTACTATATGAAGCAACCGACAACAACAAAAATCGATAGATGAGTTTCGACAGAAAAAGAGATTCCACACTGTAAGTGGAACCTCTTATCTATTAACGCAATGGACAATCAGATACTTTTATATTTTGAGCCAGTTTATGCAATCCAAGATGTCTGCAGTAGTTTTCCAAATCTTTTGGATTCTGGGATGAACGTGGTCCGATAATAATTGAATTGATAATATCTTCCCTGTGCATATTTTCTGTTTCTAAGACTTTTTGTAAATCTAAAATGTAGAACTCTTTTATTATATTGAATGTTTTGTATTCGATATGAGAATCGTTGTCCGTTACAAAATATGGTGCGATTCGGATTTCCTTTTCAGCAGTAAATGTAGGATGTTTGTGAATAAGGGCACATAATGCTAAATTATCAATGAATCCATCTAAGTTGGAAAATCCTTCCAGAATTCCAGTGGAAATATATGAAGACAATAATTTGTATAATTCATGATCCCTGGTCTCCTGAGTATAATACTGTTCGCCAATGATCATCCCATGATAATATAACAAGTTGTGCAATGCTTCGGTATTGAATTCTATTGCAACACCACGTCCATAATCGGCATAGCGGTCCCATTGAGCTGCATCGTCTAATGCCTGTGACAAACAGAACATAAAAAGGTGTTTTTGCGATGTTCTGTCATATATTTCTTTAAATATTTTATCAACATCACATTTGGGTTTTATATTATTTTGGGTAAGACCGTTCTCAATGTTCTGCTTCAGGTTATCAATAAACCCAATCACTTCTTTTGCATCATTCACATTCGTTGCGCTGCCAAACCAAATCTCTTTTTTCCTTAAAATTCCATCCAAGGCTGGAAAAGAAGTGTAATGCCATAAAGTTTTACCAACTTTCTGAACAAATTTGTCAGTAGATTCCTGTCTTTTCTGAATTTCTACTAAATTGTAGGTCATATACAATACCTCTTCTGAAATAATATCATTTGAATATGCATCGATCGGACAAATCCTTTATTCTGTATAGATGTTCCCATTCTCATCCGTCCAGGTACCGTCACCATTGTCTGTGTATCCGACCCCATCTGCGTCACAATAATAATAATCTCCGTTTGTTGTTTCTATTACATTAACAGTACCGTTACTGCCCTGGAGTTCATGCTGTTCCAGTTGGTTTCCGAAATGATAACCTTCGTCATTCCAGGTACGATATGAATTTCCATTGGCATCTGCCCAGTTTCCATCTCCCTGATAACTGTATCGGCTCCCATAATAATCAGAATAGGTCCCATCTCCGTTATCGTAAAGAACTCTGGATTCTTCATCTCCTCCACCCGGTGCTACAATTGATGCTACACCGGAAGTAGTACTGAATCCACTGGTATATGGTACGCCTGCTGGCAGATTTTCATAAGATGAAACAGACCCGTTGTTGTCAGAGGTAATTCCATCATCGGTCGTTTCACTTACCTGTCCGCTGTTTTCCATGGCAGGTTCATCGTTTGTTTCCGCATCTGCTTTTTCCTCTTCGTCTACAGAATCCTCTGTATCTGTATTCTCTGTCACTCCTCCTTCGTCCTGGGTTTCAGCAGCTTTCTGCATAGTTACCATTTCAGAAAATGGTGCATAATCCGGTACATTATTTTTCTCTGGATCTGCATTTTTTTCAATACCAGACTTCTCCGTCTCTACTGAAACTGTATCTGTCCCGGCAGAGACATTAAATACCAGATTACCGCCTGCAAGCAGCAGCGTCACAAGAATTCCCGGAAGAATTCCTTTGCGGAGTTTCCGAATGTTCACCATATACAGAATCCGATCTTTAAACACCATTTCGCTGTCATTAAGACTTGCTGTCACATATGGAATCTGATTTTCCATGGCTACTGTCCTGAGAAGCAGCTGTCGATATAATTTATGTTCCTTTTTATTAACTCTGCGAACAACTGCTGTATCACACAGATTCTCAATATCCTTATCCGCTTCTTTCAGCATGATAAGAAGAAAGGGATTGAACCAGTATATCGATGCACAGATTCGAAGGAGCATCTTATACCAGAGATCCCGATGGCAATAATGTGTAAGTTCATGGTAAAAGATAAGTTTTCTTTCTTCTGCTGAATACCCGGTTGCTGGTAGATACAATTTTGTATGTAAAAGTCCTGCAAGAAGCGGTGTGGTAAGACCTGCGTTTTGCCTGAGTTCCGGTATTCTGCGTACGTGCTTCTTTTGACACGCTGCACGGTACATCTGAATACTCACCGTATCACTTACCTGCAGACTCATCCGTTCCAGATTCCTTATAGAAAAATAATATGCCAGCAATTCTCCCGTCAGTTTAAGTACCGCTACGCTCAGCCAGACAGCAGCAAAAATCAAAGCCACAATTCCCAGCCATTTATCTGATTCGTACCTGACAGTTCTCTTTTGTTCCGGGATTTCTGTCAGATTTTTCATGTCTTTGCTCGCAGATGATACGTTTTCTGTTATCTTCTGACTTTCCTCTGGTCTGACTGCGTAATCCGTTATCTTCGGGCTTTGCGTATTCTGTTGACTGCTTCTAAGTACTTTGAAATCCACCAGTGCCAGATTCGCCGGAAGGCGCACCGGAACACAAAGGCTTATCGTAATCAACAGCCAGATAAGGTACTTCCATCTCGCTGATACACGTCCTTTAAACAGAGTCGCAAGCACTTTTACCAGTAAAATTACTACTGCTGCAATAACATTCAGTTTCAGAATGTGTAGAATGAAAACCTCCATAATTCGCTATTCCTCCCTGTCCTCCAGGTTCTTAAGAAATTCACTGAGATCCTGGACTTCTTCCGAGCTGATCTTCTTTCCATGATAAAGTGAAGTTACAAACTTTTTTAGTGAATTCCCATAAAGTTTCTCAAGAACACTCTGGCTTTCATGTGCCTGATAATCTGACTGCGAAACCAGGGGTGTATACAGATTCATTTTTCCCTGTTTCGTCACTTCCACGAAATTTTTGTTCTCCAATCTGGTCAGCAATGACAAAATTGTTGTTGATGCAAGTTTTTTCTTCATAGTGATCACTTTCTCAATCTCCGGTCTGGTCATCGGCGGAGTATTATTCCAAAGAACGAGCATAATATCCAGCTCTGATTCCGGAAGTCTCTGGTAAGTTTTTTTCACTTTTTCATACCTCCTGTTACATATTTTCTACAAATGTAGGAATAACTCTATTTTACCACGGTTCACGGAAATGGCAAGGGCTTTTGCACAATTTGCAAATGCCCTTGCCATTCCTGCAGCTACTGACCACTATCAGTCTATTTCTGTATAACTGCTGCCATTTTCATCACTCCATGTCCCGTCTCCATTGTCCGTAAATCCTGTACCATTTTCGTCCTGGAAATAATAATCACCATTTGTAGTTTCCGTAACCGTCACAGTATTACCGTTTGCATCCTGAAGGTCATGCTGTTCCAACGTATGTCCCAGATGATGAGTATCATCATTCAGAGCTGAGTAGGTATTTCCATTTTCGTCGGTATAAGTCTCATCCCCATTATCGGTATAGTTCATTCCATCATCTCCACGATATTCACAAGAATAATCTTTGTGAAGAATGTAATTAATCTCAATGGTATTTCCATCACTGTCAACTAATGTCATTGGTGAGGTAGAAAGGATATCGGAATCATCATTGCTGTCCGAGGATTTTGCAGAAGCATTTTCTTCTGTATCGGAGGAATCTGAATCTCCTCCTGACTTCTGACTGGCAGTATCTGTAGTTGCCTTATCAGAATCATCAGAAGAATCATCGGTCTGGTTTTCATTCTCCTGTCTGGTAAGTGAAGGATTTCCAGGATACGAAATATATTCTACAAATTTTCTGACGTCACTGATGTCATCTGCATCTTTTGCATATCCCACTGCCATATACAGGCTGTTTCCCTCTGAATAAATTGTCTGATAGCAGGCATCGTATGTGTCATTGCATTTGGCAATCCCTGTTTTGACATCCTCCAGTGAATATTTATAGATATTTACATAATCATTTCCGTTCGTATAGCTTGCATAGGTACCTTCCGTATCTGCTTTTTCCCATTCAGATCCAGCCGGCGGCTGTGTATAGAAATCGTTATTTCCTGCTGCCATAACCGTTGCAGCTGAAAAAATCCCAAGTGTTGCTACCGTCATAAGTGTCATAAATTTTGTCTTCATCGTGGATTCTCCTAGAATTTTATTTTCTACATCTGTAGAAGTTAATTGTATTCTACAACTGTAGAATACAATTGTCAATTCTTTTTTCTATATTTTTTTATCATCTCAGTTTAATTTCTATTTTTCCTTCCACTGGGCTATATAAATCCAGAGGATCTTCATCGCTTTCATAAACACGTCCTTCGCCTTCTCCAAATGATTTGCGGCATACTGGACATGATAGTCAGAACTAATATTTCTTTTTTCATTTTTCTGCAATCGTATTTCCATCAAAAGTGCCATTTTACGCCATTCTTGCAATAAAAAAAAGGTCCTCCCGGATAGACTATTATTGTTCCTGTCCATCCAGAAAGACCTGAAAATTAAAATGTTATATTTTTTAGAAATTATCCATTAAATTTCTGCAAACATTTAAATAAAATCATGGGTTTCGTTTTCTACAAACTCCCCATCTAAGAAAGCAAGATCATCCGTAGCTTCCTGTACTTCTGCTTCCTCGTCAGAATATTCTATCTGCCCACCTTTCTCTTCCTGCCTTTCACACCATATGACCAGACGTTTGGAGGCATCTGTTCCACAGGTGGAAAGCAGAAGCGTCGGGACTTCTTCCTGCGTTCCAAGTAAAAAAGCATCTCCATCTGCCGGTGTATACTCGCATTTTACGATCACAAAGATCCATACCCCTTCATCCGGAAGATACAGATAGAGGATATGGTGTTCTTTTAAAAATTTATCGCCAAGGAAATTTCGAAGTCCGCGGAACATGCTGCCATCTTTCATATTGTGACCATAAATGATGTTCTTGTCATCAGAAAAATCGGCATTGTTATCGGAATCCAGGAAAATGGCCCCTGCCACATGTTCTGTCTTCTTAAAAGTATGTGTCAGGTAATAGGAGTCATCGTTTCCCTGAACTACCGGGTAATCAATGCTGGTATCTGGGATCCGGATCCATGCAACGATATCCGGATTGATCTTTTTTAATGCCTTAAAATCAACCACGGTCTGTTTCCCATCGCTTCCGTCTGTTCCTTCTGTGTGGTCATCCTCATCTGTTTCCTTGACGTATGTACGCAGGTCTTCATATTCCTGCACACCTTCCCGGTACATAAAGTAAATGCCAAAACCGGTACATACGCAAAAACTGAGTACCATCAGGCAGACTGCCACGATCATGATTTCTTTTATGTATCTCATACAAACCTCCGATTATTCTTCCTGGAAAAAGGGCTGCCGGTAAATCGAGCAGCCCTGAACCGTATTCCTTAATTTCCTTTTTTCTTCTTATACCAGATCACGCCGCCAATGCCGCAGGCAGAAAGGACTGCCAGAAGGATCGGAAGCCAGATGTTGGTGCTGTCCCCTGTTTTCGGGCTGTTTCCTGTCGGTGTGCTACCGGAAGGGGATTTGGTGTTTTTGATCTCTTTTACGATCTCGATCACCTTGGTTTTTCCGTCTTTGTATTCAAAGCGGATCTCTTCTTTTTTGCTGCTTAATTCATAACCATTTGGTGCTTTGGTCTCTACCAGGATATATTCCACGGTTTTCTCTACTTTTCCATTTTTATAAGTAGCAATCGGAAGCTTGCCGCTTGTCGCTGTTCCGGTCTTATCCGTTACCAGTTTTTCTACGACTTTTCCGCTTTCCTTTTCACGCAGTTCAAATTCTGCTCCTGAAAGGGCTGCCTTACTGGTGGAATCGGTCTTTTTGATGACCAGTTTTCCATATGGATGTGCGTCCTTCATTTTGACTTTCTGGACTTTTCCGGTATCTTTTACCGTAAATTTCACATCTTCCGCAATGAGGTATCCATCCGGAGCCTGCTCTTCACGAAGGGTATATTCGCCTACCGGAAGTTTTTCGACCATATGCGGTTTATCCGTGGACGTCCAGCTTTCAACTTTCTTTCCATCTTTATCCAGGATGATCAGTTTTGCTCCCGGTACCTCACTGGAATCCGTAATGTCTTTCTTGCTGATTTCCACTTTGGTCACATCATCAAGCATCTGGTGTTTCTGTACTTCTTTTGTGTTTTCGACGGTAAATTCAATACTTTCCGCAGTCACATAACCATCTGCCGGCTTTGTTTCTGTCATCTTGTATTTCTTTCCTACGATAAGGCCCTTGATGATATGTGCTTCCTCTTTGGATACCCATTCATCCACCGTATTTCCATCCTCATCTGTTACCTTTAAGGATGCTCCCGGAAGTTCTTTTTTGTCCGTCAGGTCTGCTTTGGAAAGTTCTACCGTAGTCTGTTCATCTTCAAAGGTGAACGCATACTCTGCAACACTGGTTCCACTGCCCTGGTACTCAAAAGTGAATTCCTGCGGTTCCTGGTCTGTCACATAGCCATCCGGGGCGGCAAGTTCCTTAATGTAGTACCTGCTGTCAATCGGGAGATCTGCAACAAACTGGATCTTTCCATCCTCATCTGTGGTCTTCAGTTCGATCAGAGTGTCTTTCGCAAGGAGTACTTTTCCTTTTGAAGATACGATGTCGTCTGCTGCATAGAGGCCAAAGATTGCCCCGGAAAGTACTTTGTCACTGTCCTTTTCTTTTTTCAGGACTTCCACCTGTACCCTCTGGCGCGCATTCTGCCAGTCGGCACTATAAGTAACCAGAGGTGTATCCTGGTCACGGTATGTAAGATCCACATATCTTGGTTCATTATCCAGAACGTAGCCATGTGCGGTCTCTTTTTCCACGATGTAATAACGTCCAAGCGGGAGGTTATCCATCTGGGCGATACCATTTCCATCTGTTGTAATGGAGCCGACCAGTTCATCTGCCGCATAATAATCTGCACTTACCCCGTCTGCTGCACGGATGGCTTCTGCCGCGTAAACATTGAAGGTTACATCAGTCAGGTTTCCGGTCACATAGTTGAACAGGTGCTCGATCATGCCTTTTGCATTGTCAAGAAGGGATACGCTGTCTAAGAATTCCCCTTTCTTGTTTACCAGAAGTCTTGCTACCGGGACTTCATCTTCCATTTTGACTTTCTGTACTTCTGCAGTATCAGAGATCGTAAACTCTACGTCTGTTGCACGTAAGTAGCCATATGGTGCAAGCTCTTCACGCAGAATGTAAGTTTTTCCAACCTGAAGTCTCTTGATCACATGTGGGGAATCCTTTACGGATGTCCAGGAATCGATCACGTTGCCATCCTTATCCAGTACACTCATGGAAGCCCCGTCAAGTTCTGTTCCGGTCGTGATATCTGCTTTTGTTACTTCTACCGTTGTCGGCTGGTTTTTCTTCACGGATTTTAATTTGATCGTTTTTACGTCCTGGCCCTGGTATGTGGCATCAAATTCCAGGATCTCATCAGAAGATACATAACCCGCCGGTGCCTGCAGCTCTTTCACATAGTATCTGCCAAGCGGAAGATCCAGCGTAAACGCTGCCTTACCTTTTTCGTTGCTTGTGATCTCCTGAAGCAGTGTATCTGCTTTTACAATCACCTTGTCGCCGGAAGAAATTGCTTCTTTATTGTATAATCCAAAGGTTGCACCTTTTAAAGCCTTTCCGGTCTCAGCATCCCGTTTTTCCACACTCAGCTCTACTTTCTGGCGTTCATTGGAAAATTCCAGTTTTTCTTCGATCTCCGGTGTGTTCTGATCCTTATAGATAAAGGCTACTTCCTGACTGTCTGGATTTAAGACAAATCCGGCCGGTGCTTTTGTTTCTTTCACACGGTATTTTCCAAGCGGAAGGTCTTTGATAACAGCTTCCCCATTTTTATTAGTGGTCACTGTTTTTACCAGGGTATCCTTTGCATAGATCACGTGACGGTTTCCCTGCTCGTCCACCTGATGATCCGGTGTGAAAATATCTTCTGCTGCGTAGATTTCAAATTCTGCCCCTTCCAGGGAAGCTTCTTCGTATACAAAATCCTTTTTAAAGGATTTTAAGGTTTCACCGGATTTATGGATCACCAGTTTGCCCTTGACCGGATGGTTTTCATAGGTCACGGTAATGATGGCATCCCCGCTGACGGAATCCATCTGATAAGCTGTATTCTTATCAACTTTGATCTCCACATACTGGGTATTCTGGGTGTAGCCATCAGGCGCTCTCACTTCCTCAATCCTGTAATTTCCGCATTTTAAGGATTCCGGAAGAATCAGGTAACCATTTTCGTCCGTAAAATAGGATTTATGGACAACCGTATTTGGATAGGTCGTTACCTGTTCCACGTACTTTTTCGCATCCAGGTCGTACACTTTGAATTCTGTATTGGCAAGGAGGACCGGCTGTTTGGTCTCATCATCCTGTTTCACGATCTTAAGCTTTGCTTTGAACTCATCGTCCAAAAGGACTCTCCATACCTGCGGTGTGCTGCTGTTCTCGGTTACGGTTACGATAAAATCATCTACCGGCATGAAATTATGCGGTGTTGTGGTCTCACGGACAATGTAGCGTCCATAAGGAATCGGGATGCTGCACGCATAGCCGCGTTCATCGGTAAACATTTCTGTTTTTCCATCTTCCGTAAGAACGATCGGGGTCGCATTTGTAAAGTCATAGCTTCCATCGTCCTTTACAGTCAGGCTGCTGATCAGATAAGCAGAGAATCCGGCACCTTTTAAAAGGTCCGCATCGGTCTTATCATTATCCGCTGCTTTAATCAACTGGAATGGCTGTTTGATCACGTCTTCTTTGGAAACGGTATTTCGTTTTACCGTCTCTACCTGGTCTCCTTCGTAGTTACAGTTTACATCATGCTCCTCTTCGTCCAGAAGATAACCTACTGGAGGCGTGATCTCCTTCAAATAATACTTTCCAAGATACAGATTGCTTACGCTTGCTTTTCCCTCTTTATCGGTCGTCAGGGTAGCTACCTGTTCGTCCTTTTTATAAAGGACTCCGCTCCTGCCATCCGGATGGTTAATGTCTTCCCTTGCATAGAGCCCGTAAATGGCTCCTTCAAATACGGCATCTCCCTGTGCGCTGTTTCCTGTCTCGCTGTCTTCTTTTACCAGGTCGATTGTTGCATTTACACGCTTATTTGTAAAGGTATGGCTAAAGTTTACCTTTTCTTCCTTATCATTGGTGAACTTAAAAGTGAAGGTGTAAGTATCCTCACTGTTTCTAAGGTAAAGTTCCGGTGCCTGGATCTCCCGGATGCTGTAGCTGTAATTAATCGGAAGTTCCGCTTTATAAGAAGCTTTTCCATCGGCTCCGGTCGTTGCTTTTTCGATCAGGGTTCCTTTGGGAACAACGGTCTTACCATCAACTTTGATATCTTCTGCTGCATACAGCCCGTAGATGCCTCCGGAGAGCGGATTTTTTGTCTCTTCGTCCTGCTTTTCCACACGGACTGCAGCCTTCTGGCGTTCATTTAAAAATGTTGCACTGACAGTCTGCACTTCTACGGTCTGGCCTGCATACACAAGCTCAACAGTCTTAGACTCTCCTTTGCATACATAATTATCCGGAGCTTTCGTCTCGGTTACTGTGTAGGTGCCAAGATAGAGATCCTTTAACGTAACGCTTCCGTCATCTCCGGTAACCAGATTATCCTTGACAAGTGCACCTTTTTTATAGATGAGGGTGCCATCTGCCGCCTTGATATCTGCACCTGCATAAACACTGTAAACGGCTCCTTTCAATTTCCGTTTTTCGTAGGCAAAGGTCACACCATCTTCCGTGACGGTCGCTCCAGTAAGCACTTCTCCTTCTTTATAAATGGTGAGTGCACCTTTTTGCTCTTTATCCGTTAAGTTCTTGGAAGCGGTCTGCCCCACGACCAGTTTTACCCCATAGGCTTTCGTATCCAGCACATATCCGGATGGGCCTGAGATTTCACGAAGGTAAACGGTATCCTGTGTTTTGGTGATCTTTACTTCGGATTCCCCTTTTGCATTTGTTGCCGGCATTTTTTTGATAAGTTTCGTGCAGGCTTCATCTGCATAGATGCCGTAAACGGCACCTGCAAGGAGCGCGTTGCTTCCCTTATCTTTTTTGATGATCTTGACCGTTGCTTCATCCGGCCAGTCTACCTCCAGATTCAGCTCCAGTGTATCGGTATAATATCCAAAGCCGATATCCTGGCTGTTCGCCAGCTTTAAGAGCATGGCATGGAAATTAAGCGGATAGTTGGATGTGATCGCATATTTTCCTTTCAGGCTTCCAATATTCTGGGTGGTTGCTTCCAGATGGAATTTTTCACCGCCCTTTACGCTCACATTTCCGGTCCCGGTTTTTCCTGTCGTCTCATTTACAAGGGAGACCCCGTTTTCCAGATGGATCGTGATCACAAAAGCTGCGTTTGCCTTCCATGTGAAGGTCGGGCTCTGGTTTCCATTTGCAGAAGCACTGAGCCCAGGTGTCAGCTCCATGGTCGTTGGATCCGGCATCTTTGCAAGGGCTGCCTTGATCTCTTTTAACATGTTTTTGGCAGTTGTCGAAAGGGATCCTCCAAATCCGGATTCCCCGTCATATAAATAATCGACCAGATAATGCTGCATTGCACGGGTCTCGGAGGAACAGCCGTATTTTTCCATGATGGATTTGATATTATAGCCGTTGAATGTGCCGCCCCATCCGGGACCGCCATATCCGTAAAACATGGCCTTCCTTAAATAACGGTCATCGCCGCCCTCATCCAGTTCGACCATATTTTTATAAGTCGTTCCACTTGGCGGGGACTGTTTACTGTGCTGCATGCAGTATGCATAGACGGTATAAGTCTTTCCGCCTGCTTTGTAACGGATATACTTATAGGAATCATTTCCGCCCTGTCCCATAACAGAATCAAAAGGATGCAGTTTTCCATCTGAATAATAGTAATAGGTATTAGCTTCAATGTCTGTTGAATCATCCCACAAGTCTCCATCGGAAGCTGCCATGGTACTAATACCGCCCTCAGCCTGGTCATATACCACACTTAATGCAACATCATCTTCCGGCATCTCAAAGCTGAAGGAATTTGTTCCCTCATCGTAGCTTACTTCTGCATACAGAAGATCTTCGGTATTCTCTGTCTGGTTTGCTTCGACAAGACTTGTTCCCACTGCGATCAGGCTTCCCTGCGGGATATCACCGGAAAAGTTGACCGTCTCCCCCGTCTGGTAACGTCCGTCCTCGTGGTCCAGTTCAATATTGAATTCATTTCCCTGTACGATGCCAACCTGATGGCTTCCATCCTCTGGTTCCTCATCGGAAAATTCTTCTGCTTCCTCTTCTTCTGGCTCCTCCGTTTCTTCCGGCTCTTCCAGGGTTTCCGGGGCATCTTCCGGGCTTATGGTCGGGAGGACGGGGTCTGCCTCCGGTTCGTCATCGCCGCTTTCCTGTTCCTGACCGCCATTGGATCCGTCTGTTTCTGCTTCCCTTGGTGTCACCGTAATGTTTCTGGCAACCAGATAGGCTTCCCCGGATGCGGGTGTAACAAGATATACGCATTTATAGGTTCCCGCATGGTTATAATCAAATACAGTCCCGTCTTCCATTGCTGCTTTTTTCAGTTCCACATGGTCTCCGTCAGAGAGTTTCAGTCCTGTAAAATCATTCTGGATATCAAAGGCTTCCCCTTCGGTAACCATAAGCGCAAGTTCCGGATCAGCAACGGTTTCCTCTATCAGTTCCTCCTCGTTTTTCTCCGTCTGCGTTTCTGGCCGTGTTTCTGTCTGTACCTCGATCTGCGTCTCGCTCTGTGCGGAAACGCCTCCCACCTCAGCGGCGGATACTGCAGAAGCTCCCGTCTGCAAGAGCGTAGTGCAGCACAGAGCAAAAGCCATCGCACCCGCCATCCATCTTTTCTTCCAGTTTTTTTCCAAGTGCACGTTCTCCTTTCATGATCGCTTTTTTCCCTGCAGTTTTCTTTTGGTCCGTCTCTTATTTGCATCGCTTTCTCCTTTCTTCCGGCTTTTTCAGCCAGATAAAAAGGAAACTGAAAAAAATTCCAGTTTCCCTTTTATCTGACCAAACATTTTATGCCGTCTTCCTGTGTTCTTTTTCCTCTTTTTGAAGGATCCAGTCATCCACGCCTTTGTAGTGTTCCATCCAGGTACCGGATGCATCGGTATCCCAGGTGACTCTTTTGCAGGATACATTCAGTTCCTCACAGATCTCATATAGTTTTATACAGCCTTTTCGGATCATGTCCCGCTTTCTGCGCTTTTTGGGGCATTCTCCATGATACAGATAAATTCCATGTTCACATTGCCGGCACGCACTTTTTTCATCGTGCTTACAGGACAATTCCATCATTTTATCCATGTCGTAACATTCGTAAACTCTTTTTAACCCCTGCTCTTTCAGGTTTCGCAAGACAGTTTCCAGTCCTTTATGATTGGAGACTCCAGGGACTCCGATATAAGGATTTCCTGTACACATCCATGCGATCTCTGCCTTTAAGATACCTTCCGTTACGTAAACCGTGCCATCCTTTATTTTCCCAAACATTCCTGCCGGGCTGCCGCTTGATGTGCCTTTTTCTAAGCCGCTGCTGGTAAACCAGAGGTACTTCCGTTCTTTTAAAGGAACATCCAGCCGGATCTGGAATCCTATGATCCGTTCCTTCCCATCCCGGACCGGGCAAAGATACCCGTTATTCTTCCTATAAAAAGCAGCTTCCCAGTCACCATCCCGGTTGATGAAAAATCCAGGAACCCCATCCAGGCGAAATCCCTTTTTTAAGAGCTTTCTGGCAATGGCCACGGAATTCTCCTCATCCGTACTTAAAAAACCTCGTTCTTCCATCTGTCTGACCTCATTTAACGTCAGCCCACGCAGGAGAAGGTTCCTCCGGTGTGTTTCCTTAAGCTTAAGAAAAGTGAGCATTTCCTTATATACATGGTCCCGGTAATCCCATTCCTCTTCCGTAAGGGAAATGCGTTTCTTTTTAGAAACGATAGAAGCGAACCCATTTCGTGTCGTGGACTGCTGTCTTTTATCCGTTCCAGAAAAAGAAAGTGCCTGCTTTATCTCCCGGTAGGCTTCTTTATACCGGTTTCTCCCGTAAATGCCGGATAGTTCCGCATACAGTGTCAGCATGTTTCCGGCTGCCCCGCAATGATAGCAATGGTAAACATTCTTCAGTTCTCCATTTTTGCGGATGCAAAAACTGCATTTTCCTCTTAAATCCCCGCAAAAAGGACATTCCACCGGAAATTCGTCCTGGTAAGAATCACTCAGTCTTCGGATTGACAAAAGATCTGCTACTTCTGCGATCGTAAACGATTCTCTGGCATACATGCCTTCCTCCTCTTCATAAAAGATGGCCCCGTTCCCGGAGCCACCTCAAACTATTTCTCTGTTTTCAGGCTGCTTTTTGCATTTCCTTTTCATGATCCAAAAGAATCTTCGCAGCTTTCTGTATTTCCTGATTCTGGCCTTTGTAACGCTGTACCAGCCATTTGATCGTCTGGTAACCTCTGGCATCCTGCATCATTTCCCCAAGAGGGGTCCCGGCATAGACACCAAAATTGCAGATAACCTTTTCTGCCCATTTCACTTCATCCTCTGCATCCTCTTCGTGAGCCATATCCTCCAACACTTCCTCTGCAGTCTCTTCTGGTGTTTCTTCCTCTTCTTCTGCATCAAAAGAAATCTCATCATCTTCGTCAAATGGAACTTCATCCGTTTCTTCTACTGCACGGAAACCGTCTGCATCCGTCTCGGCAGTAATTTCCTCATCTACGGAGATTTCCTCGGTCTGAACCGGATTTTCCGCTTTGGTTTCTTCAGCGGAAAATTCTTCCAGTCCGCTTTCACTTTCTTCCATTCCAAAAGTCATCTGTCCAGGAAGGTTTTCTTCTGTATCCGTCACTGCATATTCCACTTTTACAGTACCTTCTGATATGGCATTTCCATCACGCAGTTTTTTACGGTCCGTTTTCTTTTCCCTGACCGATTCCGTTTGCTCCTGCTTTGCTGTGGTTTCTTTTCTTTCTGTCTTTTCCTGTTTCTTTTTCGGCTTTTCCGGTTTTACGGAAGCTTCCTGCTTCGGCATTTCTTCTTTTTCCGTCCCACGCATGTCCGGATCGTCTATTCCAGATGCCTGCATGATGTTGAATTTATTTAAGAAATAATACTTCAGGCCATACGTCCATGCCGCACCTTTTGCTTTATCCGGTGCTTCATTGGTTCCAATGACATGCAAAAAGCTCCGTACCTTGTCTCCCGGACGGTCAGCATTGGTCCAGCACAGCTCCAGGTCAGCCTCATATCTCCAGAGTGCTCCCATTTCCTTTAAAAACACGGAATTGCCCTGTTCGTCCATCTGTGTCGGCCTTTCACTTAAGATGTCAAAATCGACCCCGTATTTATTAAGGGCCGGTGTCAGGCATTCATAGATATCATCCAGTTTTACAAAATCATAAGTAACGTCCTCACTGTACCGTTTGCGGATCAGCTTCGGCACCTTTCTTCTAATCCTGATCATCTTCTGGTTCAGATTCATGTAATTGTATTTACCCATATTATTCGTTTCCTCCTGATTTTTTCATTTTTTATACTAAGCAGAACGCGGAAGGCTTACCTCTGGCCCTGTCCCAGTCTTTTTTAACATTTCTTCCATTTCCTCCCGGATACATCCGATACAGATCTTCTTTTTTGAAATCTCCGGAAGTTTTTCAAGCAGCCACTTCTGGGCGAAAAGCTCTGCTGCCCGCTGTGGGTTGCTTAAATATTCCAGAAACATCCAGTCAGAAAATTCCCACTTCATATCCGCAAAATGAAACTGCGGCTGATAGATCAGATCCTCCGGCCGCTTTCCTTTTTTAATAAAACGGTCTGCATTTAGCTGGATATAAACCCTGCTGATCTCCGGGATCATCTGTGCAGCTGCATACCCGCCTTTTAACAAAAGTTCATCCCATTGTTCCCGGATAAGTTTCTTTCCAATGCGGCTTATCTGTGTTTCCAGTTTCGGGATCAGATCCTCACGCACAGGAAAACCAAAATCATCCGGTATCCCGATCGGCTTCAGAAAAAGATCTTCTGCTTCATAAAGGGAATACTCCGGCATGTGGATCACGGCACACCAGTTCCGGTCTGTTTTTCTGTTTTCCTTTAAACAGTCAAAGAAAAAGAAACAGTTTCCATATCTTGCCTTTATAAACAGCTGTCCGGAAAATTCTTTTACTTCACAATCCGGCGATTTCAGCCATGCGATCAGTTTTTCTGCCTCCCTGCTCTCTTTTAACCAGTCCGGAAGTTTTCTATCCATCACATACCTCCGTAATTTAGATATATGGCAGGGAATACCTGGAATACACCATCTTTGCCTGTTTTAAAAATGCAGAGCCTTTTTCTGCCTTTGCAAACCATTCCACGAAAAACCGTGTCAGGTTCTGCTGCAGTGTCCGGTGGGTATCAAGGGCATAATCCACAAATTCCCCATATCCGTCCATACTTCCTGCAAGCAGGTAGCAGGTAAACATTTTTGCCATCTGCTCTTCATCTGAAGGATTGATTTCCATTTCCTCTGCACCTTCATACACCAGGCGCACCCTTTCTGGCTGTTCCTTTACATGCAGACACAGATCATCGGCCATCAGTTTCGATGCTTCGTTTCGAAGGTCGTAATATCTGACCTCTGAAAGACCTTTTAGCCAGGCAAAGCCAAGATACGTGTAATTGTCTTTTATTTCCTGCTGCTCTTTTGCCATGGACTCCATAAATTTTTTGTGTCCGGTGGGATGGCAGTTCAAGTATTCATCTACCAGCAGCCTTGCCACATCTTTTCCATTCGTAACCTTCATGTTTTCCTCCCATCAAAAAAAGACAGTCCATGCTGTCTCCATTCTTTTAAATCCTGTTAGTATTTTACAGTGCCAGGAATATCATATTCATGCCAGCGTTTTGACACACAGCCGGCAATTTTTTCTTCCAGAGCTAAAAGTCCTCTCTCATTCGTCTTTTCCTGCCTTGCAATGATAATGGATTCACAGATCCCGCAGTAGATCTCGTATGCGCTGCATGGCTCATTCCCGGTAGTAGCCTTAAACTGCTCCACGGTTTCTGCAAGCAGTTTTTTTCCAAATCCCGCCTGCTTCATGATCCCAGCCATGGCATTTGCCGGATGCTCGATCCAGATATCACACAGCCGCATGACCCCTTTTAAGACTTCCCGGTAGTAATCAAAGATCGACTCTATGTTTTCCGTGAAATCTTCCATTCCTTTACAGTTTTTGTGCGTAACCTTCAGGGCATTGCCAAGGATCACATTTCTTGTCGGCTCCTGCAGGGAATAAAAAATATTCGCTCCGGACACACCAACGTCTGACGTAGTGATCCGTACAACTGCTTTTATGTCCTTATCGGTCTTTCTTCCATAATTCTGCATCAGTTCCTTATAAACATCTGTAAGTTTCGTATCTTCCAGCTGCCAGGACGCCGTAACAGAATAATGATCTGCATAGCCGTTTAAAAACGTTGCCTTCTCATAGTCCCCATGGATATATGCCGAGGTAACCATGTACATATCCGGCATGGATATGATGGCATAATCTTTTTCATCACCAGACAGGACTGCCCTTATTTTTCCTTCACAGAAACGGATCAGTGCTCTTCCTCTTGCAACCTTCAGGCATTTATTCAAGATCTCTGCCAGTGTTTTCTTATCGACATCTGCCAGGGCTTTGCCATCAATCCTGGCCCGTCCTTTCAACGATTTGATTGCTGAATTTCCTATATAACAGATCCTCTCGGGCAGGATAAGAACCAGCCTGGAATGAGATAAAGTATCTTTTTCCAGTGCTTCCAGGGAAATGCCCGGAACCTCTGTGCAGGTTTCCTCTCCTGCTGCTGCCACCTTTAATTTCTTACTGGTGATCCGGATCCATTCTGCCCGGCTGTCTATCTCTTCCAGATACTCGCACAGTTCCTTTTCTGTCCGGAACTCCTTATAAAAGTCATCTTTATAATACATAATGTCCGCCTTTCCACGCTAGCTGAAAATCCGGACTTCAACAGCCTGTATCTTTCCATCTTCGATGCAAAACACATAGCCGTCTTCTGCCATCTCCATAAGCATTCCAATTTCCAGTGCATTTGCGTTTTCCCATTTAATTGTCTCCATAATCGACCCTCCTGATTTTACAATGTGTTTTCTTTTTTTGATGTTTTTAAGGTATTTCTTTTTGCAGTTTCCTTAACTGCCAGTTTCATTCGTGCTCCTCCTTTCTGCTTTTTATGCAATAAAAAAAGACACAAAAAGAATCTTCTTTCCTTCTTGCATCTTCCTTATATTTTGCATATCCATTTTTTCTCATTAAGGGCAAGACCGCCCCAAAGTGTTTCTTCCGGAATGTCCGGAACTAAAGAATAACCACAGTCTTTTATAGACTGTTAAATTATTTTTCATTTAAAGACTACCACAACATTTTGTGGTTGTCAATTAATTTTAACTATATATTGTGTTATTGTGTGAGTTATCTTTATTATTCTGCTACATGTTGTGACAGGCGGCATGATACCGCCTGTCTTTTCATCCGTCTGCATAAGTGCATGTATCTGAGGGGAATAGGTAATCTGTGCATGCACTATGAAAACGTCTTACTCAGCGTTTGGATCCGCCGGGGAAATATTTTTGGCAAGGCTTCGCCCATTGGCATCCGTCCCTGCTTCAAAAAGGACCGGCTGGCCACCGCTTAATTTCCGGTATCCATCCATCTGGATCTCCGAAAAGTGGGCGAAATAATCAATCCCGTCTTCACCGGTGATAAAGCCGTATCCTTTCTGTGCGCTGAACCATTTCACGGTTCCCTGTAGTGTTTCTGACATATCCTTCTCTCCTTTGCTGTATTTCCCGCAATAGTCTTTTGCGGAAACAGGGCAGCATGGAATCGAACCATGCCTGGTGCTCCCCTCCCTGCTATAAAAGGAATCTCTTCCTCTTATATTTCTTCGTTTCCCAAAAAAGTACCGTTATTGAGTGCTGCATCCACCCGGCGAATTCCTACCAGCTTCTTTTCATTTATGCCAAAATAAAACCGGTAACGTTTTCCCTCCAAAACTTTTACGTTTTTATCCAGCAAAAGTTCACTCTGCCGTCCGGCCGGATCACTTACCCGGATCTTCCGTAATCTTGCAAAGGGATTTTTCCCGTCTATCCCGGTTACCAGCCCTTCCACGATTTCATAGGTCTTTTTATCCGCGGTGCGGAAAATAAGATATGTTCTTATAAATCCGATAATCCCAAGCAGGAAAGACCAGAAAATAAAAGTTTTATCTTTCATCCATGTTCCCATAAATGATCCGAAAAGCAGGATAAAAAGAGACAGGATACCATATCGCTGGATCCTGTCCTTAAAAAAATCCGGTATATTCTGATAACGTGTGCCAAAATCTTCCAAGCATCTATACAGCCTGTGCCAATACGGATGTTCCGTTTGCTTCAAGGCAGTCCTCCCTTCTTATGTTGTCGATCACAAGCTGTTTCTTATAGTAAAGCTGCGCTACGCGGCTTATAAATTCCCGTTGTATCTGTTCCTGGAGGGAATCTGCTAAATGGGGTTCCCTGCTTTTTGCCTCTTCCTTTAAACATTTCAGGTGGCAGGAAACATCCCCTTCTCTTTGAAGATAGGAAAGTAGCTGGTATTCCTCTTCTGTAAGCAGCGGCTTTTTAAAGGCCCTCAGTGAAAACTTCAGTCCTTTTCCCATGGAAAGGGATTCCATAAAATGTTTCATGCGTTCCGCCGGTGAAAAGATCATGGGAGCCATGACTGACCGGCTGATAATGCTGTATACAGCTTCCTCTCTGGTACATCCTTCTGTCAGCACAACCAGGCCCCGCTTTACCAGACGGTTCAGGCAAAACTGAAAATCCTCTTTGTCCGCCCATTCCTGTGCCTGTTTTTCTCCAAGGCTAAATACAAGAAGACGATGCATCTGGGAATGGACCTTATCCTCTTCACAGAAAGACCAGGTGAGCGCAGCCCACAAAATAGTTTCCATTTCTGTAAGTACTTTTTCTTCCCCATCTACCCAGACACAAAACCTTCCATCTGCATCATCTTTTTTCATTCCGATTGCTGTATACCATCTCATGACATTTCCTCCTTGTCATTTTCACTCTTTCTAATCTCTGCTTCTGATCTGTTTTCTTTCATATAACTTGTTACCCATACATCATTTCCAGGAGTTTTGGAAGTACATACCCCAAAAGCATGCCTGCTGCCGTACAGATTCCGATATTCGGCCGCCGCAGTTTCCATACTTCCTGTGTTTTGGTCCCGATAATCCTTGTTCTTCCCGGTACGATCCACCTGAGTTTCCGATAAAACTCCATGAATCCCTGATTGTCAAAGCCAAAGGATCGTACACAGAAAACATCCCGTTCCTGTTCTTCTTCATCCAAAAGGAAAAAGCTTTTCTGTTCTTTCCCTTCTTTTCGGATCACGATATAAAATTCCGGAACTCCCCGCCTGGTTCCTTCTACGATCTTGTCCATCTCATCGTAAAAGATCCTGCAGGACTCATATTTTCCGTTCTTTTCCGGCTGGCAGACTGCCAGGCTGTCCTCTTCAAGTGCCATATAACAGTTTTCTGCCTCCATGATCCTCCGGCTGATTTTTATGGCCTGACGAAGAAGCAGGATTATCGCAAGCGCCAGTGCAGTACACAAATATACAAGATCCCAGCATCTTTTCTGGTATATGAAAAAGTATGCGCTGATTCCCTCTGCCACACTGCATATTGCTGTCATAATAAAATACTGTTCTTTAAGGTCCATCAGATGATATACATCATCTTCTGTCGCCTGTAGTCTCAAGGGCATCCATCCTTTCCGTCATGCCACGCTTATTTTATCCGGGGATTTCTTTTTCTCCTCTCGGCTTTTTATATAGTCTGTACATTCCCGGATGGTCTGTTCACACAGGTAATAAGAAAATTTCCCGATATGTGTGTCCTTTTCCCGGAGATTCAAACGGTTCTGAAGCCAGATATACGTGCTATGTTTGGTCATATAACCATTTTTCCAGATTGCATCCAAAGCTCTGTGTGCTTCGATCCGCTTATTACGCAGATTGCTGTCAGCCATGGTTCCCATGGGACGCATACTTTTTTTGTGTGCCCCAATGTATGAATCACAGGAAGGATAGCCGCTGCATACATACAGGTATTTCTCCGGATCCAGGTTGTTATCTCCATAGACATAAGCTGCAGGCCTAAGTACCCCGGGTCTTTTGCAATATGGGCAGTACAAGGTTTCCCGTATCTGTTTTTTCTTCTTTTTTGCCATCTGACGTCACTCCTTTCCATCTTTATCTCCGATGTTAAAGAAATCCCTTTTTCTGTGTCAACAGAATTCTTTGAAAATCATAAAAACATTTTCAGGAAGCTCTTTTGATAAGCCTTGTGATAATGCCTTCTGCCACTTCATAGTTGTCGTTGATGCGGGTCACCACAAATCCAATCTTATCTTTCTTTCCCGGAAGTGCGGACATATTGCAGGAATGTGCCACGGCATTGACTCCGATATCAAGGCGGATAAAATAGGTTCCCTTATAGACTTCCGTAATGATCCCTGTATATTTTCCCTGTTTATGGCATTTCCGGAGGTTATCTTTATTGATATTGGCTGTCGGACTCTTTGCATCCACTTCTATAATGATCTGGTCAACAGAGCTTGCTTCCACCTTATTGACCATGACCAGCACCAGATCACCTACCTGGAATTTTTCTCCGGCATCTACCATCCACTCCCAGGCCATGTCCCTGGCCCGGACAGATACTTCTACACCAAAGACTTCCAGGCGGACTGCTTTGGGAGCTACCGCGATCACCCTTGCTTCTACGATCCTGCCTTCATAGAGCATTGGTTTTTCTGTATCTTCCCCAAGGTAAAAAGTCTGTCTCTTTTTAAGCATTGCATCTTTTCTGGATGCTACAACGCTCCGGCTCTTGTTATCCAGATCTTTGATGATGAAATCAATATCACAGCCGAGCATGTTGTTAGCAATACGGACCTGACGGTTTAAGGTATCCGCGTTTTCACGCCCGTCTCCCTGAAGGTTGATCATCATTTCATTCATTGGGATAATGATCCGGAAACCATTAAAGTATGTAACAGCAACCATCCATCCACTCTCCAGTTTTTCAATGCCCCCGAGCTGGCCCGTCAGGATCTTTCTGGTACGATGTGCATTCAAAAGCTGATGCCATCTGGCTTCTTCCTGTTCCTCCATGCTTTCAACCTGCGCGTCTACATCGATTGTCAAAACACCATCGTAGACCGCACGCGGAACATCTTTTTCCCCGTTTCCCGCCAAAACTGTTTTTTTGGTATCCTCCATATACTTCCTCCTGTTCTTATTTATTTTTGTCTTCTCTGCTCCATCCAGAAAACTCCTTTTCCTCCGGTACTCAGGAAAGACAAAAGAAGACACAAAAAAAGCAGCCCGTTTAAAGCTGCTTTCTTCATGCCTTCTTTTTACAGATACCATTCTATAATACATGGAATTCTATGTCAATATTACCTCGATTGCAATAGTGTCGCATATTAGTTCCTTTTATGAAGCCTGTACGACAGAAGGATTTGGTAACACTAAGAACTGCCAGATTCCTGTGTCCTTATAGAAAATTCCATCTCATATGTAATTGTTTCATTATATAGTGTTTATTTCTTCCTCTTAATCGTCCCCAATAAGACAACCGAGCTTCTTGTACATTTTTAAACTATAGATATTACGGAACAGTTGCAGTAGATATATATTTTTTCAAATAGCTGAAGGATAATACCTGATTATCTGTTATTTATATACATAATACATATTGAATTTTAGTAAAACTAGAGGATACATAAAAATGCCATTAACCAAAGAACAATTTCTTAAACAATTAAATTCTGATTGTTATTTCTCCACATACTCTTCTGCCATATGTACTGCCATAGCACCATCTGCCACTGCTGTTACTATCTGACGAAGTAACTTTGTTCTGACATCTCCTACAGCATAAACACCCGGAATACTCGTTTCAGTGTTTTCACCTGCCACAATATATCCTTTATTATCCAGTTCTATCTGATTATCTAAAAAATCTGTTGTCGGTTTTCTTCCTATACTCACAAACAGGCCGTCACATTCTATAATGTTTTCTTCTCCTGTAACTGTATCTTTCAACCGCACACCAGTCAATCGTTCTCCATAAATCAGTTCATTTACTGTATTGTTCCATCGAAACTCTATATTTTCAGTTTTCATCAGCTGGTCATGGTAGATTTTCGTTGCACGTAATGTATCTCTTCGATGAACAATGATGACTTTCTTAGCAATTCGACTTAAAAGAACAGCATCTGATACAGCAGAATTTCCACCACCAACAACCACCACGATCTTATCTTTATAAAACATACCATCACAGGAGGCACAATAAGCAACCCCATGACCTATCAATTCTTTTTCTTTAGCAAGACCAAGTTCTCTTGGATTTGCTCCAGTAGCAATCACTACTGTTTTCCCAATATAAATTCCCGAACTAGTTTCTACTCTCTTAAGCTTTCCTGTTAAATCCATATTATAAACTTCAGCATATTCACTTTTAGCGCCAAATTTTTCCGCCTGTTTTTGCATTTTCTCTGCCAATGAAAATCCGTCAATTCCATTTTCAAAACCAGGATAGTTATCAATCTGCCAGGTCAATGACATCTGACCACCTGCAGATAATTTTTCTATAACAATTGTATCAAGTCCTGCTCTGGCTGCGTATAATGCTGAAGTATACCCTCCAGGTCCTCCACCCACGATAATCATATCGTAAACATGATTTTCATTCATACAGCAGTCCTCCTTTTATTTTTCCAATGCTTCATTAATAAAATTCTCTATCATTATTTTTGATTCAGGTGCAACAATAGAATCTATTGCCTTTCCATCCCGATATAAAACCAGCGTAGGAATTATCTCAATCTTTTCAGCTTCTGCAATCTGTGGTTCTTCATCAATATTTACTTTTCCAGCAATAAGAATATCGCTGTATTCTTCACTTATTTTTTCATAAGCCGCTCCAATTCTACGGCAATAACCACACCACGGTGCCCAGAAATCAACCAAAACCGGTTTTTCCTTATGAATTAATTGTCCAAACTTTTCTTTATTTATATTTATAGATGTCATATTTTTCAACTCCTTCTCCTATTTGAACTTAATATATCGCATAAAAGATCTTGCTTCTGTGATGATATCACAGAAAAGATAATTTACTTTATTACACTTCTTTTTATTTCTATTTATGGCATATGCCAGTTACATAATTGACGCATCTAAAAAAAGCAAGTATACTATGTTCGTAAAGGAGATAACGGTTATGAACTTCGAAAATTGTTTTCCACTATGGAATGACTTAAATACAACACAGAAAAAAATAATTTCAGACAATTTAATCACACAGTATGTAAAAAAAGGGACAATCATTCACAATGGAAACCTGGACTGTACTGGATTATTACTGGTTAAATCCGGGCAGCTTCGAACTTACATACTTTCAGATGAAGGACGGGAGATTACACTTTACCGTCTGTTCGATATGGATATGTGTCTTTTATCCGCCTCATGTATCATACGCTCCATTCAATTTGAAGTAACCATTGAAGCAGAAAAAGATACTGATCTTTGGATCATCCCTGCTGAAATCTATAAGGACATTATGAAGGAATCTGCTCCCGTCGCAAACTATACCAATGAGTTAATGGCCACCCGTTTTTCTGATGTCATGTGGCTGATTGAACAAATCATGTGGAAGAGTTTGGATAAGCGTGTTGCTTCATTTCTTTTAGAAGAGACCTCTATCGAAGGAACAAACGAGCTGAAAATCACTCATGAGACGATTGCTAATCATCTTGGTTCCCACAGGGAAGTTATCACTCGAATGCTTCGATACTTTCAAGGCGAGGGTCTCGTCAAACTCTCCCGCGGCAAAATCACAATCCTTGATCCAAAAAGACTGGAAACACTCCAAAGGTCATAAAATTGTTTTTCTGTAACATATAAAGAAGAATCCTCCATTTATCAGAATTATGGAAGTCATTCTAATAAATGGGGGATCTTTTTATATTACAATCAAACTATAAAAATATTTTATTTATTTCTAATAATCCATACCACATGCATATGATCTTTCAATCAGTGCATGGTCATTAGCCACTGCATCATAAAAGCGGAATCCACCTGAAAAGTTGTATGTTTCATATCCATTTCCTTCCAAAATACGGCTTGCAATATAACTGCGTAGCCCACTCTGGCATATCAGGTAAACAGGCTTTCCCTTCTCAACTTCATTGATACGTTCCCTCAGTTCATCTACAGGAATGTTTTTGAATCCATCCATATGCCCCCTGTTAAATTCACCTACAGTTCTCACATCCAGCAACACAACACTTTTATCTCTAGAAATCTTATCCATATCTTCCAGATGCCATTGTTTTAAGGTACCTTTTGCTATATTGTCTATCATGAATCCTGCCATATTTACAGGATCCTTGGCAGAGGAATAAGGCGGTGCATATGCGAGATCCAAATCCTTCAGCTGGGTTGCCTTCAGCCCTGCATGAATTGCTGTTGCCAGCACATCAATACGTTTATCAACTCCTTCATATCCAATAATCTGAGCACCAAGCAAACGATAGGTCTCTTTTTCAAAAACCACCTTCATGGTCATCACTTTTCCACCAGGATAGTAACCGGCATGACTCATAGGAGAAAGAATTACTGTATCTACCTCTAATCCTGACTTTTTGGCATTGGTTTCATTGATACCTGTAGTGGCTGCTGTCATATCAAACACTTTTATAACGGAGCTTCCCTGACTGCCCAGGTAACGACTATCACCGCCACAAATATTATCAGCGATGATTCTGCCCTGTTTATTGGCTGGTCCTGCCAAAGAAATCAGCGCATCATTACCCGTAACATAATGTTTTACCTGAACTGCATCACCTGCAGCATAAATATCCGGTACAGAGGTTTCCATTCTGTCATTCACTACAATACTTTCCTTGATGCCAAGTTCCAGACCGGCTTCTTTTGCTAATACTGTGTCTGGTGTGACTCCGATTGCCAGAACTACCATATCAGCCTGAAGGGATGGATTATCTTTCAACAGGACCTCCACTCCGGTGTCTTTTTCTTTAAATCCTTCTACTGTATAGCCCAGTACCAGTTTTATCCCATGTTTTCTCATTTCATTATGGATCATGGATGCCATATCCGGGTCAAAAGGGTTCATCAGCTGCTTAGGCCGCTGGACAATCGTAACATCCATGCCAAGCTCCCTCAAATTTTCTGCCAGTTCCAGACCAATAAAACCACCACCTGCCAATACAGCCGATTTTGGATGATTCTTATTTATATATTCCTTTATCCGAAAAGTGTCTTCTACAGTACGAAGTGTAAAAAGTTTATCAATACCTACTCCGGGAAGTCTCGGCTGTGTTGGCTTTGCACCTGGAGAGAGGATCAGCTTATCATATTTTTCTTCAAATATCTCACCATTCTCTAAATTTTTCACTGAAACCGTTTTACGTTCCGGATGTATGGAGATAACTTCATGATGAATTTTCATGTTAATACGGAAGCGTTTAAAAAAACTCTCTGGTGTCTGTAGTGTAAGTTCTTCCGGGTCTGTGATCACGTCTCCAATATAATATGGAAGTCCACAATTTGCATAGGATATGTATCCGAATCTTTCAAACACAGTAATTTCAGCATGTTCATTCAGTCTGCGTATTCTTGCTGCGGCTGTAGCTCCTCCGGCTACACCTCCTACAATTATTACCTTCATCTTATTTTTCCACCTTTCCTGAGTAAGCTACAATGCCACCGATATTATTTACTTTAGAATATCCCATTCGTTGCAGTATCCCAGTTGCCTGGCGGCTTCGTGAACCGGAATAACAGTATACAAACAGTGGGATATCCTTATTCTTCGCTACAGAAGCAATATTGTCAAGTTGCTGCAACGGCACATTTTTACTTTCTGGTATATGTCCTTCCTGATATTCCTGCGGTGTACGTACATCCAGCAGAACTGCATCATCAGTCCTTTTATATTCTTCTATGCCTTGATTAATATTCGACTGTTTAAAGAGATCAAAAAATCCCATTAGCACACCCCCCCTAAAGCATTTCTAAAATCGCATTCTTAGGTCTCGCCCCTGAAACCTGCTGTACAATCTTCCCATTCTTCATAACCACTAAAGTTGGAATGCTCATAATACTGAACTTATTTGCCAGTTCAGGCTCTTCATCTACATTAATCTTTCCAACTTTAATATCTCTACGCTCACTTGCAATCTCCTCTACAATAGGTACTACCATACGGCAAGGCGCACACCAAGATGCCCAAAAATCTAAAAGAACGGGTTTATCGGAATTCAGTACTTCGTTCTGAAAATTATTTTTATTGATATTAATAGCAGACATTTTACAGTCCTCCTTATCTTTCTCTTTTTGTAGATTTATTATAGTCTTAATTTCATTTATTTTCCGTGATTACATCACCATACCTCATTAACTTAACTTCTTGCCATACCATCTACACTTAATATAACACCTGTAATGTAACTCGCCTCATCTGAAGCAAGAAACACAAACGCGTTGGCAATATCTTCTGGCTGTCCAAGACGACGCAATGGAATTCTTTCAATCATAGGTTCGATAACTTCCTTTGGCACGGCCTTCATCATATCAGTTTCTGTAATTCCAGGTGCAACAGCATTAACACGAATACCTTTAGGTCCTAGTTCTCTTGCTAATGATACAGTCAATCCGTTTACTGCAAACTTCGATGCCGGATAAGCAAACCCACTTGGCTGTCCCGAAATACTCACCATGGAAGAAGTTGAGAGAATGACCCCCTTGCCTCTTGCCACCATACATTCTGCTGCTACACGAGTAGTATTAAATACTCCTTTTACATTTAGATCCATGACTTTATCAAAAGTCTCCTCTGTATAATCCATAAATGAGGTGTTTTCTGAAATCCCTGCATTATTTACCAGTATGTCGACACATCCATATTTTTCAGTTGCCTCTTTAAAAGCCTTTCTGACAGACTCCATGCTTGCCAGATTTGGACTAATTCCAGCAACTATTGCATTGGGATATTTTTCTTTTAATTTATCTACAGCAACATCTGCCGATTCCTGTGAACTTGCTGCCAACACAACTGAAGCACCTTCCTTCAAGAATTTATCAGCTGTAGCAAATCCTATACCACGGCTTCCACCCGTAATGATTGCAACTTTATCTTTTAATCTCATTTAGACTACCTCCTTACTTAGTTTCTAACTACATTATAAGCAAAAGGTAGATTATTTTCTGTGATATCATCACAAAATATCGCAATAAAAAACCCTGTTGCTCACGCACCAGGGTTTTGGTTTATCCATCTGTATTTAACACAAGATTAGGCTTCTATTCAACTTCTGAAAACTGATCTTTTCCAACATTACATAATGGGCATTCAAAATCTTCTGGAACATCCTCCCACTTTGTTCCTGGTGCAATACCACCTTCAGGATAACCTTCCTCTTCATCATATTCCCATCCGCAAACGTCACATACATATTTCATTAGTTTATTCCTCCTTATAAATATATTAATACACAGCATATATTACTGTTGTATCTGAATTATTTTGTAATCTTAGCACGAAAGTCAAGTGTTTTTAGCATTTCCAGAGTCCATGAAGATTGCAGTATGCGTATACTTCTTCTACATATTCTCCATCACAGAGGCAGAAATCCGCAATAGGTTCCTGTCCTGGAATTAGCTGTTTTCTATAAATACCCTGATTTGTATTTAGTGTAATCCATTCAATGAAATGATTATCAAGCATTGGATGTTTTATTTCACCGACCACAACATGTACATGCTGTTTGTCCACTGTATATACAGGTACATGCTTCTCAACAGCAGCATCTGTCACTCCAGCTTTTAACTCATGCATAGCCTCTCCGCAACACATTACTGGTACGCCTTGATCCTTTAACATTTCAATAATGTTTCCACAATGATTGCATACATAATATTTTACTTCCATCTTTTTTATCTTCCTATGTTTAAAATTTAAAATCCAATTGTTTCTATAACTTTCTTCAAAGCATCCGTCGATTCTTAAACTTTAATGCTTCTTTACCAACCGATGCAGAACCAACAAAGCCACAGCCTATCATTACTGCTTTTTTTAATAATCACTTTCTTCTTTGTAATAATCTCCTTCTCTTTAATAGTTCTCTTCACGTATTTCGAAATAACTCTGTGGATGGTTACATACTGGACATATCTCAGGTGCCTTTGTTCCTACCACAACATGTCCACAGTTACGGCATTCCCATACCTTAACTTCACTCTTTTCAAACACCTGTGCAGTTTCAATATTCTTAAGAAGTGCACGATATCTCTCTTCGTGGTGCATCTCAATCTGTTTATTGTCAATAGATAATAGTAATAATTACTATTATTATAATAATCAATATTACTGATTACCTTTTATTTAAAATAATCATTCAATCATCATTTTTTCCGTTCAAAAACATATTCTGCATCTGATGATAAATCAGAGCGGAATGAATAGCCTAGTCTATCAAATTTCTTAATATCCTCAGGATTTTCAATTCTGTTTTCAGCCATGAACCTAACCATTTCACCACGGGCCATCTTAGCATATGTACCTTTTGTCACCAGTTTATCTCCTGATAACTCACAAAATGTAATCGTAATGTATCTATCCTGTCGTGTCAGATATTTTTCTATGCACTTAGAGTATTCTTTCGATGCCAGATTGATTATAATCCTGCTGTTATCAATCACTGAGCGGTATAATAAATCTCCCCAGTACTCATACAGATTTTTTGTTTCTCCTATTCCAACCTTCGCCTGCATTTCCAAACGATAAGGTGTCACACCATCCCTTGGTTTTAGCACACCATAAAATGCAGATATTATTCTCAAATGATTTTGTACATACTCGAATTGACTGTCCTCAAACACGGATGGAGCCATATATTGAAAAGCAATTCCTTCATATGATAAGACAGCTGGGGTAAGTAAATGATAAAGATCCATGTTTTCCAATCTATTGAAGTTCTGTTCTGTAATTTTGTCATTACATTTCCAGATAGTCTTCAGTTCTTCTTTTGACTTACTTTTCAACCAACTTTGTATCTCTGTCGTCTTTTCAATAAATTCAGGCAATCCATCCGGCGCTATGCTGTCAGTATCTGTAATCATCTTTTTAGCAGGGGATAATATTATCTTCATTAATCTAATTCCTTGAGCATATTTTCAGGATCATCTGCAGCCTTGACTTTATCATTTGCCTTTATAATAATCCCCTGTTCATCAATAAGATATGTGGTTCTTACTACTCCCATAGAGACTTTGCCATAATTTTTCTTTTCTTTCCATACATCATATGCTTCAATAACTTTCCGCTCTGGATCTGCTAAAAGTGTAAATGTCAATCCATATTTTTCCTCAAATCTCTTATGAGAGGATACAGAATCCTTACTGACTCCAAGAATAACTGCTCCTTTTTCGGTAAACTGAGGGTATCGCTCAGAAAACCCACATGCCTGTTTCGTGCATCCCGCTGTATTATCCTTGGGATAGAAATATAAAATCACTTTTTTTCCTGTATAATCCGATAATCTATGTATTTTCCCATTTTGATCTGGCAACTCAAAATCCGGTGCCTTAACCCCTACTTCCAACATTATTTATCCCTCCCTTTCTGTATCTTTCTCTTTATTCGCCTTTTTCTTCCTATTCCCGGTAATCATTTTATGACCTGTATATATCGCCATTACCATACATAACATAGAACTTAAAGCAAAGTATTTGTGACTTGATTTTTGCTTTTTATATCCAGTGTAAAAAGTCCCAAGCATTGTGATCAATGCTCCTACTGACCAATATTTATGTGCTTTCATGTAATTCCTCCATTTTTTCAGTGTATTCAATTCTAATTATACGCTACCATATTCCTATGTCAATTTGATAATAGAGCATTCCTATAAATTTTTTCAAAATATCATTGTCAAAACTATGTATTGTTATCCTTTAATTTTTCTTTGAAATAATTGACAAAAAGCTTGCTTTCAGGAGATTACTATTTAATCTCTTTTCCATCTATATATAGTTGAAATTTATCAGGATTATTGACAACATCATAGTCCTTTCCGTATTCTACAGGTCTATATTCGGCTGTCATTACCGATTCCCCGTCTTCAATATCCTCTTTCCATAAATAGATGTTCATATCAATGCTCGTCGCATATCCTCTGTCTGTGGAGAATTTTGTCGAATGAAAAGAGACTTTACAACTTAAAATTGGATAAAAAGGACAAAAAAAAGAAGAGCTGCTTGCTCTTCCCATATAGTAGTAGTAAAATAATATGTCATGCCAGCGCAATATATTACCTAGAATATCGCTATAACAGGAAAGGGGCTGCATTGTGACAGCCCCTAATTTACTTCATCACGTTGTCTACATTCTGAGTGAACTCGTTCCCTGGTTTATTTTAGCATCGGTCTGGATTTTGTTTCATAAAGATAAATTTTGCCACAGAGCGGTCGTATGTTTTAATGTGTCCAAACAGCCAGTCGATTACATTTTTCTGTACAAGTTCACTGAACCGATCTGTTGGTCCTTCATACTCCTGAAGGTATTCATACAGTTCTTGAATTGTCTTTTTAAACTCTTCATGTTTTTCATAATGTTTTTCACGCTCTGGATAACCGGATTTTTCCTGAAGCTTTTCCTCTTCTTTGAAATGAAAGTCAGTATATTCATCCAGATAATCCAGCATTTTGATTGCTTTTACTTTGCTGTCGCCATTTTGACAGGCAGTTACAAAGTTCTGGATACGGTCAATCAATTCTTTGTGCTGTGTATCGATTGTTTTATTTCCTGTTACTAAATTGTCATCAAAGGTAATGTTTAAATCGTAAGTCATAATTTGACCTCCATTTCTTTTATATGTTCTCTTAGGCTCTTTTAATGTCTGGCAGTTTCGTACCTGCATTTTCTGCTTAGTCTTCTACAGGAACGAAAACATCTTTTCCTAATCCGCAGATTGGGCATGTCCAGTCATCTGGAATATCCTCAAATGCAGTTTCTGGAGCGATACCGGCGTCTGGATCTCCTACTGCCGGATCATAAATATATCCACATGGTTCACATTCATATTTTTTCATAGTCATTTTCCATTTTCAATGTCGATTTATTTTTGTTACCAAGTTCCTAGCAATTTTTCTAACACTTTGTTTCTTGTATATCTGTATTATACATGATAATTATTCTTTTGTCAATAATAGTAATTATTATTATTTTTGCACTTAGCATAAACTGATATTTGAATTGCACATTTACATATTGTATATATCATGGGAATAGTTGAATAAAAAAATGAACTCTATTCATTAAAGACAGAGTTGCTGGAAATTATTTCTCTCCAACAACTTTCTTCGTCTTTAAGTCCTTGAAACACAATACTGTCCCATCAGATTCATCCAACTGTTATATTTATTCTTTTCACACACCTTTCGACAAATTTCATTTTCCATCAATACACAGAACATCTTATCATAATCAAATGCCCAAACAGCACCATTCACATGGTTTTCCACTGCTTTCTGATCTATGTACTTTAAACGTGTGACCATTTTTTCAATTTCTCCATTTCTCAAGTTACCGATATTTTTGCAGATAAACCGAAAGAAATTCAACGTTGCATATTCGTCATGCCAATGGAACTCTTCTGGATTGTTTTTAATTTTACTGGCTCGCTGCTGTTCTTTGATTATTTGATCAGCTACACCTTTCATCGAATCTTCGTATCTCATATTACTCACCTACTCTTCCTCAACGCCCAGTGACGGTTTAAATCTTTTATCCTTTGCCTGCGGTACCACGATCTCGTAAAAATAAAATCCTAAATATCCAAGTGCCTGCTTCTTCATTTTATAAAAAGAAGTCCTGCCTATTCCTAGCTCCTGCTGTACTTCCACATCTGTCTTATTATAATGACTGCAAAAACAGGAATGAAGGATTTCACTGAGCATCACACCATTCGGTGCATAGAACTTCACCAGTGTCATTCCACGATAGATCATATCAGACAAGCCATAAATGATCATCAGGTTATTCATTTCCCGGTGCATCTTTGGCACATTCAGCTGATTGTTATAAATGCTCAGATAACTCAATGCATATGCCATATCTTCATTGATTTTCTCCTGGCACTCCATATCCAGTTCTTCCAATACAACTGGTTTTCTAAAATCAGTTTCTGGTAGCTTGTCATCAGTTCTTTAATATCAGTATAATGTCTTAATCCTGTGCATGACTTGCCATATGGAAGGTAATTTCTTTCACTGATTTAATTGCATAATCTCTGTCTGTCATCAGTTTCAAAATCTCCTTATCATCATCACACTAACTGGCGGTCTTTCAGACCAGTTCGCTTTCCCCATGATTTTGATGGGAAGCAATTACTTACTACAACTTGCAGAAGCGGATATCCAAAAGGCATTGTGGGAGCTGCCTTTGCTGACCGAAATCCATCTTCTTATGTAAAACCTGCAGGAATATAAAGGGAAAGTGACTATCCCTGCCGATTAATAATCCAAATAATATCGTCTATACCAATCTCTCCTTATTTTTCAAAGCATCTGTAAAATCGTTTTCTATCATTTGGTTATAAAGTCTCTTCTGCGCCAGTTCATCTGTATAATACGCATAGTCATGATTATAATCTTCCATAACTGTTTCTGCCGCCATAGATGCATAATCATATATGGTAGCTATTGAAAGATTCTTATCTATATTTTTGTAAATACCATATTTAATCTTTATTCCTTTAATCGGAGCATTCTCTACAAACTCATTAATAACATTGTCCATTCTCCGATGATCCAGCTCACAATCATCACTTAATAAGCAGAGAAAAGATGCTTTTTCTTTTCTCACCGGTGCTGCTCAAGTTCATAATGCCTAACTCATCTAATCTTATATCTGAATCCTCACTTGCAAACGCAAACACTATTTTTTCGAATGTATCTGCATTTCCAATTCTTGCACATTTCATACGATAACGCAAAATATCATTACCATTTTTTATCCTGTAATGTATTGTGAACTGTGAGACCAGTTGCAGTTGTTTGCATATATTATTAAAATCCGTAGCAACCAGCATTTTATTTCTGTCTTCTTCAAATACATTGGTCTCTATATACTTTTGTATTACGGTTTCATATGTTTTCTTCTCGTTCATTAATTCATCTAACTCTGTGTTTTCATTTAGATGTCTATAAATCTGAATGTACTGATCTTGACGATTTACGCAATATATACTACTAAACTCATTCCCCAAAATGTTAATAATATCCGTAATCAGCATTTTTCCCCTTACTCTTCATTTACATATCATTTTATTGTAATCCCTTGATCTTTTTCAAAGATACTTTCGCTGTTGTTCCAAAGTTTCCATGTCTCTCTTTCTTTAAAATACAACGAAAAGTGAACTCTTATGTACTTGAAGAATCTGAAATACGATTCCTCCCTGTAAATATCAATCTGTTCCACAAAGCAAGTGACATGCTCCCACCACTTAAATCTTACGATTTTGAAGTGGGGGCTTCCTGCTCGATTACCCTTTAGGGCAAAGCTAAAACAGGCTATCCCCGCGTGTCCCGCGGTTTTGTTTTTTATGTTTATCCGGTTACGGATTTTTTTCTTGTGCCGTCAGGCACATTCTTTATAGATTCTTTTTCCTTCTTCACGGATGTTGACTGCTGCATTCACATCCCGGTCTATCCTATTTCCACATTCACAAACATACATTCTGTCCGACAATGCCAGTTCCTTTTTCTTATGTCCGCATACACTGCAGATCTTACTGGATGCAAAATAACGGTCTACTTTTATAAGATGTTTTCCATATTCTTCCAGCTTGTATCCCAACATGAACAGAAACTGCCCGTACCCGTTATCCTGCACACCTTTCCCAAGGTGCAGCCCTCCGGACATTCCCTTCAGATTCAGATCTTCCACACATACTGCATCATATCTTTCCGCAAGCT